>NZ_CP019445.1:1858799-2168599 GCF_001975225.1 Kosakonia cowanii JCM 10956 = DSM 18146 | reverse complement strand
AATCGCGGCTCAACCTTCTGGTTCCATATCAATCTCGATCTTAACCCGAATGCTATCAGCGAGATGCAGCCGACCCGCTGTCTGGTCGGCAAGCGTCTGGCCTACGTGGAGCCAAATGCGACGGCGGCGCAGTGTACGCTCGATGTGCTGAGCGAAACGCCGCTGGAGGTGATTTACAGCCCGTCGTTTTCCGCGCTGCCGCAGGCACACTACGACATGCTGCTGATGGCGATCCCGGTGACCGTGCGCGAGCCGCTGAGTATGCAGCATGACCGCCTGGCGCGTGCCGCGGCGATGACCGACTACCTGCTGCTGGCGCTGCCATGCCACGCGCAGGTTGACGCCGAATCGCTCAAACAGGATGGCGCGGCGGCCTGTCTGCTTAAACCGCTCACCTCGACGCGCCTGCTGCCTGCGTTAACGGAATATTGCCGCATCACGCGGCTGGCGGAGCTGCCCGCGCCCGACGAGACCAAATTGCCGATGTCAGTGATGGCGGTGGATGATAACCCCGCCAACCTGAAGCTGATTGGCGCGCTGCTTGAGGATCAGGTTCAGCAGGTGGAGTTATGTGAAAGCGGCCAGCAAGCCCTTGAGCGGGCGAAGCAGATGCAGTTCGATCTGGTGCTGATGGATATTCAGATGCCGGAGATGGACGGGATTCGCGCCTGCGAATTGATTCGCCAGCTGCCGCACCAGCAGCAGACGCCGGTGGTCGCCGTCACCGCCCATGCGATGGCCGGGCAGAAAGAG
This sequence comes from Kosakonia cowanii JCM 10956 = DSM 18146, assembly GCF_001975225.1. Classification (NCBI taxonomy): domain Bacteria; kingdom Pseudomonadati; phylum Pseudomonadota; class Gammaproteobacteria; order Enterobacterales; family Enterobacteriaceae; genus Kosakonia; species Kosakonia cowanii. Next base: position 2,167,846 of record NZ_CP019445.1, on the reverse strand, counting down.
AAGCTGCTCAGCGCCGGGATGAATGACTACCTGGCGAAGCCGATTGAGGAGGAGAAGCTGCGGAACCTGCTGCTGCGCTATAAGCCCGGCCACAGCGTCGGCCCATGGTTGACGCCGCTGGAGCCGGAAGCAGAGCAGACGCCGCCAGTTATTACCGTGGATGATGAAACGACGCTCGACTGGCAGTTAGCGCTGCGTCAGGCAGCGGGGAAATCAGATTTGGCGCGCGATATGCTGCATATGCTGGTCGAATTTCTGCCAGAGATCCGCAATATGGTTGAAGAGCAGCTGGTCGGCGAAGCGCCCAGCGGGCTGGCGGAAGGGATCCATAAATTGCACGGCAGCTGCGGCTATAGCGGCGTACCGCGCCTGAAAAAGCTCTGCCATTTGCTTGAGCACCAGTTGCGCAGCGGCGTGGCCGCCGAAGATCTGGAGCCGGAGCTTCTCGAATTGCTCGACGAGATGGATAACGTAGCGCGCGAAGCGCACCGGTTGATTGGTTAAGCAGCGTTCATTGCCGGATGGCGCGTAAACGCTTATCCGGCCTACGCGGTTTCAGCGGCTTCGTGAACGTAGGCCGGATAAGGCGCAGCCGCCATCCGGCATAACCACCCATCAGGCATTCGGCACGCCTTACCGTAACCCCTGCCCCGCTTTTAATACCGCCGCCACATTGCGCGCGGTGAGGCGCACATTCTCCCCGGCGTTGGCTAATGCCTCGTCGAGGGAACAGATGCTGTAAATCACGCTGAACACCGCGTCGATGCCGTGCTCGTGCACCACACCAACATCGGCGGTCAAACTGCCGGCAATGCCGATCACCGGAATATCATACCGTTTGGCGACCTTCGCCACGCCGACCGGCACTTTACCGTGCACGGTCTGGCTGTCGATTCGCCCTTCGCCGGTGATCACCAGATCCGCATCGGCCACGTGCTTATCCAGCGCCAGCGCATCGGTCACAATCTCAATCCCCTGGCGCAGCTCGGCTCCGCAAAAAGCGTACAACGCCGCGCCCATGCCACCCGCCGCGCCGCCGCCGGAGAGCGTTAACACATCGCAATCGAGATCGCGGGCAATAATCTGCGCGTAGTGCGCCAGCGCCTTATCCAGCCGCGTGATCATCTCCGGCGTCGCCCCTTTTTGCGGGCCGAACACCGCCGAGGCTCCCTCTTTACCGGTAAGCGGATTGGTGACATCGCAGGCCACATCAATCCGGCACTGCGCCAGGCGACAATCCAGCTCGCCAATATCAATACGCGCCAGGCGCTCCAGCGCCGCGCCGCCTGTGGCGATCTGCTCCCCCTGCTCATCAAGAAGCTTTGCACCCAGCGCCTGCACCATGCCTGCGCCGCCATCGTTGGTCGCGCTGCCGCCAATGCCGATAATGATCTGTTTCACGCCCGCATCCAGCGCATGGCGGATCAGCTCCCCGGTTCCCCATGAGGTGGTGATTAACGGATCGCGCTTCGCCGTGGGCACGCGCTCCAGCCCGCTTGCTGCCGCCATTTCGATAAACGCCGATTGCTCATCGCCGGAGAGGCCATAAAAGGCGTCGGCCTCCTCGCCGAGCGGCCCTTTAACCGTCACCTTCACCACCCGCCCCTGGGTGGCGGCGACCATCGCTTCTACCGTCCCTTCCCCGCCGTCCGCCACCGGGATTTTCACGTACTCAGCGTTGGGGTACACCTCGCTAAACCCCGCTTCAATGGCGGTCGCCACCTCCAGGGCCGTTAAACTCTCTTTGTAGGAGTCCGGTGCGATGACAATTTTCATAAGCCGTCCTTACGCATATTCACCACGGTAAGCATACACCTTGCGGGCAGTGGGAAATGCCAGCCCCCGCAAGGAGTGGCAATTTCATTAACGCACCATGCAGGGACGCTTGTTATCGAATTTCCAGTCGGGGATCAGGTACTGCATGCCCATCGCATCGTCGCGCGCGCCGAGCCCATGCTTTTGGTACAACTCGTTAGCCTTCATCACCTGATCCATATCCAGCTCAACGCCGAGACCCGGCGTGGTCGGCACCTGCACCATTCCGCCTTTGATTTCAAACGGCGCTTTGGTCAGGCGCTGGTTGCCCTCCTGCCAGATCCAGTGAGTGTCGATGGCGGTGATCTTGCCCGGCGCAGCGGCAGCGACATGGGTGAACATCGCCAGTGAAATATCAAAGTGGTTATTGGAGTGCGAACCCCAGGTGAGGCCAAACTCATGGCACATCTGCGCCACGCGCACCGAGCCCTGCATGGTCCAGAAGTGCGGATCGGCCAGCGGAATATCGACCGATTGCAGCGACAGGGTGTGGCCCATCTGCCGCCAGTCGGTGGCGATCATATTGGTGGCGGTCGGCAGACCGGTGGCGCGGCGGAACTCCGCCATCACTTCACGCCCGGAGAAGCCCTGCTCGGCCCCGCACGGATCTTCAGCGTAGGCGAGCACACCTTTCAGCTGCTTGCCGATGGCGATCGCCTCATCGAGCGACCACGCGCCGTTCGGATCGAGGGTGACGCGCGCCTGCGGGAAACGTTTTGCCAGCGCGGCAATCGCTTCTGCCTCTTCCATCCCGGCCAGCACGCCGCCCTTCAGTTTGAAGTCGTTAAAGCCATATTTCTCATAAGCCGCTTCCGCCAGGCGCACCACGCGATCCGGCGTCATCGCCTCTTCATGGCGGATGCGATACCAGTCGCACGCATCGTCGGGCTGGCTCTGGTAAGGCAGGGGCGTCTTTTTGGCATCGCCGACAAAGAAGAGGTAACCGAGCATCTCCACTTCGCTGCGCTGCTGGCCTTCGCCGAGCAGGGAGGCAACGTTCACGCCAAGGTGTTGACCGAGCAGATCGAGCATCGCCGCTTCGATACCGGTGACCACATGAATGGTGGTGCGCAGATCGAAGGTCTGCAGCCCGCGCCCGCTGGCATCGCGGTCGGCAAAGGTGTTGCGCACGCTGTTGAGCACATTTTTGTATTCGCCAAGCGTTTTACCGACCACCAGCGCAGCGGCCTCCTCCAGCGTCTGGCGGATCTTCTCCCCGCCGGGGATTTCGCCAACCCCGGTATGACCGGCGTTATCTTTAATGATCACGATATTGCGGGTGAAGAAAGGCGCGTGCGCCCCGCTCAGGTTCATCAACATGCTGTCGTGACCGGCAACGGGAATAACCTGCATCGATGCCACAACGGGCGTGGAACTGTAAGTACTCATAATGGTGTCCTTTTGCTCTTTTAATGCCGTCCAAAAACGGGGCGTTTTTTATCAAACGTCCAGCCAGGAATGAGGTACTGCATCGGGCCTGCGTCATTGCGCGCGCCGCCAGGCAAGGTTTTATAGAGTGCGTGCGCTTTCTCAATTTGCGCCCAGTCCAGCTCAACGCCAAGACCCGGCGCGTCCGGTACGGTGATTTTCCCCTCGCGGATCTGCAAAGGTTCTTTCGTCAGGCGCGCGTCGCCCTCCTGCCAGATCCAGTGGGTATCAATCGCCGTTGGCGTGCCTGGTGCAGCGGCGGCGACGTGGGTAAACATCGCCAGCGAGATATCGAAATGGTTGTTGGAGTGGCAGCCCCAGGTTAAGCCCCAGTCGTCGCACAGCTGCGCGACGCGCACCGCGCCGGAGAGGGTCCAGAAGTGCGGATCGGCGAGCGGAATATCGACCGCGTTGAGCATTACCGCGTGGCCCATCTCCCGCCAGTTGGTGGCGATCATATTGGTGGCAACCGGCAGACCGGTGGCGCGGCGAAACTCCGCCATCACTTCACGCCCGGAGAAACCCTGCTCCGCGCCGCAGGGATCTTCCGCGTAGGTCAGCACATCGTTCAGCCCTTTACAGAGGCGAATAGCTTCGTCGAGCAGCCACGCGCCGTTAGGATCGACGGTGATGCGCGCATCGGGGAAGCGTTTTTTCAGCGCGCGCACGGTATCGATCTCCTTCTCGCCCGGCAGCACGCCGCCCTTCAGTTTGAAATCTTTAAAGCCGTAACGATCCTGCGACGCTTCGGCAAGGCGCACCACCGCTTCGCTGCTCATCGCCTCCTGATGGCGCAGCCGGTACCACTCATGGCTGCCCGGCGTCGCATCCAGATAGGGCAAATCGGTTTTCGTGCGATCGCCGACATAGAAGAGGTAGCCGAGCACGGTAACGGCATCGCGCTGTTTGCCCGGCCCCAGCAGTTCGCACACCGGGACATTCAGGGTTTTGCCGAGCAGATCGAGCAGCGCCGCCTCCAGCGCCGCGACGGCGTTAACGCGCAGTTCAAAGGTCCACGCGCCGTTGCCGAAGGTGTCGAAATCCGCCGCCTGGTTGCCTTTGTGCACCCGCTGCACCACTTTGTTCAGCCGGGCGATCTCTTGTCCCACCACCATTGGCGTGGCATCGACCAGTGTTTGATAGATCACCTCTCCACCCGGCGCTTCACCTACGCCGGTCTGCCCGGCGCTGTCCGTCAGCACCACGATATTGCGGGTGAAGTAAGCGTTATGCGCGCCGCCGATATTCATCAGCATGCTGTCGTGCCCGGCAACCGGGATCACCTTCATGTCGGTGATGACGGGCGTGGCTTGTGTATTCATCATTCGCGTCCTGTTACGGGTTTAAGTTCGATGCGTTTGATATTGCCCACCAGCACCAGGTAACTGAGCACCGCCACCAGCGCATGAACGCCAACGTAAATCAGCGCGCCGTTAAACGAGCCGGTGGTGCCGACGATGTAGCCAATCGCAATCGGCGTGACGATGCCGGAGATATTGCCGAACATATTAAACAGGCCGCCGCTCAGGCCGCTGATCTCTTTCGGCGCAGTATCCGCCATCACTGCCCAACCGAGCGCACCGATCCCTTTGCCAAAGAAGGCCAGCGCCATAAAGGCAATAATCAGGGTTTCCGAATCGGTGTAGTTACAGAACACCATACTCATCGAGAGCAGCATGCCCAGCACGATGGGCGTTTTACGCGCCACGTTCAGCGATCCGTAGCGGCGCATTAACCAGTCGGAGATCACCCCACCAAGCACGCCGCCGACAAAGCCGCAGATCGCCGGGATCGAGGCGACAAAGCCCGCTTTCAGGATCGACATGCCGCGCGCCTGCACCAGATAGACCGGGAACCAGGTGATAAAGAAGTAAGTTAAGGCGTTAATGCAGTACTGCCCGAGATAAACGCCGATCATCATGCGTGAGGCGAGCAGCTGTTTGACCTGGCCCCACTTCTGCGAAAAGGGCACTTTCTGCTGATTGTTTTTCAGATCCATATTGATCAGCGCGCCGCCCTCGGCGATGTACTCCAGCTCCTTTTTGTTGACGCCCGGATGCTGGTTCGGCTCGTGGATCATTTTCAGCCACAGGAAGCTGATGAAGATCCCAAGCCCGCCCATAAAGAAGAAGACGTGCGACCAGCCCACTTCATGGGTTAGCCAGCCCATGATCGGCGCGAAGATCACCGTGGCGAAGTACTGCGCGGAGTTGAAGATGGCGACTGCCGTGCCGCGCTCCTGCGCCGGGAACCAGGCGGCAACGATGCGGCTGTTGCCCGGAAACGAGGGGGCTTCTGCCAGGCCGACCATAAAGCGCAGCGTAAAGAGCGCGATGATGATGCCAAAGCCGCTGAAGAGATCGACGAACCCTTGCAGCAGGGTAAAGAGCGACCAGGTGAAGATGGACCAGAAGTAGACGCGTTTCGAGCCGAAGCGGTCAAGCAGCCAGCCGCCCGGGATCTGGCCGATGACATAGGCCCAGGAGAAGGCGGAGAAGACATAGCCCATACCGACAGGATCAAGGCCGATAGCCTTGGACATTTCCGAGCCAGCAATCGATAGCGTAGCGCGATCGCCGTAGTTGAAGGATGTGACGATAAATAGCATCACCACGATCCAGTAGCGGGCGTTAGTGCGCTTTTCAGCGCCGCTCGCCGCCTGGCTTAATGCACTCATGGTTGTACTCCCGAAGCATAGATGTTCTTTTCAACATGCATCCTGTACGGCGCAACCTGTAGGGGAAGACAGAACGCTGTCGCTCTTTTTATGCCGCGGCCCGACGCGTTTTCACTCCACGGCGGGCGGCTTTGTTAACTGGCTCAAGGAGTATAAAAAGCGGCCTGGTAACTCTCACCGTGCATCAACACAACATTCGGCGACAGCTCAGCGCGGGTTTGGGGCATTAGCCCAGGGCGATGGGGGGTATTTCACGAAAATTGAAACAGACGATAAACGACGGGGTAAAAGCGCGGGTCAGGTGCGAAGAGTGTGAATGGCGTCGCTTGACGGTTAATAAAAAGAGGCTAACCCTCCCGGCAGGCGGGAGGGAAACGGGCCTATTTCAGCAGGCTTGCCCACTGCTCAACCCACGGGTTGGAGACGCTTTCTGGCTCCGGATCTTCGCTGGCATCAATCAGCAGCACTTCGCCGATGCGCTGCGCGCCCTGCTCCTGCAACAGCGCATCAAATTTTTTCCCGCCGCCGCAGAAGTGGCTGTAGGTGCTGTCGCCCAGTGCAATCACGCCGTAGCGCAGTTCGGGCTGATAGCCGATGGTGTCGCGCAGGTAGTGAAACAGCGGCGCGATGCTGTCCGGCAGATCGCCCTGGCCGGTGGTAGAGGTGACTACCAGCGCATAGTTGCCTTTGTTGCCCTCCCACTGCGCCGCTTCGGGATCTTCATACACCTTTGCCGTATGGCCCTGGGCTTCCAAAATCGCCTGCGCTTCTTCCGCTACCAGCAGCGAATTGCCGTACATCGTGCCGACAAAAATGCCTATATTCGCCATGCTTATCACTCCTTGCGTGATTCCAGATTGCCCTCATCCTGACCGCTGAGGCCGCTAAACTCAACCCTTTCATTCTCAGGGAGAAGGCCGCGCCAGCCGAACTGATCCAGCGCCTGCATCCATACCGCATCGAAGCCGGCGCGCAGGGTTAGCGCCTCGCCGGTAAACGGGTGCGTAAGGCTTAACTGGCTGGCGTGCAGCATCAGGCGGTTGAGGCCGAAATGCGCCGCCGCGCTGCGGTTTTGCCGCAGATCGCCATGCTTGCTGTCACCAATAATCGGATGGCGCAGATGGGAGAGATGGCGGCGAAGCTGGTGTTTGCGTCCGGTTTTCGGCTCCAGCTCGACCAGCCCATAGCGCGTAGAGGGAAACTTACTAATCGCAACCGGTAATTCGGTCGTCGCAAGGCCGCGATAGTGGGTTACGGCAGGCTGCGGATCTTTATCGGTGCGGGCGAATTTATCCGCTACTTTGTCCAGCTCCTCGACCAATGGATAGTCGAGCAATGCCTCCTCCATCAGCCAGCCGCGCACAATCGCGTGGTAGCGCTTCTGCATCTGGTGCTGTTCAAACTGCTGGGATAAACGCCGCCCCGCTTCGCTGGAGAGCCCCATCAGCAGGACGCCAGAAGTCGGCCTGTCGAGACGATGGGCGGTAAAGACATGCTGACCAATCTGGTCGCGCACGGTCTGCATCACCACCACTTTTTCGTCGCGGTCGAGCCAGCTGCGGTGCACCAGCCAGCCGGAGGGTTTGTTGACGGCGACCAGCCACTCATCCTGGTAGATTATCTCCAGCATCAGTGGTTTTCGTCGCTAAACAGCGCGTCAAGCTGCTGGAGATGAACCAGCATCGCATCGCGGGAGGGGTGTGTCGCCTCAAGGGCCATTTCGTAATAGGGCGCGATAGCAAACGCCTGCGGCAGCGCCTGCTTGCTGTCGAGCAGCGCGTGCATACGAGGGATCAGCACCCACTGCAGCCACTCAAAGGGTGCGAGGGTGTCCATGCAGAAGGGTTGCGTGCTTTCAAAGGCGCTCAGCGCCGGGGCAGTGGTTTGCCAGAGATCGTGCTCGCGCAGCTGCGCTTCAATCAGCTGAAGCTGCTGGCGCACGCGTTGATGTTGAGTCATAAAAGCCCCCGTTTAATCAGACTGGCGCGCAGCATAGCAAAGAGCGGAAGAAATAAAAAAAGGGAGCACTGTAAAAACAGTGCTCCCGGTTCGTTTCGCAGCTATCCGGCTACCCGTGTGCTCCCTGCTCATCCATGAAAACTTTTCCTGCGGTCTCCTGACCCGTTCATCCTTAAACAACGCATCATGCTCACACCACCCCGATGTGACCTGGCCTTATCCTTAAAGCGTGTCCTGGATCCTCCTGATCTACCGTCCATCCTGACCGGCTCTCATTCTCCGTCCTGGAGGTGTCCTTTAACGCACTCCGGCGATATCCTCTCACTTCGTCCTGAAGTCTGTCCGTGAAGCACCTTCCCGGTGTGTCCAGAAACAACATCATCCTGATGTACGTCTCTTAGTCAGACTCCGTGTCGACAGGAGATAGAATTACGTATTCCGGCCGGTCTTACAAGGAGACTTAACGACAAAGCTATGCCGTAATCGGGCATTAACCCCAGGGATTATCGTATTAACATTATGATTTATAATTGTTTAAATAAAGATAACTCACGTGAGTTATAGAATACGAACAGCCGATCTCCTACAGGCTTTGTAAGAGATCTCTCACACGGGACGTAGGCTAAGGGCTTACACGACGGGTTGTAGCTGAGTGAGGAAATCGGGCAGATCGCTGGCCAGACGCGTGCGTTTGCGCGTACCGAGCGTCTCCTGCATCACCTCACCGCTCAGGTTACACACCGAGATGACGTCCAGCTCGCTCTCAAGCGTGGCAATAAAAAGTGTAGGCGATAATTTGAGCCTTTTCTGCGTCACCAGGTGCCCAATCAGATTTTCCTGTACCCGGACAAAATCCGCTTCGCTCCAGGTTTGCAGCAGCGTCAGGCTGATATCCCCCAACCGCGCGCCCATATCACCGGCAAACTGCGTGGTATAGAAGGCATGGATCGGCGGTTGTACCACAATCTCCATCGCCTGTTCAACGGGGTGGACGTTCTGCTGCGCCGTAAAGGGCTGCGGCTGCCAGAAAACGGCATCGTCGGTAGAAGAGATAATGCAGGGCGAAGGGACGCCATACAGATCTTCACTCTGCGGCCAACTGCCGTGCGCCGCATGCCACGCATCGCAATAACGTTCCGTAAAGGCTTTCAGCGCCTGAGCCGTCTCTTTTTCCACCGATTTCTCTCTTTACTTAAGCCAGGATAAACTTGCGCCATAGTTTACCTGCAAAATGGCGATGAAACATGTCTTCTTATGATAACCACCAGGCGCTTTCGGGCCTGACGCTGGGCAAAACCACCGACTACCGCGACACCTATGACGCCAGCCTGCTGCAAGGCGTGCCGCGCTCCCTCAACCGCGATCCCCTTGGGCTGAAGGCTGATAACCTCCCCTTTCACGGCGCGGATATCTGGACGCTGTATGAGCTCTCCTGGCTCAATGCCAACGGGCTGCCGCAGGTCGCGGTCGGCCAGGTGGAACTGGATTACGCCAGCCTCAATCTGGTGGAGTCTAAAAGTTTTAAACTCTATCTCAACAGCTTTAACCAGACCCGTTTCGCCAGTTGGGATGAAGTACGCAGCACCTTGCAACGCGATCTCAGCGCCTGCGCGCAGGGTGCGGTAAGCGTCACGCTCTACCGCGTCGATGAGCTGGAAGGCCAGCCGGTTGCCCGCTTTGCTGGCCTCTGCATCGACGATCAGGATATCGCTATTGATAACTATGAGTTTGATGCTGCGCTGTTGACCGACGCCGCGCATGGCGAAGTGGTGGAAGAGACACTGGTTAGCCATCTGCTGAAATCCAACTGTCTGATTACCCACCAGCCGGACTGGGGCTCGGTGCAGATCCAGTATCGCGGGGCGCAAATCGACCGGGAAAAACTGCTGCGCTATCTGGTGTCGTTCCGCCATCATAATGAGTTTCACGAGCAGTGCGTTGAGCGCATCTTTACGGATATTCAGCGCTTCTGCCAGCCGGAATCCCTCAGCGTATACGCGCGCTACACCCGACGCGGCGGCCTCGATATCAACCCGTGGCGCAGCAATACAGACTTCGTTCCGGCAACCGGGCGGCTGGCGCGCCAGTAAAACATGCGTTGACAGGTTGTTAAACGTCATAAGCCAGGGCTATTGTAATCAGCAGGGAAGATAAAATTTTCGTCCCGTAAGGAGTTCACTTGATTACACATATTAGCCCGCTTGGCTCGATGGATATGTTGTCGCAGCTGGAAGTCGATATGCTTAAACGCACGGCCAGCAGCGACCTGTATCAACTGTTTCGCAACTGTTCGCTCGCTGTACTGAACTCAGGGAGCCAGACCGACAGCAGCAAAGAGCTGCTCTCCCGTAACGAAAGTTTTGATATCAACGTTTTGCGCCGTGAACGCGGCGTCAAGCTGGAGTTGATTAACCCACCGGAAGAGGCGTTTGTCGACGGGCGTCTGATCCGCGCGCTACAGGCCAACCTGTTTGCCGTGCTGCGCGATATCCTGTTTGTGAACGGCCAGATCCATAACGCCGGGCGCTTTCAGCATCTTGATATGGAGAGTTCGACCCATATCACCAACCTGGTCTTCTCAATTCTGCGTAACGCCCGTGCCCTGCACGTCGGCGAAGCGCCGAGCATGGTGGTCTGCTGGGGCGGCCACTCGATCAACGAAACCGAGTACCTCTACGCACGCCGCGTCGGCACCCAGCTTGGCCTGCGCGAGCTGAATATCTGTACCGGCTGCGGGCCGGGAGCAATGGAAGCGCCGATGAAGGGCGCAGCGGTCGGCCACGCGCAGCAGCGTTATAAAGAGGGGCGTTTTATCGGCATGACCGAACCATCGATCATCGCCGCAGAGCCGCCAAACCCGCTGGTTAACGAGCTGATTATCATGCCGGACATTGAAAAGCGTCTGGAAGCGTTTGTGCGTATCGCCCACGGCATCATTATCTTCCCGGGCGGCGTCGGCACGGCGGAAGAGTTGCTCTACCTGCTGGGTATTCTGATGAACCCGGCGAACAAAAATCAGGTGCTGCCGCTGATCCTCACCGGGCCGAAAGAGAGCGCCGACTACTTCCGCGTGCTGGATGAATTTATCGTCAACACGCTGGGCGAAGCCGCGCGCCGTCACTACACCATCATCATCAACGATGCGGCCGAAGTGGCGCGCCAGATGAAAAAGGCGATGCCGCAGGTGAAAGAGAATCGTCGCGAAACCGGCGATGCCTACAGCTTCAACTGGTCGATTCGCATTGCGCCGGATCTGCAGGTGCCGTTCGAGCCGACCCATGAAAATATGGCCAACCTGAAGCTCTACCCGGATCAACCCGTCGAAGTGCTGGCGGCGGATCTGCGTCGCGCCTTCTCCGGCATTGTGGCGGGTAACGTTAAAGAGCACGGCATTCGTGCGATTGAAACGTTTGGCCCTTACAAAATTCATGGCGACAGCGACATGATGCGCCGGATGGATGATCTGCTGCAGGGCTTTGTCGCCCAGCACCGTATGAAACTCCCCGGATCGGCCTATATCCCCTGCTACGAAATCTGCGCCTGATAACCCCTTTTTACCGGGCGGCCATAAGCCGCCCTTATACCTTCCCGCCTTTCGCGCGGCAATTCCCCTACCCTGCACAAGGTAATGATCCACTCCAGTTGGCTTAAAAGTCGATAAATCACTGCTAATGGGATGATCTACAGCGCTTTTATCGTCTTTCACCGCTGTGAGTTTGATCGCATATCTGGCGGGTGATAGCCTTCGCGCCCATAAATCTCAGATGATTTTAGATAAGCAGACAGATGGTCTAAATATGCCCACTTAAGAAGTGGATTATTGCAATTGCGATCCTGATCACTGATAGAGTCATAACATACATGTATCTTTCCGCTGCAAATAATTGCGGTAAGAAATTATAAAAATAGCCGCAATCAACCGGATAAAATATTACCGCTGACGTGGATGGCAAACGATTTGTCTAAATGGCAGCTTTTTGATTTTCCCAGGAGATTTACCAATGGAAACGACTCAAACCAGTAATCTGGCTTCAACCGGAACGCGGAGCGCATGGCGTAAAACCGACACCATGTGGATGCTAGGCCTCTACGGTACCGCGATTGGCGCTGGCGTACTGTTCCTGCCCATCAACGCTGGCGTAGGCGGACTGATTCCGCTGATCATCATGGCGATCCTCGCCTTCCCAATGACCTACTTCGCACACCGCGGCCTGACCCGCTTTGTGCTTTCCGGTAAAAATCCCGGCGAAGATATCACCGAAGTGGTGGAAGAACATTTTGGTATCGGCGCGGGTAAACTGATTACCCTGCTCTACTTCTTTGCCATCTACCCGATTCTGCTGGTCTATAGCGTGGCGATCACCAACACCGTCGACAGCTTTATGACCCACCAGTTGGGCATGACGCCGCCGCCTCGCGCCATTCTCTCCCTGATTCTGATCGTCGGTATGATGACCATCGTGCGCTTCGGCGAGCAGATGATCGTCAAAGCGATGAGCATCCTGGTCTTCCCGTTTGTTATCGCCCTGATGCTGCTCGCGGTCTACCTGATCCCGCAGTGGAACGGCGCGGTGCTGGAAACCCTCTCCTTCAACAGCGCGTCTGCTACCGGTAATGGCCTGTGGATGACCCTGTGGCTGGCGATCCCGGTGATGGTCTTCTCCTTTAACCACTCACCGATCATCTCCTCCTTCGCCGTGGCGAAACGTGAAGAGTACGGCGCAGAAGCAGAACGTAAATGCTCACGCATTCTGGCATTCGCCCACATCATGATGGTGCTGACGGTAATGTTCTTCGTCTTCAGCTGCGTGCTGAGCCTGGCACCGGCCGATCTGGCTTCGGCGAAAGAGCAGAACATCTCGATTCTCTCCTACCTGGCTAACCACTTTAATGCGCCAGTCATCGCCTGGATGGCACCGATCATCGCGATGATCGCCATCACCAAATCCTTCCTCGGCCACTACCTCGGCGCGCGTGAAGGTTTCAACGGTATGGTGATTAAATCTCTGCGCGGCAAAGGCAAAACCATCGAAATCAACAAGCTGAACCGCATTACCGCGCTGTTTATGCTGCTGACCACCTGGGCTGTTGCGACCTGGAACCCGAGCATCCTCGGCATGATTGAAACGCTGGGCGGCCCGATTATCGCCATGATCCTCTTCCTGATGCCGATGTATGCGATTGCCCGTGTTCCGGCGATGCGTAAATACAGCGGTCACATCAGCAACGTCTTCATTGTGATTATGGGTCTTATCGCTATCTCCGCGATTTTCTACTCCCTGTTCAGCTAATCTCTGCGCGCCGTCCAGCCGGGCGGCGCGATCCCTCTTTGTCATGGATAACGCGTTATGATCAGCGTATTCGATATTTTTAAGATCGGTATCGGTCCCTCCAGCTCGCACACCGTCGGCCCAATGAAAGCCGGCAAACAGTTCACCGATGATTTGATTGCCCGCGGCCTGCTGCGCGACGTCACCCGCGTGGTGGTCGACGTTTACGGTTCGCTCTCCCTGACCGGCAAAGGCCACCATACGGATATCGCCATTATTATGGGGCTGGCCGGCAACCTGCCAGATAGCGTTGATATTGATGCGATCCCGGGCTTTATTCAGGATGTGAATACGCACGGCCGCCTGCTGCTGGCGAACGGCGAGCACGAAGTGGAGTTCCCGGTCGATCGCTGCATGAATTTCCATGCCGATAATCTCTCGCTGCATGAGAATGGCATGCGCATCACCGCGCTGGCGGGCGAAACGGTGCTCTACAGCCAGACCTACTACTCGATTGGCGGCGGCTTTATTGTCGACGAAGCACACTTCGGCCAGACCACCAGCGCGCCGGTTGAGGTGCCATACCCCTATAAAAACGCTGCCGATTTACAGCGTCACTGCCAGGAGAGCGGGCTTTCCCTCTCCGGCCTGATGATGAAAAACGAGCTGGCGCTGCACAGCAAAGAGGAGCTGGAGCAGCACCTGACGCGTGTCTGGGAGGTGATGCACGGCGGCATTGAGCGTGGCATCAACACCGAAGGCGTGTTGCCGGGACGGCTGCGCGTGCCGCGTCGTGCCGCCGCGCTGCGCCGCATGCTGGTCAGCAGTGATAAAACCACCACCGATCCGATGGCGGTTGTCGACTGGATCAATATGTTCGCGCTGGCGGTCAATGAAGAGAATGCTGCCGGTGGCCGCGTGGTGACCGCACCGACAAACGGTGCCTGCGGCATTGTCCCGGCGGTGCTGGCCTATTACGACAAGTTTATCCGCGAAGTGAACGCTAACTCGCTGGCACGCTATCTGCTGGTCGCCAGCGCCATCGGCTCACTCTATAAGATGAACGCCTCCATCTCCGGCGCGGAAGTGGGCTGCCAGGGCGAAGTGGGTGTCGCCTGCTCGATGGCAGCTGCCGGTCTGGCTGAACTGCTCGGTGCCAGCCCGGCGCAGGTGTGCATTGCGGCGGAAATCGGTATGGAGCACAACCTCGGTCTGACCTGCGATCCCGTCGCCGGCCAGGTACAGGTGCCCTGTATTGAGCGTAACGCCATTGCCTCGGTTAAGGCTGTTAATGCCGCGCGTATGGCGCTGCGCCGCACCAGCGAGCCGCGCGTCTGCCTCGATAAAGTGATCGAGACGATGTACGAAACCGGCAAAGATATGAACGCCAAGTACCGCGAAACCTCCCGCGGCGGGCTGGCGATGAAGGTCGTTACCTGCGATTAACCTGCCTGACAGATGCCTCGTTTTGCGAGGCATCTTCCTGAATAGTCACCGTTTCATAGCCTCATAAAGCGGGCAATGTTACCCTTAGCGCTCGCTTACAAGGAGGGTATCCGTGGCTCATCTGCTTATTGTCGACGCACTCAATCTTATCCGCCGTATTCATGCGGTGCAGGGTTCGCCCTGCGCGGAGACCTGCCTGCACGCGCTTGAGCAACTGATTGTGCACAGCCAGCCGACCCACGCGGTGGCGGTGTTCGATGATGAAGCGCGCAATCAGGGCTGGCGTCACCAGCTGCTGCCGGACTACAAAGCGGGCCGACCGCCGATGCCGGAGCCGCTGCATCAGGAGATGCCCGCACTGCGCGCGGCGTTTGAGCAGCGCGGCATTCGCTGCTGGGCGACGCCGGGCAATGAAGCCGACGATCTCGCCGCCACGCTGGCGGTGAAAATGGCGCAGGCGGGGCAAGAGGCGACAATTGTTTCGACGGACAAAGGCTACTGCCAGCTGCTCTCACCCACCATCCGCATCCGCGACTACTTCCAGAAACGCTGGCTGGATGCACCGTTTATTGACCAGGAGTATGGCGTCACGCCGCAGCAACTGCCGGATTACTGGGGGCTGGCGGGCATCAGCAGTTCAAAAGTACCGGGCGTCGCCGGGATCGGGCCGAAAAGCGCCACCCAGCTGCTCAGCACTTTTCCCACGCTGGAAGCGCTGTATGACAATCTTGCCGAGGTGCCTGAGAAGTGGCGACAGAAGCTGGAAGCGCACCGCGAAATGGCCTTTATCTGCCGGGATGTGGCGCGTCTGCAAACGGATCTACAGCTTGATGGCAACCTGCAGCAGCTGCGCCTGACGCGCTAAACTTCGCCCGCGCACTGGCGGGCAGCAGGCCGGTTACGCTTTATAGGGGTGATGTTTCAGCCAGTGCTCGGCGATCTCCTGGCGGCGGCAGATCCACACCTTGTCGTGGCTTTGCACGTAATCAAGAAAACGCTGCAGGGCGCGAAACCGCCCCGGTCGCCCCAGCAGACGGCAGTGCATGCCGATCGACATCATCTTCGGTGCCGTTTCGCCCTCGGCATAGAGCACATCGAAACTGTCTTTCAGGTAGGTGTAAAACTGCTCGGCGGTGTTAAACCCCTGCGCGGTGGCAAAGCGCATGTCGTTGGCATCCAGCGTGTAGGGCACAATCAGATGCGGTTTTTCGCCGACGGTAGTCCAGAAGGGCAGATCGTCGCCGTAGTAGTCGCTGTCATAGAGAAAATCGCCCTGCTCTACCACCAGCGCGCGGGTATTGGGGCTGTCGCGCCCGGTATACCAGCCGAGCGGGCGTTTGCCGAACAGCGTTTGCAGGATCTCAATCGCCTGCTGCATATGCTGGCGCTCGGTCTGGATATCGAGATCCTGGTAGTGGATCCAGCGCCAGCCGTGGCTCACCACGTCATAATCCGCCGCCTTGATCGCCTCGACAATCGCCGGATTGCGCGCCAGCGCCATCGCCACGCCAAACACCGTTAACGGCAGGCCGCGCTGCTGAAACTCCTGATGGATGCGCCAGAAACCGGCGCGCGAACCGTACTCATAGAGGGAGTCCATCGACATATGGCGCGCCGGGTA
This sequence comes from Kosakonia cowanii JCM 10956 = DSM 18146, assembly GCF_001975225.1. NCBI lineage: Bacteria > Pseudomonadati > Pseudomonadota > Gammaproteobacteria > Enterobacterales > Enterobacteriaceae > Kosakonia > Kosakonia cowanii. The sequence continues at coordinate 2,151,630 of NZ_CP019445.1, read as the reverse complement.
GCTGGCCGCGCCGATGATGTCGGAGAGAAACTGCTCCGAGCCGCTGTCGCCGTGCAGAACATGGTTCTCTCCGCCCTCTTCAAAATTAAGCACAAACTGCACGGCGATGCGCGCGCCGCCCGGCCACTGTGCGTGCGGCGGCTTGCCGGCGTAGCCCGCCATATCGCGCGGGTAGTCGGCAGTAAAGTGCCAGAAGGGAGTCTCGGTTGCTGCTTGCATGCTGATTCGACCTCTTAACCGGGGCCGCCTTCAGCTGAGCATATCGAAGCATCCTGAAAGCGGCTTTTTATTGGGATACGCGAGATCGCCATATTTACTGGTGCCAAAACCGAGGGCGAGCAAGGACTCAACCATTTTGACCGCCGCCGTTACGCCGTCGATCACCGGGATGCCCAACTCCTGCGTCAGTTCACTGGCAAGATTCGCCATACCGCCGCACCCCAGCACAATCGCCCCGCTTCCATCCTCACGTTTGGCTTGTATACAACGCTCGCGTACCTTTTGCTGAGCAAGACCCGTGCCATCTTCCAAAGCCAGCACCGGTAAATCGATGGCGTGCAGCGCGGCGCAGTGATGTTCAAAGCCATACTGGCGCAGTAAATGGCGGGCGATGATCACCGTGCGCGGCAGCGTGGTGACAATCGAGAAACGCGTCGCCACCAGCGTCGCCATATGCATTGCCGCTTCGGCAATACCGATAACCGGGCCGCTCGCCAGTTCCCGCGCCGCCAGCAATCCCGGGTCGCCAAAGCAGGCGATCACATGCCCCTGCGCGCCCTGCGCTTTGCCCTGCTTTACCTGCTCCAGCACGCCGATGGCGGCAATCGCTTCATCGAAATGCCCTTCTATGGATTCCACGCCCTGCGTCGGGCAGCTGGCGAGGATAGTTGTGCCCGGCGAGGCGATGCGGCGCGCAGCGCTGGCTATGGTTTCGGTCATCTCCGGGCTGGTATTGGGGTTAATGACTTGTATACAAAATGCACTCATTGCGGCTCTCCTCGGGTGCCAAACAGGCGGGTAAAATCCGGCAGCGTTTCGCCGCTGCGCTCAAAGCGCAGGCTGGAAACAATGTGGTCGAAGTGGTGCGCCATGGCATGCTCAAGGCCCGCCAGGTCTTTGTTACGTAAGAGTTCGATTAACGCATCGTGATCGTGACAGCGGCAGCCCTGCTGCCACGGCGCGCCCCAGGCGGCAATCACCAGCGAGGAGCGCTGCGTCAGGGTGGTGATAATATCGGTCACCACCGTATTGCCCGATATCGCCTGTAATTGAATATGGAAAGCCGCCGAGTGGCGAATGGCCGCCGCGCCGTCATGCTGCTGGTGCGCCGCTTCCTCCTCGGCAATGATCGCCTCCAGCGCCGCCAGATGCGGCGGTTGCAGATGTGCCAGCACCTGCGGCAGGTTGGCACACTCGATCATTTTGCGCGTGGCGAAGATCTCTTTTGACTCGTCGATGCCAGGATTAGCGACAAATGCACCGCGCCTGGGCGCGATGGTGATCATTTGCACCGTTGCAAGGCGTGTGAGCACTTTACGAATGCCAGTGCGGCTAACGCCAAATACTTCCGCCAGCGCCTCTTCAGGCAACTTACTGCCCGGCGGCAACTGGTGCTCAACAATGGCCGTTAACAGCGATTGCCAGATGAAATGCTCTCTCTCTTCCCGATCCGCAGGCGCCTGTAGCCCGGTGTAATGATTCATAACCTGATTCCTGTGTGACGCAGCATTGCCTTTTTTGTATACGGTTTTTATCTGTCTTGTATACAAAAAATCCAAACCTGGCCTGGTTAATGCAATAGCCGATAGCAGACCTATGAACGCTATCGCTATTTAAAGGAGCAGATTCCATGCCAAACCCTGAACCGCAGTACGATGCTCGTTATAGCCCAAGATTGACCAATGAGGACCTTGCGCCGACTCGCCAGCAGAACTGGACCTGGTACAACATCTTCTCGTTCTGGATGTCCGATGTGCACAGCATGGGCGGCTATGTGGTTGCCGCCAGCTTCTTTGCCTTAGGGCTCGCCAGCTGGCAGGTGCTGCTCTGCCTGTTGGTGGGGATCTGTATTGTGCAGCTCTGTGCAAACCTGGTGGCGAAGCCGAGCCAGATGACCGGCGTGCCCTATGCGGTGATTTGCCGTCAGGCATTTGGCGTATTCGGCGCCAATATTCCGGCGGTGATCCGCGGACTTATCGCCTTCGCCTGGTACGGGATTCAAACCTATCTCGCCGCCAACGCCCTGATGCTGGTGGCGCTGAAATTCTGGCCTTCGCTGGGCGCGCTGACAAGCAGCCACTTTCTGGGGCTGTCGGCGCTGGGCTGGATCTGCTTCGGCATTATGTGGGCGCTGCAGGCACTGGTGTTCTGGCACGGAATGAACGCGATCAAACGCTTTATTGATGTCGCCGGACCGGCGGTGTATGTAGTGATGATGGCGCTGGCGGGCTGGATCCTCTACCAGACCGGGTTTGACGGCATCTCCTTTACCCTTGCCAGCAAGGCGCTGACGCCGGGTGAGCAAGCGTGGCAGATGATCACCGCCACGGCGCTGGTGGTCTCCTACTTCTCCGGCCCGCTGCTCAACTTTGGTGACTTCTCCCGCTACGGCAAAAGCATGCAGGCGATCCGCCGCGGCAACCGCTGGGGACTGCCCTTTAACTTCCTGCTCTTCTCGATTGTGACGGTGGTGATTGTCTCGGGAACGCAATCGCTGTTTGGCAAAATGATCACCGACCCGATTGAAACCGTCAGCCACGTGGGCAGCGATCTGGCGATGGCGATTGGCCTGCTGACCATGATTACTGCGACTATCGGCATTAATATCGTGGCGAACTTCGTCTCACCGGCGTTTGATTTTTCTAACTGCGCGCCGCAGAAGATCAGCTTCCGTACCGGGGGAATGATTGCGGCGGTCGGCTCGGTGCTGCTGACGCCGTGGAATCTGTTCCAGTCGCCGGAGTTAATCCACTACACGCTGGATGTGCTCGGTGCCTGTATCGGCCCGCTGTTCGGCATTCTGCTGGCGGACTTCTACCTGATTAAACGCGGCCAGGTGTTTGTCGACGATCTCTTTACGGTCTCCCCGAACGGGCGTTACTGGTACAAAAACGGCTTTAACCCCAAAGCGATTGCCGCGCTGCTGCCGTCGGTGATGGTAGGCCTGGTGATCAGCTTTATTCCGGCGCTGCATGAAGTGGCAAACTTCAGCTGGTTTATCGGCGTCTTTCTCGGTGCAGGTTGCTACTGCTGGCTGGCGCGTCATGAGCGCGCGGGCGTGGAGAGCGGATTTATCGCGCAGCGCGCGGTGGTGAAGGAGTAGAAACGACGAAGGCCTGAATCATTGCTGATTCAGGCCTTCTGAATAGTGGCGGAACGGACGGGACTCGAACCCGCGACCCCCTGCGTGACAGGCAGGTATTCTAACCGACTGAACTACCGCTCCGCGTTGTGTTCCTGTTAGGGAACGAGGCGCATATTACGTATTGCGCCTGGTGCCGTCAACGCTTTTTCTCTTGTTTTGAATCGTTTGCTGCAAAAATCGCCCACGGGCTGATTTTTCACGGTTAATAAATGAATTTAGCCGCGCCAGAGGCAACTTCCGCCCTTTTTCTGTACTAAATCGAGGCGCGATTCATGGGCCATCAGCTCTTCATCACTGGCTAAAACAACGCGCAATTTGTTTGCCTGGCGCACAACGCGCTGGATCCCCGCTTCGCCTGACTGATTCTGGTTCTCGCCCTCCATCGAAAACTTTATCGATGTCTGGCCGCCGGTCATCATCAGATAGACGTCGGCAAGGATTTGGGAGTCGAGAAGTGCGCCGTGCAGCGTTCGCTTGCTGTTATCTATTTCGTAACGCGAGCAGAGCGCATCAAGGCTGTTACGCTTGCCCGGAAACATCCTGCGCGCCAGTGCCAGGCTGTCGGTAATTTTGCAGAAGGTTTCGGTTTTCGGAATTCCACGGTTCAGCTTGCTGAACTCATAATCCATAAAGCCGATATCAAACGAGGCGTTATGGATCACCAGCTCCGCGCCGCGGATATAGTCGATAAACTCATCGGCAATATCGCCGAAGGTCGGTTTATCCAGCAGGAACTCATCGGCGATGCCGTGAACGCCAAATGCTTCCGGGTCCACCAGCCGATCGGGCTTCAGGTAGACGTGATAGTTATTGCCGGTCAGGCGGCGGTTTATCACCTCAACCGCACCGATCTCAATGATCTTATGCCCTTCGTAGTGCGCACCGATTTGGTTCATACCGGTGGTTTCGGTATCGAGGACGATCTGTCGTGTAATTGCAGTGCTCATAGCGGCCATTTATGTCAGACTTGTCGTTTTCAACTCAGGAAGTCTACCAGAGATGCTCAAACAGGTAGAAATTTTCACCGACGGATCGTGCCTCGGCAATCCGGGACCGGGTGGATATGGTGCCATTTTACGTTATCGCGGACATGAGCGGACCTTCAGCGAAGGTTACCGTTTAACCACCAACAATCGCATGGAGCTAATGGCGGCGATTGTCTCCCTTGAAGCGCTGAAAGAGCACTGCGAAGTGGTGCTCAGCACCGACAGCCAGTATGTGCGCCAGGGCATTACCCAGTGGATCCACAACTGGAAAAAACGCGGCTGGAAAACGGCGGATAAGAAGCCGGTTAAAAATGTCGACCTGTGGAAGCGGCTCGATGCAGCGCTCAGCCAGCATCAAATCCGCTGGGAGTGGGTGAAAGGCCACGCCGGGCATCCGGAAAACGAACGCTGCGATGAGCTGGCGCGCGCGGCGGCGATGAATCCCACCCAGGAAGATGTCGGTTACCAGCCGGAAACGCTGGCTTAAGATTGCCGTGTCGCGCCAACGGCCTGCGGCACGCGCGCCCGTGAGCGGCTCTGCTTTAACGGGTTGATGGTCAGCGGAATGGTGCGTTTACGGGCCACGATCAGCTGCATACAGCCCAACGCCGGCAGATGCGCGCTCAGCAGCTTTCCGCCCTGCTTCGTCCAGGGCAACACGCGAAAGCGGCTATAATGAAGCACTTCAAAATTGAGCAGCGCGAGCCAGTCAAACTGGCGCGTGAGGGTGAACATTCGGCTTTTGACCGCCGGCGAGCGGCGCGCAAACGGCACCGCTTTGCAGGCGCCTAACAGGCTGATGGGGTTAAACCCGCTCATCACCAGCCAGCCATCGTCAATCAGCACACGATCGACCTCCTGCAGCAGCCGGTGAGGATCGGGGCACCAGGGCAGGGTATGGGCCAGCAGGCAGGCATCGACGGACTTTTCTGCAAACGGCAAATAGAGCGGATCCGCGCGCACCTGCGCCGGTTCGCCTGCCAGCGAGACATTGACCTGGTGGGAGATCGCGCAGCTTTCAAGGTTGATTTCCGCGCTGAGGTTGCCAATCTTAAGCAGGTGAAAACCATACATTTTCACCAGCCACGGCTTGAGCTCCTCCTCCAGCGCCTGACGGTAATAAACACCTTTTGGGAGCGCGCCCCAGTTTACGGGCGCGACGAATTTTCGGGGAGTCCTTGCCGGCTTCATTACAACCTTCCGCTACGCTTTGAGAGGTAATTTATGAATCTTAACAGTATTCCCGCGTTTCAGGACAACTACATCTGGGTGTTGAGCGAGCATGACGGGCGCTGCCTGATTGTCGATCCGGGCGAAGCCGCCCCGGTGCTGCGTGCCATTGAAGAGCACAAGTGGCAACCCGAAGCTATTCTACTGACGCATCACCATAACGATCATGTCGGCGGTGTGCAGGCACTGCGCGACGCTTTCCCTGATGTAGTGGTTTATGGGCCAGCAGAGACACAACATAAGGGCACCACTCAGGTTGTGGCCGAAGGCGATACGGTCACCGTTTTAGGCCAGGATTTCTCGGTCTTCGCCACCCCAGGGCACACTTTAGGACATATCTGTTTCTTCAGTTTTCCTTACCTTTTTTGCGGCGATACGCTCTTCTCTGGCGGCTGTGGAAGATTATTTGAAGGGACGGCAACGCAGATGTATCAATCCTTCTGTAAAATTAACGCCCTTCCCGATGACACGGTGATTTGTTGCGCACATGAATACACTTTAGGGAATATGAAGTTTGCTGTCAGCGTGCTGCCTGAAGATGCAGAGGTTCAGGAATACTATAAGAAAGTGAGTGAGTTACGTGCTAAAAACGAAAAGACACTCCCTGTAATTCTGAAAAATGAGCGGAAAATAAATTTATTTTTACGCACGGAAGATGCTGATTTAATTGAAGTAATAAATCAAGAAAGCCTATTGCAACATCCAGAGGAGCGTTTCGCCTGGTTACGGGCAAAGAAAGATGCTTTCTGACATTGCGGGTTGCCTTTTGAAAACATCGCCGTTATCATCGCTCGTCTTTTAAGCAACTACTATTGACACACACATGAAGGCAAGAGCGATATTACTCGCCTCTGTCCTGCTCGTGGGGTGCCAGGCGTCGCAGCGCGACGGTTCGGTACAACAGCACGCACAGAGCCTTTCTGCAGCTGGTCAAGGGGAAGCTGGGAAGTTCACAAGTCAGGCACGCTGGATGGACGACGGAACACTCGCCGACCAAACGGATAGCAACTTGTGGGCCTCCATAAGCGACGAGCTAAAGATGGGAATTCCGGAAAACAGCCGGATTCGCGAACAGAAACTGAAGTATTTAAACAATAAGAGCTATCTCCACGATGTAACTTTACGGGCAGAGCCGTATATGTACTGGATAGCTGGGCAAGTTAAAAAACGTAACATGCCCATGGAACTGGTACTACTACCCATAGTGGAGAGCGCTTTTAACCCGCACGCAACGTCTGGTGCCAATGCCGCAGGCATTTGGCAAATCATTCCGAGCACAGGGCGAAATTATGGTTTAAAACAGACACGCAGCTACGATGCGCGTCGTGACATTGTGGCCTCTACCACGGCCGCGCTCGACATGATGCAGCGTCTTAACCGTATGTTTGACGGCGACTGGTTACTGACCGTTGCCGCCTATAACAGCGGTGAAGGCCGCGTGCTGAAGGCAATTAAAGCGAACAAAGCGCAGGGGAAACCCACCGATTTTTGGTCGCTGTCATTGCCTTATGAAACAAAGATTTATGTGCCTAAGATGCTGGCGTTGAGCGATCTTCTCAAAAACAGCAAACGCTATGGCATTAATCTGCCGACGCCGGACGAAAGCCGTGCGCTGGCGCGCGTCAGGCTGAGTAGCCCGGTAGAAGTGAGTCAGCTGGCTGAAATGGCGGGAATTTCCGTCAACAAACTGAAGGCGTTTAACGCAGGCGTTAAAGGTTCGACGTTGGGTTCAGCTGGTCCACAGTACGTGATGGTGCCGAAGAAACATGCAGATCAACTGCGTGAGTCGCTGGCATCCGGCGAAATCGCCGCCGTACAGCCGACGCTGGTTGCGGATAACACCCCGCTCTCCAGCAAGAGCTACAAGGTTCGCTCAGGCGATACGATCTCAGGCATCGCGTCACGCCTCGGCGTAAGCGCGAAGGATCTGAAGCAGTGGAATAATCTGCGCGGCGCGAACCTGAAGGTGGGTCAAAACCTGACGGTTGGTGCAGGCAGCAGCGCACAACGTCTTGCCAGCAACAGCGATAGCATTACCTATCGCGTGCGCAAAGGTGATTCGTTGTCGAGTATCGCGAAACGTCACGGCGTGAACATCAAAGATGTGATGCGCTGGAACACCGATACCTCCAATCTGCGACCGGGCGATCAAATCACGCTCTTCGTGAAGAACAGCGCGACGCCAGACTCCTGACCTGAAGCAATAAAAAAAGCACCGTTTCCCCACGGTGCTTTTTTTTATCTTTTTTTCGCCCTACTTGCCGGAAGGGAGCGGGCTGAACTCTACCAGCAGCGGATTGTGATCCGATGCGCGGGTCACCAGCACCGACGCCTCATCAACATTTAAGCCACGATAGAAGACAAAATCGAGTGGTCGGCCAAAGGCTCGACTGCGATTGTCATCGGTGAATCGTACCTGCCGCAGCGCCATTTCGCGCGCAAAACGGTAGAGGGCATTCATGCGCGGGCGGCTCCAGGCATTAAAATCGCCGGCCATAATTACCGGGCCATCGTGGCGGCCAATCTGGTCGCCAATCGGCAGCAGCTGTTTACTGTAGACATCGACACCGAGACTGAAGTTGACCGCATGCACATTCACCACCATCAGATTACGGCTGTCCGGCAGCGGGTAGACCGTCACCAGGGCTGACTTTGCCAGCCGCAGAATCGGCTCACGCTCGCGCAGAGGGCAGCAATAGACCGGATGGGCAGAAGAGAGCGTCATCACGCCTGAGGGGTGCTGAGGCAGCACAAAGGCGGGAACCTGATCGGCAGCAAGATAGTTGCTGGTTGCGAAACTCACCAGTTCGGGCGTCGTCTGCGCTTCCTGCAACAGAACCAGGTGCGCATCTTTGCCGAAGCTTTGCAGCACCGAGAGCCACTCCGCCCGCTGCTGCTTGAAGATGTTCCATACCAGTACGCGGATCTTTTCATCCTGGCTGAGAGGAACCCCGGCAGGTAAAGCCTGACCAATACTGGCGAACGATCCCGGCGGTAAAATGCGCTCCGCAGGTTGTCCGGCAACATATCGCATAGCGTAAGTATTTTTCGCCACTTCGGCTTTGAACCTCTTTGATTTCCGCGCCCGAAAAAGGGGCGTCACTCAGTTATAGGGATTGTAGACCATAGTTTCAACGAATAATCACCAGAAAAGCGCCAGCTTGTATAGGTGCCATTGACCTTTAGGCCGCGCGATGGCGTTGCGACACGCGGCGTGGTTAAATACACGCGCATGAATAATCTCGTTGAAATGTTGCTACAGAGGCAATAATGAAAACCACCTCGGAAGAACTCGCCATTTTTGTCGCGGTCGTGGAGAGCGGCAGTTTCAGCCGTGCCGCTGAACGTCTTGGTCAGGCAAACTCAGCCATTAGCCGGGCGGTGAAGAAGCTGGAGAATAAGCTCGGCGTTAACCTGCTCAATCGCACCACTCGCCAGCTTAGCCTCACTGAAGAGGGCGAGCGCTATTTCCGTCGCGTACAAACGGTGCTGCAGGAGATGGCGGCGGCGGAAAACGAGGTGATGGAGAATAAATCGGTGCCGCGCGGCACGCTGCGTATCGATGCCGCCACGCCGGTAGTGCTGCATTTTTTAATGCCGCTGATTAAGCCGTTTCGTGAACGTTACCCGGAGATCAGCCTGTCGCTGGTCTCGAGCGAAACCTTTATCAACCTGATTGAACGTAAAGTGGATGTCGCTATTCGCGTCGGCAAGCTGACTGATTCCAGCCTGCGCGCGCGTCCGCTCTTTAAGAGCTACCGCAAAATTATCGCTTCGCCCGAATACCTTGCCCGTTACGGTACGCCTGAAACGGTCGAGGATTTGCAAAACCATGTCTGCCTCGGATTTACCGAGCCGGTATCGTTGAATACCTGGCCGGTGGCGGCAGCGGATGGTCAACTGCTGGAGGTGACGCCCACGCTCGCCTCTAATAGCGGTGAAACCCTTAAACATCTCTGTCTGAGCGGCAACGGTATCGCCAGCCTGTCGGATTATATGATTGATAAAGAGCTGGCGAGCGGCGAGCTGGTTGCGTTGATGTCAGACAAACTGCTGCCGGTAGAGATGCCCTTCAGCGCCGTCTACTACAGCGATCGGGCGGTGAGTACGCGTATCCGCGCCTTTATCGACTTCGTCAGCGAGCATGTGCCGCAGACGGGCAGATAAGCGAAAACGGGAGCCAGGCTCCCGTCACGTTGCTGATTAATCCCACTCAGGCGCAAGCCCTTCCGGGCTGACCAGCCGGTCATTGCAATCCAGCGCGGCGATAGCGGCTCTGTCATCCGCATCCAGTTTCAGCGTCTTTGCTTGCAGGTTGCTCGCCAGGTTCTCGCGTTTGGTTGAGGATGGGATCACCGCGTACCCCTCCCCCATTGCCCATGCCAGGATCACCTGCGCTGGCGTTGCGCTGTGCTTCTGCGCGATGCGGGCAATCGTGGCATCTTTCAGCGCCTTACCATACGCCAGCGTCATATAGGAGGTGATGTGGATCCCGTGCTCTTTTGCCCACTGCGCCACTTTTCGGTTCTGCAGATAGGGTGAAAGCTCAATCTGGTTAGTGGCAATATTTTCCGCCCCGACTGCTGCAATCGCCTGCTCCATTAACTCAATCGTGAAGTTGGAGACGCCGATCTGACGCGTTAGCCCCTGCGCTTTGGCGTTCATCAACTGCTGCATCGACTCGGCAACCGGCACCGCTGCGCCCGGCGATGGCCAGTGAATCAGCGTCAAATCAACGTAGTCGGTGCCTAACTTCTTCAGGCTCTCTTGCAGGCTTGGGATCAGCTGGCCTTCACCCAGGTTTTCAGTCCAGATTTTAGTAGTGATAAACAGCGATTCCCGCGCGACGCCACTCTGCGCCAGCGCTTCGCCAATGGCGGCTTCATTGCCATAGATCTGTGCGGTATCAATCACGCGATAACCCAGTTCAAGGGCGGTTTTCACCGAGGCGATTACCGCCTCATCGGTTAAACGGAAGGTCCCCAGACCAAATGCAGGGATAGACATATCAATTCCTCTCTCATTATTTCTTAACAGATGGCGTGATTATGGTGAGTTGAGCACGGGGGAAAAAGAGGCAGTAAAGCAGAGGATATTTGCCGCAGCGGCAATAGTGCTAAAAGTAGTGACTTGCATATTGAAAGTCACTATGTCACTTTGGTGTGGCATGTTTACTACAGCAGATACCACCATGAAAAATGAAGCACTTTACCAGGCTCCCTGCCCTATTGCCCGAAGTCTGGGACGCATTGGTGATAGCTGGAGCATGATTATCCTGCGCGACGCCTTCGCAGGCTTTACCCGTTTTGATGAGTTCCAGAAAAACGCCAATATTGCGCCGAACATTCTCTCCCGGCGCCTGAAGGAGCTGGTTGAAGAGGGGTTGCTTGAAAAGGTGAGCTACAGCACAACCCCGCCGCGCTATGAATATCACCTCACGCCGTTAGGCTATGATTTTCGTCCAGTCATCATCGCGCTGGCGCAGTGGGGAAACCGCCATTTCTCACCTGAAGGTCCACAGATGATGCTGGTTGAGCGGGAAACCGCGCGCCCGGTTGAAGCGATCCTCGTCGATAAGGCCACCGGCGAAGCCATAACCCCTGAAAAATACGCCATGGTGCCAGGCCCGGCAGCGTCGCCGGTTCTCCACTATCGTCATCAATATTTGCAACGTAAGCAGGCTGGAGAGACGTCGCTGAAATATGCGCCACAATTACAGATGAATAAGGAGGAGTGAATATGAGCATTTCGCAAAAGCGCGTCGTTATAACCGGTATGGGCATCGTCAGCCCGCTGGGCTGTGGCCTTTCCCACGTCTGGTCATCATTGGTTGCGGGCAAATCGGGTATTTCCCGCCTTGACGACGAAATGGTCGACGATATTGCCTGCAAAGTGGCAGGCCAGGTCCCTTCGATTGAAGAGGATCCGCATCACGGTTTCGATCCCTTAAGCACGATCCCGGCGAAAGAACGTAAAAAGATGGATCGTTTTATTGAGTTCGCACTGGTGGCAGCGAAAGAAGCGCTGACGCAGGCGAACTGGTTCCCTCAGGAGGAGGCGCAGCGCGATCGAACCGCAACGGTTATTGCCACCGGGATCGGTGGCTTCAGTGAGATCACCAACGCGGTGCGCACCACCGATTCACGCGGGCCTCGCAAACTCTCCCCGTTTACCGTTCCCTCTTTCCTTGCCAACCTCGCAGCCGGCCATGTCTCGATTAACTATGGTTTTCGCGGCCCGATCGGCGCGCCCGTTTCGGCATGTGCGGCCGGCGCGCAGGCCATTGGTGATGCCGCGCGGTTGATACGCAGCGGCGAGGCAGATATCGCCCTATGCGGCGGCAGTGAAGCGGCGATCCATCGGGTAAGCCTTGCCGGATTTGCAGCTGCACGGGCGCTTTCGAGCGGTTTTAACGATCAACCGACAACTGCTTCACGCCCATTTGATCGCGATCGTGATGGATTTGTGATGGGTGAAGGTGCCGGGCTGCTGGTGATTGAATCGCTCGAACATGCGCTGGCACGCGGCGCGACGCCGCTGGCGGAACTGGTGGGTTATGGCACCCGCGCAGATGCGCATCATCTCACTGCCGGCCCGGAAGATGGTAACGGTGCCGCACGGGCGATGGAAGCCGCGATCCGTCAGGCGGGAATTTCAGCCTCCGATATCCAGCACATTAACGCTCATGCGACGTCTACTCCGGTTGGTGATAAGGGCGAACTGGCAGCGATAAAGCGTGTGTTTGGTGCGAACAGTACGGTAGCGATTACATCGACTAAGTCAGCGACCGGGCATCTTTTGGGTGCCGCGGGCGGTATTGAAGCGATCTTCACGGTTCAGGCGTTGCGTGAACAGATCGCACCACCGACGCTGAATTTACATCATCCTGATGAGAAGGCCGATGGGTTAAATCTGGTGGCGCTTGCCGCATGCCCACTTGAGATTCGCTACGCGATGTCGAATGGTTTTGGCTTCGGCGGGGTGAATGCCAGTTTGCTGTTAAAGCGCTGGGAAGAGTAAATAACAGGGCCGTTTGGCCCTTTTTCACAAATTGCAGACGAAAAAAAACCGTATCTCGTGAGAGATACGGTTCTTAAAATAAGTGGCGGAACGGACGGGACTCGAACCCGCGACCCCCTGCGTGACAGGCAGGTATTCTAACCGACTGAACTACCGCTCCACCGAATTTTTTCACAACCACCGGTTTGTTGCCCCGGTTTACTGCTTAATTTGATGCCTGGCAGTTCCCTACTCTCGCATGGGGAGACCCCACACTACCATCGGCGCTACGGCGTTTCACTTCTGAGTTCGGCATGGGGTCAGGTGGGACCACCGCGCTAGTGCCGCCAGGCAAATTCTTTGTGCTCCGTCCTGTGTCTTTCACGCCGCTCCTGCGTTGGCTGCCTTCGCTCGCAACAGTCACATACTTCAGTATGCTCCTGTCGTCTCGTCTCAGTTGCCGCCTTGCTGCTGCGTAAAATCCTTCGGACTTAACATCTAATCTGGTATCAGCTGAAAATCTGTCTCTCATCGCCAAAACATCTTCGGCGTTGTAAGGTTAAGCCTCACGGTTCATTAGTACCGGTTAGCTCAACGCATCGCTGCGCTTACACACCCGGCCTATCAACGTCGTCGTCTTCAACGTTCCTTCAGGAGACTTATAGTCTCAGGGAGAACTCATCTCGGGGCAAGTTTCGTGCTTAGATGCTTTCAGCACTTATCTCTTCCGCATTTAGCTACCGGGCAGTGCCATTGGCATGACAACCCGAACACCAGTGATGCGTCCACTCCGGTCCTCTCGTACTAGGAGCAGCCCCCCTCAATTCTCCAGCGCCCACGGCAGATAGGGACCGAACTGTCTCACGACGTTCTAAACCCAGCTCGCGTACCACTTTAAATGGCGAACAGCCATACCCTTGGGACCTACTTCAGCCCCAGGATGTGATGAGCCGACATCGAGGTGCCAAACACCGCCGTCGATATGAACTCTTGGGCGGTATCAGCCTGTTATCCCCGGAGTACCTTTTATCCGTTGAGCGATGGCCCTTCCATTCAGAACCACCGGATCACTATGACCTGCTTTCGCACCTGCTCGCGCCGTCACGCTCGCAGTCAAGCCAGCTTATGCCATTGCACTAACCTCCTGATGTCCGACCAGGATTAGCTGACCTTCGTGCTCCTCCGTTACGCTTTAGGAGGAGACCGCCCCAGTCAAACTACCCACCAGACACTGTCCGCAACCCGGATTACGGGTCCACGTTAGAACATCAAACATTAAAGGGTGGTATTTCAAGGTTGGCTCCACGCAGACTGGCGTCCACGCTTCAAAGCCTCCCACCTATCCTACACATCAAGGCTCAATGTTCAGTGTCAAGCTATAGTAAAGGTTCACGGGGTCTTTCCGTCTTGCCGCGGGTACACTGCATCTTCACAGCGAGTTCAATTTCACTGAGTCTCGGGTGGAGACAGCCTGGCCATCATTACGCCATTCGTGCAGGTCGGAACTTACCCGACAAGGAATTTCGCTACCTTAGGACCGTTATAGTTACGGCCGCCGTTTACCGGGGCTTCGATCAAGAGCTTCACCTTGCGGTTGACCCCATCAATTAACCTTCCGGCACCGGGCAGGCGTCACACCGTATACGTCCACTTTCGTGTTTGCACAGTGCTGTGTTTTTAATAAACAGTTGCAGCCAGCTGGTATCTTCGACTGGTTTCAGCTCCGCGAGCAAGTCGCTTCACCTACACACCAGCGTGCCTTCTCCCGAAGTTACGGCACCATTTTGCCTAGTTCCTTCACCCGAGTTCTCTCAAGCGCCTTGGTATTCTCTACCTGACCACCTGTGTCGGTTTGGGGTACGATTTCGTGTTACCTGATGCTTAGAGGCTTTTCCTGGAAGCAGGGCATTTGTCACTTCAGCACCGTAGTGCCTCGTCATCACGCCTCAGTGTTAAAGTGAACCGGATTTACCTGGAACACACACCTACACGCTTAAACCGGGACAACCGTCGCCCGGCCGACATAGCCTTCTCCGTCCCCCCTTCGCAGTAACACCAAGTACAGGAATATTAACCTGTTTCCCATCGACTACGCCTTTCGGCCTCGCCTTAGGGGTCGACTCACCCTGCCCCGATTAACGTTGGACAGGAACCCTTGGTCTTCCGGCGAGCGGGCTTTTCACCCGCTTTATCGTTACTTATGTCAGCATTCGCACTTCTGATACCTCCAGCAGCCCTCACAGGCCACCTTCGACGGCTTACAGAACGCTCCCCTACCCAACAACACATAGTGTCGCTGCCGCAGCTTCGGTGCATGGTTTAGCCCCGTTACATCTTCCGCGCAGGCCGACTCGACCAGTGAGCTATTACGCTTTCTTTAAATGATGGCTGCTTCTAAGCCAACATCCTGGCTGTCTGTGCCTTCCCACATCGTTTCCCACTTAACCATGACTTTGGGACCTTAGCTGGCGGTCTGGGTTGTTTCCCTCTTCACGACGGACGTTAGCACCCGCCGTGTGTCTCCCGTGATAACATGTCTCCGTGTATCTCGTATCGTAGTTTGCATCGGGTTGGTAAGCCGGGATGGCCCCCTAGCCGAAACAGTGCTCTACCCCCGGAGATGAATTCACGAGGCGCTACCTAAATAGCTTTCGGGGAGAACCAGCTATCTCCCGGTTTGATTGGCCTTTCACCCCCAGCCACAGGTCATCCGCTAATTTTTCAACATTAGTCGGTTCGGTCCTCCAGTTAGTGTTACCCAACCTTCAACCTGCCCATGGCTAGATCACCGGGTTTCGGGTCTATACCCTGCAACTTAACGCCCAGTTAAGACTCGGTTTCCCTGCGGCTCCCCTATACGGTTAACCTTGCTACAGAATATAAGTCGCTGACCCATTATACAAAAGGTACGCAGTCACCCCATAAAGAGGCTCCCACTGCTTGTACGTACACGGTTTCAGGTTCTGTTTCACTCCCCTCGCCGGGGTTCTTTTCGCCTTTCCCTCACGGTACTGGTTCACTATCGGTCAGTCAGGAGTATTTAGCCTTGGAGGATGGTCCCCCCATATTCAGACAGGATACCACGTGTCCCGCCCTACTCATCGAGCTCACAACCTGTGTGCTTTTGTGTACGGGGCTGTCACCCTGTATCGCGCGACTTTCCAGACGCTTCCACTAACACTCAGGCTGATTCAGGCTCTGGGCTGTTCCCCGTTCGCTCGCCGCTACTGGGGGAATCTCGGTTGATTTCTTTTCCTCGGGGTACTTAGATGTTTCAGTTCCCCCGGTTCGCCTCACAGCACTATGTATTCATGCTGTGATAGTGCAACGGATTGCACTGGGTTTCCCCATTCGGACATCGCCGGCTGTAACGGTTCATATCACCTTACCGGCGCTTTTCGCAGATTAGCACGTCCTTCATCGCCTCTGACTGCCAGGGCATCCACCGTGTACGCTTAGTCGCTTAACCTCACAACCCGAAGACGTTTCGTAAAACATCATCAGTTGCGAAAATTTGAGAGACTCACGGAACAATTCGCATTGAGACTCACGAACATCGCATTGTTCTGTGTTCAATTTTCAGCTTGATCCAGATTTTTAAAGAGCAAAACTTCGCAGCACACACAGAATGTGTACTCTGAAGTTTTCTAGTGACGAACAGTGAGGATGGTGGAGCTATGCGGGATCGAACCGCAGACCTCCTGCGTGCAAAGCAGGCGCTCTCCAGCTGAGCTATAGCCCCATCGTAGTTAAACTCTGTACCTTGAATTCGTTCCGGCGCGGCGTGATGAGCGAAGCATACGTACGTATGTGAGCTCGCACAACAAGCACGGAGCGTTTGGTAGGCCTGAGTGACTGAAGGGACCACAAAGTCCTATCAGTGCGCTCTAACACCTGACTACAAGCCCTGCAGAGATTTTCACTGCTCTTATTTTCATCAGACAATCTGTGTGGACACTACAGGGAAAGGTTCTTTAAGGTAAGGAGGTGATCCAACCGCAGGTTCCCCTACGGTTACCTTGTTACGACTTCACCCCAGTCATGAATCACAAAGTGGTAAGCGCCCTCCCGAAGGTTAAGCTACCTACTTCTTTTGCAACCCACTCCCATGGTGTGACGGGCGGTGTGTACAAGGCCCGGGAACGTATTCACCGTGACATTCTGATTCACGATTACTAGCGATTCCGACTTCATGGAGTCGAGTTGCAGACTCCAATCCGGACTACGACGCACTTTATGAGGTCCGCTAGCTCTCGCGAGATTGCTTCTCTTTGTATGCGCCATTGTAGCACGTGTGTAGCCCTGGTCGTAAGGGCCATGATGACTTGACGTCATCCCCACCTTCCTCCAGTTTATCACTGGCAGTCTCCTTTGAGTTCCCGGCCTAACCGCTGGCAACAAAGGATAAGGGTTGCGCTCGTTGCGGGACTTAACCCAACATTTCACAACACGAGCTGACGACAGCCATGCAGCACCTGTCTCACAGTTCCCGAAGGCACCTTTCCATCTCTGGAAAGTTCTGTGGATGTCAAGACCAGGTAAGGTTCTTCGCGTTGCATCGAATTAAACCACATGCTCCACCGCTTGTGCGGGCCCCCGTCAATTCATTTGAGTTTTAACCTTGCGGCCGTACTCCCCAGGCGGTCGACTTAACGCGTTAGCTCCGGAAGCCACGCCTCAAGGGCACAACCTCCAAGTCGACATCGTTTACGGCGTGGACTACCAGGGTATCTAATCCTGTTTGCTCCCCACGCTTTCGCACCTGAGCGTCAGTCTTCGTCCAGGGGGCCGCCTTCGCCACCGGTATTCCTCCAGATCTCTACGCATTTCACCGCTACACCTGGAATTCTACCCCCCTCTACGAGACTCAAGCCTGCCAGTTTCGGATGCAGTTCCCAGGTTGAGCCCGGGGATTTCACATCCGACTTGACAGACCGCCTGCGTGCGCTTTACGCCCAGTAATTCCGATTAACGCTTGCACCCTCCGTATTACCGCGGCTGCTGGCACGGAGTTAGCCGGTGCTTCTTCTGCGGGTAACGTCAATCGACGTGGTTATTAACCACATCGCCTTCCTCCCCGCTGAAAGTACTTTACAACCCGAAGGCCTTCTTCATACACGCGGCATGGCTGCATCAGGCTTGCGCCCATTGTGCAATATTCCCCACTGCTGCCTCCCGTAGGAGTCTGGACCGTGTCTCAGTTCCAGTGTGGCTGGTCATCCTCTCAGACCAGCTAGGGATCGTCGCCTAGGTGAGCCGTTACCCCACCTACTAGCTAATCCCATCTGGGCACATCTGATGGCAAGAGGCCCGAAGGTCCCCCTCTTTGGTCTTGCGACGTTATGCGGTATTAGCTACCGTTTCCAGTAGTTATCCCCCTCCATCAGGCAGTTTCCCAGACATTACTCACCCGTCCGCCACTCGTCAGCGAAGCAGCAAGCTGCTTCCTGTTACCGTTCGACTTGCATGTGTTAGGCCTGCCGCCAGCGTTCAATCTGAGCCATGATCAAACTCTTCAATTTAAAGTTTGATGCTCATCGAATTAAACCGTAATGAATTACGTGTTCACCCGTGAGACTTGGTATTCATTTATCGTCCGAGGACATTAAGAATCCATGTCACCTGAGTGCCCACACAGATTGTCTGATAAATTGTTAAAGAGCAGTTGCGACGCGCTTCAGCGCTCTGTCGCGAGGTGGCGTATATTACGCTTTCCTCTTTCAGAGTCAACCCTGAATTTCAGGATTTTTTCTCTTCCGTTGAAGCGACTATCTGGTGAAGTGATTCACGTTGTCATGTCAACGGAGGCGCATTATAGGGATCCCATTTTTTAGCACAAGTCTTTTTGCGATCTTTTTTTCCGACTGCTGTTTTTTCACCCTTTTCGCTGAGATCTCATGCGATCTGCACAGTTTATGCACCATAAAACAGTTGCAGAAGGCGGATCCCGCGATCAAAGTGATAGCTCTGGCCCGATTGAAGTGAGGTGTTATGTCTACTGTACTGCGTCCTTATAAGGATCTTTTCCCAACTATTGGTCAACGCGTCATGGTTGATCCCACCAGCGTCGTCGTTGGCGATGTAAGAATGGCAGAGGATGTCGGCATTTGGCCGCTGGTAGTGATTCGGGGTGACGTCAATTATGTAGAGATTGGCGCACGCACAAATATTCAGGACGGTAGCGTTCTGCACGTTACGCATAAGTCCTCCTACAACCCTGAAGGCAATCCACTGCTTATAGGAGAGGATGTCACGGTGGGCCATAAAGTAATGCTGCATGGCTGCACCATCGGTCATCGCGTGCTGGTCGGGATGGGATCAATTGTGCTGGATGGAGCCGTGATTGAAGATGAGGTCATGATTGGCGCAGGCAGCCTGGTACCACAGAATAAGCGCCTGGAGAGCGGCTACCTTTATCTGGGCAGCCCGGTAAAACAGATTCGCCCCCTGATGGAGGCCGAAATCGAAGGTTTGAAATACTCGGCCAATAACTATGTGAAATGGAAGGATGAGTATCTTACTCAGGAGAGCCAGATTACGCCCTGATCGTCCTCTTCCTGGCGGCGGATGCACTGCTCCGCCTCCTCTTCCAGATCCCAGCGATGCTGGCGAAAAAGCGAAAGGTAATCCTCTGGCGTATTGCCACCGAAACGCTGCGCCAGCACTGAACCCTTTATTGCACACATCATCTGCATGCCGTTAACCAGCGCGGGAAAAACGATCGCCTGTGTGGAGTCATGCCACTCTTCGCGATCGGGAAACTGGATCGCCTGGTTCATTTCGCCAGCTCCTGTTTAAGCATTGCGATAACAGGTTCAACTTCTGGCAATAAGCCATGCCATAAAAACAGAGCATGCGCCGCTTGTCCCACCAGCATCCCGAGGCCGTCAGCGCGATTCATGGCGCCAAGCTTTTCGCACCAGGCCAGGAACGGTGTGCTGCCTTTCTGATAAAACATATCGTAGCAGTAAGTCTGCGGGCGAATAATTGCTTGCGGTAGCGCCGGAATATCGCCCCCCATCCCGCTTGAAGTCGCATTGATGATGAGATCAAACTCCCGCTCTACAAGCGACTCCATCTCCGCCGCCTCTATGCTTCCGGTATGGGCAAAGAGCTCAGCTAACGTTTGTGCGCGAGACCAGGTGCGGTTGGTAATAGTTAAAGCACAATCGAGTGATAAGAGGGGCAAGATCACCCCACGCGCCGCGCCACCCGCGCCCACCAGCAGAACACGCGAACCGGGGCGGATAAATGCCAGCCGTTGTAGATCGCTTAAGAGCCCGATGCCATCGGTGTTATCGCCGAGCAGGCGCCCATCATCGAGTCGTTTAAGGGTGTTAACTGCCCCTGCCAGCGCAGCGCGTTCCGTCAACTCATCCGCACGCGCAAAAGCCTCTTCTTTAAAAGGCACGGTGACATTTGCTCCCTTGCCTCCCTTATCAAAAAAAGCATTTAGCGTATTAACAAAATCATCAACAGGGGCGAGTGCTTTCCCATAGGGGTGATCGATTTGCAGCTGGCTGGCGAATTGCTGATGTATAAGTGGCGACTTGCTGTGCGCGACAGGATTTCCAAAAACGACGTACGGTTCCATGCTATTTACCCCTGTCGGAAGAGTTCACCGGTGAGTGCATCACGGATTTCGGAGGGATTCTGCCGGCCGCCAGTCGGTACATCGACGACCGGGAAATCTGGTCCGAATTGGGCGACAACCTCCTGGGCGGTTCTGCACGGCGGCAGACCGGATAAGTTGGCGCTCGTCGATACCAGTGGTTTGCCATAAGCCTCGCACAACTCAACCACCAGCGGATGGTCGGTGACACGCACGGCAAGGGAATCAAAGCGTCCAGTGAGCCAGCGCGGCGTGGTTGGTTTTGCCGGAAATACAAAAGTCACCGGACCTGGCCAGCAGGCAAAGATTGCCTGACGTTGGGTGTCAGACAGCATGCTGTCATCAATATAGGGTTTCAGCTGCGCAAAATTAGCGGCAATCAGTATTAGCCCTTTCTCGACAGGCCGCTGCTTGAGTTCAAGCAGGCGATACACAGCGGTTTCACTGTCCGGATCGCAACCGACGCCGAAAACGGCTTCTGTTGGATAAGCGATGACTTCTTCTTTTTTCAGGATCTCCACCATGGTGGCGATGGGATCTTTTGGCAGGTTATTCTTCACGAGTTTATTCCGCTGGGAGCAGCTTTCCACATTGTTTATTGGCACAGAAGCATTTAACGCCCTGCGCGGTTTTCTTCTCTGTCAGCAACGGGTAGTGACATTCGGGGCACTCGCCCGCCACCGGTCTGGAATTGATGACGAACTGGCAATCAGGATAACGATCGCAGGAGTAGAAGGTTTTGCCGTAACGCGAACGACGCTGGACAAGATGCCCGCTCTGGCATTGCGGACAGCCAATAGCCGTTTCATCAGGCTTATCGATCAGTTCGGTGTGTTCGCAGGCCGGATACTGGCTGCATCCGATAAACATACCGAAGCGCCCCTGGCGTAGTACCAGCTCTGCACCGCAAAGAGGGCATAACTGACCGTCCAGAACTTTAACGATATGGCCGTCTGCCTGACTTTTCAGGGGACGTACATAATCGCATTCCGGATAATGAGAGCATCCGAGAAACGGACCGTGTTTCCCGGAGCGAATGACAAGTTCAGCCCCGCATTGTGGGCAGGGCTCATTATTACGCACAGTAAATAGTGCTGATTTGGTCATAACAACTCTTGAAGCTGCAAAAACAGTTAATGCAGCATACCTTCATTCACTTCAAAGAGTAATTCTTCCATTTGCTGGTAGGCGTTTTCACACCCTGGAATATTAAAGAGCACCATCAGGATGACCCATTTAAGATCTTCCAGCTCGAACTCTGCGTTATCCAGCGCCAGCGCACGCTCAATCACCATTTCCCGTGTTTCGAGGTTTAGCACCTGAATCTGTTCCAGGAATAACAGGAATCCC
Source organism: Kosakonia cowanii JCM 10956 = DSM 18146 (assembly GCF_001975225.1). Classification (NCBI taxonomy): domain Bacteria; kingdom Pseudomonadati; phylum Pseudomonadota; class Gammaproteobacteria; order Enterobacterales; family Enterobacteriaceae; genus Kosakonia; species Kosakonia cowanii. The sequence continues at coordinate 2,130,089 of NZ_CP019445.1, read as the reverse complement.
CGGCAACTGGCATCCAGCCTTTCACTCTCTTCTGCGGTATAGATGCGTAAGGAGAGTGGATCAGAAGCAAGCTGCATCGGTTCGGCGAGGCCTTCCTGATAATCAGCCAGCTTTTCCAGCCACATAAGCGCGTTGTAGATATCCTCACGATCAAATCCGGCGTCGGTAAGATCCCGTTCCAGTTTGTCCTGATCCACACGCAATTCAGCTTCGTTATGGATGTAAGTCTCAAACAAGTACATTAGTACGTCGAACATGGCTTGCCCTCCTCAATCGGACATAGCCGCCGGGTACAGCTGCGATCCATCCTGCTAACTCCAGTTCAAGCAATTGAGCAGCTGCCACTGGCACAGGTTGGCCGGCACGTTCAGCGACGACGTCAACAGGTGTTACCTCATCTCCTACGTTAGCCAGGAGCTCAGGAAATGGCAATGCCGCCTGTTCGCCTTCTGGAGGATAATTTGCATTTTCGTGTGTTTCCGCCACCCAATTTAGCCCATATTGCAAATGTTCGAGGATCTCTTCAGGCGATGTAACGGGCGTCGCGCCCTGCTTTAATAGCCAGTGCGGCCCCTCGCTGCCGGGGCTACCAATGGCCCCCGGTAAGGCAAAAACGTCTCTCCCTTGCTCAAGCGCGAGCCGGGCCGTCACCAACGAACCGCTACGTAATGCGGCCTCGATCACAAATACTGCCCGGCTAAGACCGCTAATAATCCGGTTACGACGGGGAAAATGCCCCGGCTTCGGGGTGGCTGATAATGGAAACTCGGAAACCAGCGCCCCACCCTGCTCCAGCAACTGGGAAGCAAGGGCAGTGTGTCTGCGCGGATAGAGGCTAAAGAGCCCATTACCCAGCACGCCAATGCTTTTCCCTCCAACGCTTATTGCCGCGCGATGGGCGACGCTGTCAATTCCGAGCGCCATTCCGCTGGTAATGGTTAAGCCCGCACGCGCAAGCGATTCACAAAAGAGGCGCCCCCAACGCTCGCCATACCATGAATGCGCGCGGCTACCCACGACGGCTAATTGCTGGGATTTCAATACCGCGATATCGCCTTTAACAAACAGCGCGCCCGGGTAATCAGCAATGGCGCGCAGTGGTTCAGGGTAGGCCGCATCGCTGGCCACAATCATGTGATGTTGAGGGTTAGCCAGCCATGACAGACAGCGATCGAGTTCCCGTGCCGAAAGGGAAAAAAAGCGGCGCGTCTGCGCAACCGTTAAGCCTAAAACCTGCAGGTCAGCGGCCGTCATCGCACCGCTTCGCTCCAGCTGCTGCGCGATACTCAGCCACTTGTCGCCAGAGAGGTCGCCAACCTGTATCAGACGTAGCCAAATTTCCGTGGATGTCATTCCCTCTCCCTTGCCATAAGCCGTATCGGCAATCCTTGCGATCGGTCACTGATGCTGTCAATCGCCAGGGGATTTGTCTAGAATAGAGGGCATATTCTTTACAACTCCTGAACACAACTCTGGATATTTATGGCAGTTTTGCATGTGTTACATATTCCGGACGAGCGGCTTCGCAAAGTCGCCGATCCGGTAAAAGAAGTGAATGCGGATATTCAACGTATCGTTGATGATATGTTCGAAACGATGTACGCCGAAGAGGGTATTGGTCTCGCGGCAACGCAGGTTGATATTCATCAGCGAATTATCGTGATTGATGTGTCAGAGAATCGCGATGAGCAGCTGGTCTTGATCAACCCGGAACTGCTTGAGAAGAGCGGCGAAACGGGTATTGAAGAGGGTTGCCTCTCTATTCCGGAACAACGCGCCCTTGTTCCACGAGCGGAGAAAGTGAAAATCCGCGCGCTGGATCGTAATGGCAAGTCGTTTGAACTCGAAGCGGATGGTCTGCTGGCCATTTGTATTCAGCATGAAATGGATCATCTGGTCGGTAAACTCTTTATCGATTATCTGTCTCCGCTGAAACGCCAGCGTATTCGTCAGAAAGTCGAAAAACTGGATCGTATGAACGGCCGCGCTTAAGCGGGCAGAAAAGGATAAACGTGTCAGATTCTCTACGTATTATTTTTGCCGGCACTCCTGATTTTGCAGCGCGTCATCTTGACGCGCTGCTCTCTTCTGAACATGAGATCGTAGGGGTCTTTACCCAACCCGATCGCCCTGCTGGCCGGGGTAAAAAACTGATGCCCAGCCCGGTAAAAGTGCTGGCGGAAGAGAAAGGCTTGCCCGTGTTTCAACCGGCCTCTTTACGGCAGCCGGAAAACCAACAGCTGGTCGCCGAACTGAAGGCTGATGTGATGGTGGTCGTCGCTTATGGGCTGATTTTGCCTAAAGCCGTGCTCGATATGCCACGTCTTGGCTGCATTAACGTGCATGGCTCCTTGCTCCCGCGCTGGCGCGGTGCGGCACCGATTCAGCGTGCGCTATGGGCTGGCGATGCGCAAACAGGCGTCACCATCATGCAGATGGATGTAGGTCTCGATACTGGCGACATGCTTTATAAACTGGCGTGCCCGGTAACGCCTGAAGATACCAGCGCCACGCTGTACGACAAGCTGGCGGCGCTTGGGCCGCAGGGTCTAATCGAAACGCTGCAACAATTAGCGCAAGGCAGTGCCCAGCCGCAAGTGCAGGATGAAGAGTTGGTCACCTATGCTGAGAAGCTTAGCAAAGACGAGGCGCGTATGGACTGGTCCTTAAGCGCAGAACAACTTGAGCGCTGCATTCGCGCATTCAATCCGTGGCCGATGAGCTGGTTTATGGTTGATGAGCAGCCGGTCAAGGTATGGAAAGCCTCTGTGCTTCCCTCTTCTACGCAGGCTGAGCCCGGCACGATTATCGAAGCATCGAAATCCGGGATTCAGGTCGCAACCGCAGAAGGCATACTGAATCTTGAGTCGCTGCAGCCTGCGGGTAAAAAAGCGATGAGCGCGCAGGATCTGTTGAATTCGCGGCGGGAATGGTTTGTGCCAGGCAACCGTCTGGCCTGATCTCGTATTTAAGCCCGGTTCTGCCGGGCATTTTTATTTTTGTGGTTATGAAAAAACAGATGAATTTACGCAGCATGGCTGCGCAGGCAGTTGAACAAGTTATTGAACAAGGGCAATCGCTCAGCAATATCCTGCCGCCGTTACAACAGAAAGTGACTGATAAAGATAAGGCACTGCTGCAGGAGCTCTGCTTCGGCGTGCTGCGCGTTATGCCGCAGCTGGACTGGCTTATTAATAAGCTCATGTCACGGCCAATGACAGGCAAACAGCGGACGGTACACTACCTCATTATGGTTGGGTTATACCAACTGCTGCATACGCGCATTCCTGCTCACGCAGCGCTGGCAGAAACCGTTGAAGGCGCAGTGGTCATCAAACGCCCCCAGCTGAAAGGGCTGATTAATGGCGTGCTGCGTCAGTTCCAGCGCCAGCAGGAAGAGCTTCTGACCGAGTTCGCCAATAGCGAAAATCGTTACCTTTTCCCGGCATGGCTGTTAAAGCGTGTGCAACAAGCCTATCCGCAGCAGTGGTCAGAGATCGTTGAAGCCAGTAATCAACGCCCGCCGATGTGGCTGCGCGTCAATCGCCAGCACCATACGCGTGATGGCTGGCTGGCACTGCTCGAAGAGAGCGGGCAGCAGGGTTTCACTCATAGCGATTACCCGGATGCAGTGCGCCTGGAAAACGCAGCGCCGGTAATGTCTCTGCCAGGGTTCAGCGAAGGCTGGGTAACGGTTCAGGACGCAGCGGCCCAGGGTTGCATCACCTTCCTTGCGCCGCAGAATGGCGAGCGTGTTCTCGATCTATGCGCCGCGCCAGGCGGTAAAACCACCCATATTCTTGAGGCGGCACCGCAGGCTAGCGTATTAGCAGTTGATGTTGACGAACAACGTCTGTCACGGGTCTATGACAACCTGAAACGTCTCGGCATGAAAGCCGAGGTGAAACAGGGTGATGGTCGCTTCCCCGCGCAGTGGTGCGGCGATGAACTGTTTGATCGCATATTGATTGATGCACCTTGTTCGGCTACGGGCGTTATCCGCCGTCATCCTGATATTAAGTGGTTGCGTCGCGATCGTGATATCTCCGAACTGGCACAGCTACAAGCAGAAATCCTTGATGCTATCTGGCCACATTTAAAAAGCGGCGGTACGTTGGTTTACGCAACCTGCTCGATTTTACCGCAAGAGAACAGTTATCAGGTGGCAGCATTTCTGAAGCGAACCCCTGATGCGCAACTCAGCGAGACCGGAACACCGGAGGCGCCAGGCCTGCAGAGGCTGCCGGGTGCCGAAGAGGGCGACGGCTTCTTTTACGCTAAGCTAATCAAACAGTGAGAGAGACAACGGGTCACAGCAGATGAAGATAATTATTCTGGGTGCGGGACAGGTCGGCGGCACGCTGGCTGAAAACCTGGTCGGTGAAAATAACGACATCACCGTTGTCGATACCAATGGCGATCGCCTGCATAGCCTGCAGGACAAGTTCGATCTCCGCGTTGTTCAGGGCCACGGTTCACACCCGCGCGTGCTGCGCGAAGCGGGCGCCGATGATGCAGATATGCTGGTCGCGGTCACAAGCTCTGATGAGACCAATATGGTTGCCTGCCAGGTGGCGTTTTCACTGTTTAACACGCCAAACCGCATCGCGCGCATCCGCTCCCCCGATTATGTTCGGGATGCGGATAAGTTATTTCATTCCGAAGCCGTGCCTATCGATCATCTGATTGCGCCAGAACAGCTGGTTATCGACAGCATCTATCGCCTGATTGAATACCCCGGCGCGCTGCAGGTGGTCAATTTTGCTGAAGGCAAAGTGAGCCTCGCGGTCGTAAAAGCCTATTACGGCGGGCCGCTGGTTGGAAATGCGCTCTCCACGATGCGCGAGCATATGCCGCATATTGATACGCGAGTGGCGGCGATTTTCCGTCATGACCGGCCAATTCGCCCGCAGGGTTCGACCATAGTTGAGGCCGGCGACGAAGTTTTCTTCATTGCCGCATCACAGCATATTCGCGCGGTAATGAGCGAACTGCAAAGGCTGGAGAAACCCTATAAGCGGATCATGCTGGTCGGTGGCGGGAATATCGGAGCCGGACTGGCGCATCAGCTTGAAAAGGATTACAGCGTCAAATTGATCGAGCGCGATCAGCAGCGCGCTGCGGAACTTGCCGAGAAATTGCAAAATACGATCGTTTTTTACGGCGATGCGTCGGATCAAGAGCTGCTTGCTGAAGAGCACATTGATCAAGTGGATCTCTTTATCGCCGTCACGAACGATGATGAAGCCAACATTATGTCAGCGATGCTGGCCAAACGGATGGGTGCAAAAAAGGTGATGGTGCTGATCCAGCGTCGCGCCTATGTTGACCTGGTCCAGGGCAGCGTTATCGATATCGCCATCTCCCCTCAGCAGGCGACCATTTCTGCCTTGCTGAGCCATGTGCGTAAAGCGGATATCGTCGGCGTTTCTTCCCTGCGCCGCGGCGTCGCTGAAGCGATCGAAGCGGTGGCTCACGGCGATGAAACGACATCCCGCGTGGTGGGCCGAGTGATTGATGAGATCAAATTGCCGCCGGGTACGATCATCGGCGCGGTGGTTCGTGGAGATGATGTCATGATCGCCAATGATAATTTGCGCATTGAGCAAGGCGACCATGTGATTATGTTTTTGACCGACAAAAAATACATCACCGATGTCGAGCGACTCTTCCAGCCCAGTCCCTTCTTCCTGTAATCCTTCAGGGCGCTTAAATAAGCGCCCTTCTTATTTCCACTTTATTGTAAGGGTCTAACAGGACTCGTTATTTTATTTACCTAAATGGAAATTGTTAGGTATGTTGTTAGACTTAGTGTGACGCAAAGCACATGGAGAAGATTATGAGTATGTTAAAAGAGTTTCGCGAATTCGCGATGCGTGGGAATGTTGTCGATTTGGCAGTCGGTGTCATTATTGGTGCGGCTTTCGGTAAAATCGTCTCTTCACTGGTGGCCGACATCATTATGCCACCGCTGGGATTGTTGATTGGCGGCATCGACTTTAAACAGTTTGCGCTGACACTACGTGAAGCACAGGGCGACGTGCCTGCTGTTGTGATGCATTACGGCGTATTCATTCAGAACGTGTTTGATTTCATTATCGTCGCTTTTGCGATCTTCCTGGCAATCAAAGTGATTAATAAGCTGAAACGCAAACAGGCTGAAGAGCCGAAAGCGCCACCGGCTCCGAGCAAAGAAGAAGTATTACTCAGTGAAATTCGCGACCTGCTGAAAGAACAAAACAGCCGCGTTTAAAAGTAAGAAGGCCAGTGGTAAATAAGCGATTCGCTTGCTTGCCACTGGCCTCCTGAAAGCCCTTTTTTGCATGTTTGTTTTTCCGCAGGTAACTTCCTTTCCCTTTCTTATTCTTTTCAACTCGCTGACGAAAAAGCGGGTCATGCAGAAGTGCCTCAATGGCGTTGTCGTTTATCTGCCCTTTTGTATGTTGGTAGCGACTCATGTATTTCTCCAGGTTGTGTAGTAAAACGGCCGAAGTGTAGACCTCGCAATGAAGAAGATCAACTCCGGGAGTTGGTCGTATTGTTAGCTGGCCCCTGCTCAAGCGCCTCAAGAATAGAACAATAGACACTACTGTGGGCAGTGCCGCAACAAGCGTCGTTTAACTTCTGCAGTGAACGCCGCATGGCCTGCATCTCTTCGATGCGCGCTTCAACTTCGCTCAGCCGCGCCTGGACGATGCTCTTCGATTCCTGACAGGTATGATGCTCAGGATCGACACGGATCGAAAGTAGTTCGCGGATCGACTCAAGCGTGAAACCCAGCTGGCGGGCATGGCGGATGAACTTAAGGCGTTTGAGATCGTGATCGGTATAGAGGCGAAAACCACCTTCGGTACGCCCTCCATGATCCATCATCTGCTGCTTTTCGTAATAACGAATGGTGTCCGGCGTAACGTCGGCCAACTTTGCAATTTCACCAATACGATACATGATCACTCCGGGTTAACTTTATGCTGTAGTTTGGCCGCGTACTCACCGCGAAGAAAATCAGTACTCACGCCAGCCTGGCGCAGCTTAAGCTCCAGTAAGGCGAGACGACGGTTAAGTTCATGGCGCTGATGGGGATCGTTTTGCACACTGCTAAGCAGATCGAGCAGTTCGACTGCCTCTTTACGCATTTCGAGTTCAGGCGGAAGATAACCGGCATTCTTTAATAATCGATAGCCCGCGCGCAGATCCTGAGGAATATGGGAATCGTCATCCAGAGTGAGCGGCTCACCGCTACCCACAAGATTATCGAATTCACCTTTTTGCTGGGCATCAATGATATGCCGTTCTGCCCATTGATCAAGTAACCACATGATGGCCTCCGGGGTTGAACTCAAGAACAGGCTTAGTTTAGAGGGGTGAGGATAGACTAGAAATAAAAAAACCCGCCGAGGCGGGTTTTTTTACGTTACTACAGATTACTCTGCAGCAGCTTCTGCTTTCGATTCAGCGCGATCAACCAGCTCGATGTAAGCCATCGGAGCGTTGTCACCTGCACGGAAGCCACACTTAAGAATACGAGTGTAACCACCGGCACGGCTCGCGAAACGCGGGCCCAGTTCGTTAAACAGTTTTGCCACGATCTCGTTATCACGAGTGCGGGCGAATGCCAGACGACGATTAGCAACGCTGTCAGTCTTAGCAAGTGTAATCAGCGGCTCAACTACGCGACGCAGCTCTTTCGCTTTCGGCAGGGTCGTCTTGATGATCTCATGACGAACCAGAGAGCCTGCCATGTTACGGAACATGGCCTGGCGATGGCTGCTGTTGCGGTTCAGTTGACGACCACTCTTACGATGGCGCATGACCTTATCCTTCTCAGTAAAACCTTAACCTGTGATCCGGTTACTCGTCAGCAATGCTTGCCGGCGGCCAGTTTTCGAGGCGCATGCCCAGAGACAGACCACGTGAAGCCAGCACGTCTTTAATCTCGGTAAGAGATTTTTTACCCAGGTTCGGCGTTTTCAGCAACTCAACCTCGGTACGCTGTACCAGATCACCGATATAGTGGATAGCTTCTGCCTTGAGGCAGTTAGCAGAGCGGACAGTCAATTCCAGATCGTCAACAGGGCGCAGCAGAATCGGATCGAACTCTGGTTTCTCTTCTTTAACTTCCGGCTGACGTACATCACGTAAGTCAACGAAAGCTTCAAGTTGTTCTGCCAGAATGGTTGCCGCACGACGAATCGCCTCTTCAGGATCGATTGTGCCGTTGGTTTCCATTTCGATGACCAGCTTGTCCAGGTCGGTACGCTGTTCAACACGTGCTGCTTCAACATTGTAGGCAATTCGCTCTACAGGGCTGTAGCACGCATCAACCAGCAGACGGCCGATCGGGCGCTCATCTTCTTCCGAATGAATTCGGGCAGACGCCGGCACGTAACCACGACCGCGCTGAACTTTGATACGCATATTGATAGATGCGTTTTCATCGGTCAGGTGGCAGATCACATGCTGCGGCTTGACGATTTCGACATCACCGTCATGGGTAATGTCGGCTGCGGTCACAGGGCCAATGCCAGATTTACTCAGAGTAAGAATAACTTCATCTTTACCCTGAACTCTCACCGCCAGCCCTTTCAGGTTGAGCAGGATTTCAAGGATATCTTCCTGAACGCCTTCTTTGGTGCTGTACTCATGAAGTACACCATCAATCTCAACCTCAGTCACCGCGCAACCCGGCATCGATGAGAGCAGAATACGGCGCAGTGCGTTACCCAGAGTATGGCCAAAGCCACGCTCTAAAGGCTCAAGGGTCACCTTGGCGTGCGTCGAACTCACTTGCTCGATATCTACCAGGCGCGGTTTTAGAAACTCTGTCACAGAACCCTGCATTGTGTCCTCTCTTTGGTACTAAGCTTTACTTGGAGTAAAGCTCGACGATCAGGTGTTCGTTAATGTCCGCAGACAGATCAGAACGCTCCGGCTTACGCTTGAACGTGCCTTCCATCTTGCCAGCATCAACTTCCAGCCAGGTTGGCTTTTCACGCTGCTCAGCCAGCTCCAGAGCGGCTTTCACGCGAGACTGCTTTTTCGCTTTCTCACGAATGCTAACAACGTCATTCGGACTAACCTGATAAGAAGCGATGTTAACAACACGACCGTTTACCATGATTGCTTTATGGCTAACCAGCTGACGTGCTTCTGCACGAGTGGCGCCGAAGCCCATACGGTATACAACGTTGTCCAGACGACCTTCCAGCAGAGCCAACAGGTTTTCACCGGTGTTGCCTTTCAGACGTGCTGCTTCTTTGTAATAGTTACGGAACTGACGCTCCAGCACACCGTAGATACGGCGAACTTTTTGCTTTTCACGCAACTGCACACCATAGTCAGACAGACGCGGTTTACGCGCACCGTGCTGGCCAGGAGCTTGTTCAATTTTACACTTGGTATCGATCGCGCGAACGCCAGACTTAAGGAACAGGTCTGTGCCCTCACGACGGCTCAGCTTGAGCTTAGGACCCAAATATCTTGCCATTTTCTTTCTCCAACAATCCTAGAAAACGAGCGTTATACGCGACGTTTTTTCGGCGGACGACAACCGTTGTGAGGGATCGGAGTCACATCAGTAATATTAGTGATGCGGAAACCAGCGGCGTTCAGAGCACGAATAGTAGATTCGCGACCCGGACCCGGTCCCTTAACCATAACTTCCAGATTCTTGATACCGTATTCTTTTACGGCTTCAGCGCAACGCTCTGCTGCAACCTGAGCTGCGAACGGAGTAGATTTGCGAGAACCACGGAAACCGGAACCACCGGCTGTTGCCCAACCCAGTGCGTTACCCTGACGATCAGTAATAGTAACGATGGTGTTGTTGAAAGAAGCATGGATATGAGCCACGCCGTCAGAGACTTGTTTTCTTACACGTTTACGTGCACGAATTGGTGCCTTTGCCATTATTCAATCACCCCGATTATTTCTTGATCGGTTTGCGCGGACCCTTACGGGTACGTGCGTTGGTCTTGGTACGCTGACCGCGAACCGGGAGACCACGACGATGACGCAAACCGCGGTAGCAACCAAGATCCATCAGGCGCTTGATGCTCATGCTAACTTCACGGCGCAGATCACCTTCAACGACAAATTTGGCAACTTCGTCACGCAGCGTGTCGATTTGTTCTTCAGACAGCTCACTGATCTTAACATTCTCAGCGATGCCCGCAGCAGCCAGAATGGCTTGAGAGCGGGTTTTGCCGACACCATAGATCGAAGTTAATGCGATCACGGCATGTTTTTGATCAGGAATGTTAATGCCTGCTATACGGGCCACTATGCACTCCTATAATTTCATTTGCACGCCCCATGCTGAAAAGCCCGTTTTCAGGATACTCAAATGGAAACGTACAGACATACAAAAGATTGGCTGGCTAATCTAGCCAGCTCAACCCAACTTTGCAAGAAAAATATGCGAAATAATCAGCCTTGGCGCTGTTTATGCTTCGGCTCGGCACTGCAAATCACGCGGATGACGCCATCACGCTTAACGATTTTGCAGTTACGGCATAATTTCTTGACGGAAGCACGAACTTTCATTTTTACTCTCCGTAACTTCTCGAGCGACCTTTATCGACCGTAGCCTTTCAGGTTCGCCTTCTTCAATGCAGACTCATACTGACTGGACATCATCAGAGTTTGCACTTGAGCCATAAAGTCCATAATCACGACAACAACGATAAGCAGTGAGGTCCCACCGAAGTAGAACGGTACTTTCATCGCATCACGCATGAACTCCGGGATCAGGCAGATAAAAGTAATATAAAGCGCACCAACTAAAGTCAGGCGGGTCATTACTTTATCGATATACTTCGCCGTTTGTTCTCCCGGACGAATTCCTGGTACAAATGCACCGGACTTCTTCAGGTTATCCGCTGTTTCACGCGGGTTGAAAACCAACGCCGTGTAAAAGAAACAGAAGAAGATGATTGCAGACGCATAGAGTAACACATAAAGCGGTTGCCCAGGCTGCAAATACAGCGAAATTGTTGTCAGCCAGTTCCAACCAGTACCGCCCCCGAACCATGACGCGATGGTCGCCGGGAACAGAATAATACTGGAAGCGAAGATTGCCGGGATTACCCCCGCCATATTCACTTTCAGCGGTAAATGTGTGCTCTGAGCAGCATAGACACGACGACCTTGCTGACGTTTCGCGTAGTTCACCACAATGCGGCGTTGACCACGTTCAACGAAGACAACAAAGAACGTCACTGCGAATACTAATACTGCAACCAACAGCAACAGGAGGAAGTGCAGGTCGCCTTGACGCGCTTGCTCAATAGTATGGGCAATGGCTGGCGGTAAACCCGCCACGATGCCGGCGAAGATAATGATCGAGATACCGTTGCCGATACCACGTTCAGTAATCTGTTCGCCGAGCCACATCAGAAACATAGTTCCTGTGACCAGACTCACAACAGCGGTGAAGTAGAATGCAAAGCCTGGATTCATTACCAGGCCCTGCATACCAGGCATATTCGGTAAACCGGTAGCAATACCGATTGACTGAAATATTGCCAACACCAGAGTGCCGTAACGGGTGTACTGGCTAATCTTACGACGACCAGACTCCCCTTCTTTCTTAAGCTCTGCCAGGGCCGGATGAACGACCGTCAGCAGCTGGATAATAATTGATGCCGAAATATACGGCATAATACCCAGTGCAAAGATAGAAGCACGGCTGAGAGCACCACCAGAGAACATGTTAAACATTTCAATGATGGTGCCACGCTGTTGCTCAAGCAGTTTGGCAAGTACAGCGGCATCAATACCAGGGATCGGAATAAAAGAGCCAATACGGAACACAATCAACGCACCGATAACAAACAGCAGTCTGCGTTTCAGTTCGCCAATTCCACCCTTGGCACTTTGAAAATCTAATCCCGGTTGCTTAGCCATCTGCTACTTATTCCTCAATTTTACCGCCAGCAGCTTCGATAGCAGCACGAGCGCCTTTAGTCACACGCAGGCCACGAACAGTTACCGGGCGAGATACTTCACCAGACAGGATCACTTTCGCGAACTCGATCTGGATGCCGATAATGTTAGCCGCTTTCAGCGTGTTCAGGTCTACTACGTCGCCTTCTACTTTAGCCAGATCGGACAGACGAACTTCTGCCGTGATCATTGCTTTACGTGAAGTGAAACCGAATTTCGGCAGACGACGGTACAGAGGCATCTGACCACCCTCGAAACCGCGACGTACGCCACCGCCAGAACGAGAGTTCTGACCTTTGTGACCACGACCACCGGTTTTACCGAGGCCAGAACCGATACCACGACCCAGGCGTTTACCCGCCTTTTTGGAGCCTTCGGCCGGAGACAGAGTATTTAAACGCATCTCTTACTCCTCAACTTTAACCATGAAGGAAACCGCGTTGACCATACCGCGAACCGCAGGAGTATCCTCGCGTTCTACAGTGTGCCCAATACGACGCAGACCCAGGCCAAGCAGCGTTGCCTTGTGTTTCGGCAGACGACCGATTGCACTGCGGGTTTGAGTGATTTTAATAGTCTTTGCCATGGTCAATTACCCCAGAATTTCTTCAACGGATTTACCACGCTTGGCAGCGACCATTTCTGGAGACTTCATATTTTCCAGGCCATCAATAGTTGCACGAACCACGTTGATCGGGTTGGTGGAACCATATGCTTTGGCCAGAACGTTATGAACTCCAGCGACTTCCAGAACGGCGCGCATTGCACCACCGGCGATGATACCGGTACCTTCGGAAGCCGGCTGCATGAAGACACGAGAACCCGTGTGAGTACCCTTAACCGGGTGCTGCAGGGTGCCGTGGTTCAGCGCGACGTTAATCATATTGCGACGGGCTTTTTCCATCGCTTTCTGGATCGCTGCTGGAACTTCACGCGCTTTACCGTAACCAAAACCAACGCGACCGTTACCATCGCCAACAACAGTCAGAGCTGTGAAGGAGAAAATACGACCACCTTTAACGGTTTTAGATACGCGGTTAACCGCGATCAGCTTTTCCTGCAGTTCGCCAGCCTGTTTTTCGATGTGAGCCATCTTACACCTCTACCTTAGAACTGAAGGCCAGCTTCACGAGCAGCATCTGCCAGTGCCTGGACGCGACCATGATATTGGAACCCGGAACGGTCAAAGGACACATCTTTAATGCCTTTTTCCAGAGCGCGTTCAGCAACAGCTTTACCTACAGCTGCAGCGGCGTCTTTGTTACCGGTGTACTTCAGTTGTTCAGAGATAGCTTTTTCTACAGTAGAAGCAGCTACCAGAACTTCAGAACCATTCGATGCGATTACCTGGGCGTAAATATGACGCGGGGTACGATGTACCACCAGGCGGGTCGCACCAAGCTCTTTGAGCTTGCGGCGTGCGCGGGTCGCACGACGGATACGAGCAGATTTCTTATCCATAGTGTTACCTTACTTCTTCTTAGCCTCTTTGGTACGCACGACTTCGTCGGCGTAACGAACACCCTTGCCTTTATAAGGCTCAGGACGACGGTAGGCGCGCAGATCAGCTGCAACCTGACCGATCACCTGCTTATCAGCGCCTTTCAGCACGATTTCAGTTTGAGTCGGACATTCAGCAGTGATACCCGCCGGCAGCTGATGGTCAACAGGATGTGAGAAACCCAGAGACAGGTTTACAACACTACCTTTAACCGCTGCACGATAACCTACACCAACCAGCTGCAGCTTCTTAGTGAAGCCTTCGGTAACACCGATAACCATTGAGTTCAGCAGGGCACGCGCAGTACCAGCCTGAGCCCAACCATCCACGTAACCATCACGCGGACCGAAGGTCAGGGCATTGTCTGCCTGGTTAACTTCAACAGCATCGTTCAGGGTACGAGTCAGCTCGCCGTTTTTACCTTTGATCGTGATAACCTGACCGTTGATTTTTACATCAACGCCGGCAGGAATGACGACCGGTGCTTTAGCAACACGAGACATTCTTTCCTCCGATTAGGCTACGTAGCAGATAATTTCGCCACCAAGACCAGCCTGGCGCGCTGCACGATCAGTCATAACACCTTTAGAGGTAGAAACAACTGCGATACCAAGACCACCCATAACTTTCGGCAGCTCATCTTTTCTTTTATAGATGCGCAGACCAGGGCGGCTGATACGCTGAATGCTTTCTACCACAGCTTTTCCCTGGAAGTACTTAAGAGTCACTTCCAGTTCCGGCTTGGTGTCGCCTTCAATTTTGAAATCTTCAATAAAACCTTCTTCCTTCAGCACGTTGGCAATTGCCACTTTCAGCCTGGAGGAAGGCATGGTGACCGCAGCTTTGTTCGCGGTCTGACCGTTACGGATACGGGTCAGCATATCCGCGATCGGATCTTGCATGCTCATCTGTCTTTACTCCCGTGATTCAATTGGTGACAATTACCAGCTAGCCTTTTTCAGACCCGGGATTTCACCGCGCATTGCGGATTCACGGACCTTAATACGGCTCAACCCGAACTTCCGCAGGAAACCATGCGGACGACCAGTTTGGCGGCAGCGGTTACGCTGACGAGACGGGCTGGAATCACGCGGCAGACTCTGCAGCTTGAGAACAGCGTTCCAACGATCTTCGTCGGAAGCGTTCACATCAGAAATGATCGCTTTCAGTTCAGCGCGTTTCGCGAAGTATTTTTCAGCTAAAGCTACGCGTTTAACTTCGCGTGCTTTCATTGATTGCTTAGCCATGAAGTAACCCTACCTTACTTGCGGAACGGGAAGTCAAAGGCAGCCAGCAGAGCACGGCCTTCTTCGTCAGATTTCGCAGTAGTGGTAATGGTAATATCCAAACCACGCACGCGGTCGACTTTGTCATAGTCGATTTCTGGGAAGATGATCTGCTCACGGACACCCATGCTGTAGTTACCACGACCGTCGAACGACTTAGCGGACAGGCCGCGGAAGTCACGGATACGAGGTACAGCAATAGTGATCAGGCGCTCAAAGAACTCCCACATGCGTTCGCCACGCAGAGTCACTTTACAGCCGATCGGATAGCCCTGACGGATTTTGAAGCCCGCAACTGATTTGCGCGCTTTGGTGATCAACGGTTTTTGACCGGAGATTGCTGCCAGGTCAGCTGCTGCGTTATCCAGCAGTTTCTTGTCAGCGATCGCTTCACCAACACCCATGTTCAGGGTGATCTTCTCGACCCGAGGGACTTGCATGACAGAATTGTAGCTAAACTCAGTCATGAGTTTGTTAACTACTTCGTCTTTGTAGTAATCATGCAGTTTCGCCATCGTACTACTCCAAATTACTTGATAGTTTCGCTGTTAGATTTAAAGAAACGGACTTTTTTGCCGTCTTCGAATCTAAAGCCTACACGGTCAGCCTTGCCGGTTGCCGCATTGAAGAGTGCAACGTTAGAAACCTGAATTGCAGCTTCTTTTTCAACGATGCCGCCTGGTTGGTTCAGGGCCGGAACCGGCTTCTGATGTTTCTTAACCAGGTTGATACCTTCAACAATGATCTTGCCGGAAGACAGAACATTTTTTACTTTACCGCGTTTACCTTTATCTTTACCGGTTAACACGATAACTTCGTCATCACGACGGATTTTCGCTGCCATGACTCGCTCCTTAAAGTACTTCTGGTGCCAGAGAGATAATTTTCATGAACTTCTCAGAACGAAGTTCACGAGTTACCGGCCCAAAAATACGCGTACCGATAGGTTGCTCGCTGTTATTGTTTAAAATAACGCATGCATTACCATCGAAGCGAATGACAGAACCGTCCGGGCGACGAACACCCTTCTTGGTGCGCACCACTACCGCCTTCAGCACATCACCTTTTTTGACCTTACCACGCGGAATTGCTTCCTTGATGGTGATCTTGATGATGTCGCCTACGCCTGCGTAGCGACGGTGCGAGCCACCCAGAACCTTGATACACATTACGCGACGTGCACCGGAGTTGTCGGCGACGTTCAGCATAGTCTGTTCTTGGATCATTTTAGTGCTCCGCTAATGTCAACTACTACTGAAGACCCCAAAATCAGGGTCGATAAAAAGCCCCATATCGAGGGCGCGGCATTATAACACCGCTTCTGTGATATGGGTAGAAAAAATAAACGGCTCATTACTGAGCCGTTTATTCGTTAGAGAACGCGTACTCTATTACAGAATCGCTTTCTCTACAACGCGAACCAGCGTCCAGGACTTAGTCTTGGACAGCGGACGGCATTCGCGGATTTCAACCACGTCGCCGGTACCGCATTCGTTGTTCTCGTCGTGTACGTGCAGTTTGGTCGTACGTTTGATGAATTTACCGTAGATCGGGTGTTTCACAAAACGTTCGATAGCTACAACAATGGATTTCTCCATTTTGTCGCTAACAACACGACCTTGCAGAGTACGGATTTTATCGGTCATTACGCACCCGCCTTCTCAGTCAGTAAAGTCTTAACGCGTGCGACATCACGACGCACTTGCTTCAACAGGTGAGTCTGTTGCAGCTGGCCACTCGCAGCCTGCATACGCAGGTTGAACTGCTCGCGCAGCAGGTTAAGCAGCTCGGTGTTCAGCTCTTCAACGCTCTTTTCACGCAGCTCTTTTGCTTTCATTACATCACCGTCTTAGTTACAAAGGTGGTTTTAATCGGCAGTTTTGCTGCTGCCAGCTCGAAGGCTTCACGGGCCAGCTCTTCCGGAACACCGTCCATTTCGTACAGGACTTTACCCGGTTGAATCAAGGCAACCCAATACTCCACGTTACCTTTACCTTTACCCATACGAACTTCCAGCGGCTTCTCGGTGATCGGCTTGTCCGGGAATACACGGATCCAGATCTTACCCTGACGCTTAACAGCACGAGTCATAGCACGACGTGCTGCTTCGATTTGACGAGCGGTCAGACGACCACGGCCAACAGCTTTCAGACC
The DNA here is from genome assembly GCF_001975225.1 of Kosakonia cowanii JCM 10956 = DSM 18146. Taxonomy (NCBI): domain Bacteria; kingdom Pseudomonadati; phylum Pseudomonadota; class Gammaproteobacteria; order Enterobacterales; family Enterobacteriaceae; genus Kosakonia; species Kosakonia cowanii. The sequence continues at coordinate 2,113,202 of NZ_CP019445.1, read as the reverse complement.
GTAAGTGCCGAAGCTCACATCCGTGCCCTGCGCGAGACCACGGTTGCGGCCTTTGTGCACTTTACGGAATTTTGTACGCTTTGGTTGTAACATCAGCGACGCTCCTTATTTACGGCCTTTACGCTGCTGCTTTTTAGGTTGAGCAGCCGGTTTTTCCGGTTGTTCAACTGCAGCCATACCACCAAGGATCTCACCTTTGAAGATCCACACTTTAACGCCGATTACACCGTAAGTGGTGTGCGCTTCGGAGGTGTTGTAGTCAATGTCAGCGCGCAGTGTGTGCAGCGGAACGCGACCTTCACGGTACCATTCGGTACGTGCGATCTCAGCGCCACCCAGACGGCCACTAACTTCAACTTTGATACCTTTAGCGCCCAGACGCATGGCATTCTGTACAGCACGCTTCATAGCACGACGGAACATAACACGACGTTCCAGCTGAGAAGTGATGCTGTCAGCAACCAGTTTTGCGTCCAGTTCAGGCTTACGAACTTCGGCGATATTGATCTGAGCAGGAACGCCAGCGATATCCGCTACGACCTTGCGCAGTTTCTCAACGTCTTCACCTTTCTTACCGATAACGATACCCGGGCGAGCAGTGTGAATAGTCACACGGATGCTTTTAGCCGGACGCTCGATAACGATACGAGATACAGACGCTTTCGCCAGTTCCTTCGTCAGGTACTGACGTACTTTAAAATCGCTGTCCAGGTTGTCAGCGAATTCTTTGGTGTTCGCAAACCAGGTAGAGTTCCATGGTTTTACAATACCCAGGCGAATACCATTAGGATGTACTTTCTGACCCATTGCTAGTCTCCAGAGTCTCAGCGATCGGACACAACCACAGTGATGTGGCTGGTGCGCTTCAGGATGCGATCTGCACGACCTTTTGCACGCGGCATAATGCGCTTCATGCTCGGGCCTTCGTCTACGAAAATTTTCGCAACTTTCAGATCGTCAATGTCAGCGCCATCGTTGTGTTCAGCGTTAGCAATGGCAGATTCCAGAACCTTCTTGACCAGTACAGCCGCTTTCTTGTTGGTGTAGGTCAGAATATCCAGAGCCTGCGACACTTTCTTACCGCGAATCAGGTCAGCAACAAGGCGAACCTTCTGAGCAGAAGAACGAGCATGGCGATGTTGAGCTAAAGTTTCCATCTCTTCCTCCTACCTTATTTCTTCTTCGCTTTTTTATCAGCAGCGTGGCCGCGATAAGTACGAGTCGGTGCGAATTCACCCAGTTTGTGACCGACCATTTCGTCGGAAACAAATACCGGAACGTGCTGACGACCATTATGGACAGCGATGGTCAAACCGATCATGTTAGGAAAGATCGTTGAACGACGGGACCAAGTGCGCAGGGGCTTCTTGTCTCCGCTTTCCACCGCTTTCTCTACCTTCTTCAGCAAGTGCAGGTCAATAAAAGGACCTTTCTTGAGAGAACGTGGCATGGCTTATCCTCTAAAATTATTTGCTACGGCGACGTACGATGAATTTATCAGTACGCTTGTTGCTGCGGGTCTTCTTACCTTTGGTCTGAACGCCCCACGGAGTTACCGGGTGCTTACCAAAGTTACGACCTTCACCACCACCGTGTGGGTGGTCGACCGGGTTCATCGCAGTACCGCGAACGGTAGGGCGAATACCACGCCAGCGTGCAGCACCTGCTTTACCCAGAACGCGCAGCATATGCTCAGCATTGCCAACTTCGCCCAGAGTCGCGCGGCAGTCTGCTTCTACTTTACGCATTTCACCAGAGCGCAGACGCAGGGTGACATAAGCACCATCGCGAGCAACGATCTGAACGTAAGTACCAGCGGAACGTGCCAGCTGACCGCCTTTACCTGGTTTCATTTCTACGTTATGAACGGTAGAACCAACCGGGATATTGCGCATCGGCAGGGTGTTGCCTGCTTTGATTGCAGCATCAACGCCAGACTGAATCTGGTCGCCAGCTTTCAGGCCTTTCGGGGCCAGGATGTAACGGCGCTCACCGTCTTTGTACAGAACCAGCGCGATGTTCGCGGAACGGTTCGGATCGTACTCAAGACGTTCAACAACTGCCGGGATACCATCTTTGTTGCGTTTAAAGTCAACAATACGGTAAGCCTGCTTGTGGCCACCACCGATATGACGAGTGGTGATACGGCCATTGTTGTTACGACCACCGGATTTGCTGTTTTTTTCCAGCAACGGAGCAAAAGGTTTGCCCTTGTGCAGCTCAGGGTTAACCACTTTAACTACGTGGCGACGACCCGGAGATGTCGGTTTACATTTAACAACTGCCATTGTATTACTCCTCCGACTTACTCAGCGCCGCCAACGAAGTCCAGATTCTGGCCTTCTTTAAGGGTGACGTAAGCTTTTTTCCAGTCGCTACGACGACCGATACGCTGTCCGTGACGTTTAACTTTCCCTTTAACTACCAGGGTGTTAACGACTTCGACTTCGACTTCAAACAGTTTCTGCACAGCAGCTTTGATTTCTGCTTTGGTCGCGTCTTTTGCAACTTTGAGAACGATGGTATTGGTTTTTTCCATCGCAGTAGACGCTTTTTCAGAAACGTGCGGTGCGCGCAGCACCTTCAGCAGACGTTCTTCACGAATCATGCCAGCATCTCCTCAACTTGCTTAACAGCATCAGCAGTCATTACGACTTTGTCGAAGGCGATCAGGCTAACCGGGTCGATACCAGTCGCATCGCGTACGTCAACCTTGTGCAGGTTACGTGCGGCCAGGAACAGGTTCTCGTCCAGCTCACCGGTGATGATCAGCACATCTTCCAGAGCCATGTCTTTCAGTTTCTGAGCAAGCAGCTTAGTTTTCGGCGCTTCCAGAGAGAACTGCTCGACAACGATCAGACGATCCTGACGTACCAGTTCGGACAGGATGCTTTTCAGCGCGCCGCGGTACATCTTTTTGTTAACTTTTTGACTGTGGTCCTGCGGACGTGCAGCGAAGGTCACGCCACCAGAACGCCAGATCGGGCTCTTAACAGAACCTGAACGCGCACGGCCGGTGCCTTTCTGGCGCCACGGTTTTTTACCGGAACCAGTTACTTCAGCACGGGTCTTCTGAGCACGAGTACCCTGACGAGCACCAGCTGCATAAGCAACAACAACCTGGTGTACCAGCGCTTCGTTGAAGTCACGACCGAAGGTAGTTTCGGAAACAGTCAGCGCGCTCTGCGCGTCTTTCAATACTAATTCCATTGCTATCTCCTCACGCCTTCACAGCTGGTTTAACGATCAGGTCGCTACCGGTTGCACCCGGGACAGCACCTTTAACCAGCAGCAGGTTGCGCTCAGCGTCAACACGTACTACGTCCAGGCTCTGAACGGTTACGCGCTCATTACCCAGCTGACCTGCCATTTTCTTGCCCTTGAACACTTTGCCCGGAGTCTGGTTCTGACCGATAGAACCCGGAACGCGGTGGGACAGGGAGTTACCGTGAGTAGCGTCCTGGGTACGGAAGTTCCAGCGCTTAACGGTACCTGCGAAACCTTTACCTTTAGAGGTGCCAGTTACGTCAACTTTTTTAACTTCAGCAAACAGCTCAACGCTAATGTCCTGACCTACGGAGAACTCTTCACCGTCAGCCAGACGGAATTCCCACAGACCACGGCCAGCTTCTACGCCAGCTTTAGCGAAGTGACCCGCTTCCGGCTTGGTTACGCGGTTAGCTTTTTTAGCACCGGTGGTAACCTGGATAGCGCGGTAGCCATCGTTAGCCAGATCTTTAACCTGAGTAACGCGGTTTGCTTCAACTTCGATTACGGTTACTGGGATAGAAACGCCATCTTCAGTGAAGATGCGGGTCATGCCCACTTTTTTACCGACTAAACCAATCATTGTTTCAACCTCTCAATCGCTCGATGACCTGATCAACCCAGGCTGATCTGCACGTCTACACCGGCAGCCAGATCCAGACGCATCAGAGCATCAACGGTTTTCTCGGTTGGCTCAACGATGTCAACCAGACGCTTATGAGTGCGGATTTCGTACTGATCGCGCGCATCTTTGTTGACGTGCGGAGAGATCAGAACGGTAAAGCGCTCTTTGCGGGTCGGCAGCGGGATCGGACCACGTACTTGCGCACCAGTGCGCTTCGCAGTTTCGACGATTTCGGCGGTTGATTGATCGATCAGACGATGATCAAACGCTTTCAAGCGGATACGGATTCTTTGGTTCTGCATGAGACCAGAGCTCCAATTATTTATAGACGAAAATAATTACTCCTCACACCCATTACGATTGATGGGGGAGTGTAATCGTTCTTACGTAGCTCCCCGATTGGGAGCATTGTTAGCGGCAAACATCGTCGCTATGGTTCAGATCGAACCAGCCGTCAATTACGACAAGCCCGCGCATTATACGTAAATCTGGCGCGGACGCAAGTCCAGTTTAGAAATTAAACAGCGGTGCGTGCTGGCTCGCAAAGAGAGTGTCGCCCTTTTTATCATGCATAGAATCTCTGGAAATCAGCTCGCACTCTGCTCACCCTCCCCTTCCCTTGTTCATTCGTATGAAGCACTCTTGCCAGCGGATTGGTAAAGCTTAAGGCAGGGACGCCATGTTTTTTCTCATTATCTATGTCGTATTAAACCTTCTACTTGTCAGGAGTGACCTGCGCTCAAAGATGCTTCCGGATCGCTACACCTGCCCTCTTCTCTGGACGGGCTTGCTCTGGCACTGTTTATCACGCCCTGATTTTTTGGCAGATGCTGTCGTCGGGGCAATGGCGGGTTATGCAAGTTTTGCAGCTATATACTGGGGATATCGATTATTGCGTGGACGTGAAGGGTTGGGCTATGGCGATGTGAAGTATCTTGCCGCACTCGGCGCGTGGCACGGCTGGCCTGTTTTGCCTGCTCTTGTATTTTATGCAGCCCTCTTTGGCTGCTGCGCAGTGGCTTTCACTCTTTGCCGCCACCGTAATTTGCAGGTAATAAAAAACCCGCTGTCGTTTGGACCCTTCCTCGCGGCAGCGGGTTTCGTGGTGGGTTACCCCACGCTAATACGGTTTTAACCTTCGACTTTAATCTGCGACTGAAGGTAATTCTGCATACCAAGTTTAGCGATCAGATCCAGTTCGGTTTCCAGCCAGTCAATGTGGTGCTCTTCGTCGGCAAGAATTTTGATCATCATATCGCGGCTGACATAGTCATGGATGCTGTCAGCGTAGGCGATCGCTTCACGCAGATCTCTCGCACCTTCCAGCTCCAGACGCAGGTCTGATTGCAGCATCTCTTCAACGTCTTCACCAATGCCGAGTTTGCCAAGATCCTGCAAGTTCGGGATTCCTTCGAGAAACAGAATACGCTCGATGTACAAATCGGCGTGCTTCATTTCATCGATGGACTCGTGGTATTCAACATCATTGAGGCGGGTCAGCCCCCAGTTCTTGAACATTCTCGCATGGAGAAAGTACTGATTGATTGCGACAAGCTCATTTCCCAATAATTTATTGAGATAATTTATGATTTTAACATCACCTTTCATTATGTAGTCCCTCCGCTTCCACTCATTGAAGCGTAGATGGGGCTACAGGGATGTCAAAAAAAAGATAGAGCCTCAGGCAATCTCTTTGTATTCCGGCATCTGGGTCAACTCATCCTGCATTATCTCGCGAGCAGCACGAATGCATTTACCACACTGATTTCCTACCGGAACAAACTTGCGGAGCTGCTGGAATGATTGAGGGTGAAACTGGCGCACAGCCTGGCGGATTTTTTTATCACTTACACCATTACACAAACAAACGTACATGGATCACTCCCGTTCACTTAATGCGCAAAGTGTAAATGAGAATGGTTATGATTACAACAGGACAGCGGTACCGGATTTTGCAGAAAAGTGTGAACGGCTGTAATGGAAGGATGGCTGAATAGCAGGCAGCAAAAAGGGCACCGAAGTGCCCTCTTTCAAATTCAAAGCTAACGAATTAGCTCAGAACTTTTGCTACAACGCCCGCGCCAACGGTACGGCCGCCTTCACGGATTGCGAAACGCAGACCATCGTCCATCGCGATCGGGTGAATCAGGGTAACAACCATTTTGATGTTGTCGCCCGGCATTACCATTTCAACGCCTTCCGGCAGTTCGATGGTGCCAGTCACGTCAGTTGTACGGAAGTAGAACTGCGGACGGTAGCCTTTGAAGAACGGAGTGTGACGACCGCCTTCATCTTTGGACAGGATGTACACTTCAGATTCGAATTTGGTGTGCGGCTTGATGGAACCCGGCTTAGCCAGTACCTGACCACGTTCGATTTCTTCACGTTTGATACCACGCAGCAGAACACCAACGTTCTCACCAGCACGGCCTTCGTCCAGCAGTTTGCGGAACATTTCAACGCCGGTACAGGTAGATTTCGCGGTGTCTTTGATACCAACGATTTCAACTTCTTCACCAACTTTGATGATACCGCGCTCTACACGACCGGTAACAACGGTACCACGACCGGAGATGGAGAATACGTCTTCGATCGGCAGCAGGAACGGCTTGTCAATCGCGCGCTCTGGTTCCGGGATGTAGGAATCCAGGTAGCCAGCCAGCTCGATGATTTTCTCTTCCCACTCAGCTTCGCCTTCCAGCGCTTTCAGCGCGGAACCGCGAACGATCGGGGTGTCGTCGCCCGGGAAGTCGTACTGAGACAGCAGCTCACGCACTTCCATCTCAACCAGTTCCAGCAGCTCTTCGTCATCAACCATGTCACATTTGTTCAGGAACACGATGATGAACGGAACGCCTACCTGACGACCCAGCAGGATGTGCTCACGGGTCTGCGGCATCGGGCCGTCAGTCGCAGCAACAACCAGGATCGCGCCGTCCATCTGCGCAGCACCGGTGATCATGTTTTTAACATAGTCGGCGTGGCCCGGGCAGTCTACGTGCGCGTAGTGGCGAGTCGGGGTGTCATATTCAACGTGAGAGGTGTTGATGGTGATACCACGAGCTTTTTCTTCCGGCGCGTTATCGATCTGGTCGAATGCGCGAGCAGCACCGCCGTAGGTCTTAGCCAGTACGGTAGTGATTGCAGCGGTCAGAGTAGTTTTACCATGGTCAACGTGGCCGATTGTGCCGACGTTGACGTGCGGTTTTGTACGTTCAAATTTTTCTTTAGACACGGCTTTATTCCTTACTATAGTGCTCTCCCTCAATGGAGAGAGCACGGGACTTTGGTTTTAACCCTGCGGCTTATTTACCACGGGCTTCAATTACGGCCTGAGCAACGTTGTTCGGCGCATCATCATACTTCAGGAATTCCATGGTATATGATGCACGACCTTTGGTCAGAGAACGCAGCTGAGTTGCATATCCGAACATTTCAGACAGCGGAACTTCAGCGTGGATCTTAACGCCAGTAACTTCAGATTCCTGACCGCGCAGCATGCCGCGACGACGGCTCAAGTCACCGATAACGTCACCGGTGTTCTCTTCCGGAGTCTCTACTTCAACCTTCATGATCGGCTCAAGCAGAACTGGTTTCGCTTTCTTAAAGCCATCTTTAAAGGCAATAGACGCAGCCAGTTTAAACGCCAGTTCAGAGGAGTCAACGTCGTGGTAAGAACCGAAGTGCAGACGCACGCCCAAGTCAACTACCGGGTAACCAGCCAGCGGACCAGACTTCAGCTGCTCCTGGATGCCTTTATCAACGGCAGGGATGTATTCGCCAGGAATTACACCACCTTTGATGTCGTTGATGAACTCGTAACCTTTCGGGTTAGAGCCCGGCTCCAGCGGGTACATGTCGATAACAACATGACCGTACTGACCGCGACCACCAGACTGCTTAGCGTGTTTACCTTCGATATCGGTAACTTTCGCGCGAATCGCTTCGCGGTAAGCAACCTGAGGTTTACCCACGTTAGCTTCAACGTTGAACTCACGCTTCATACGGTCAACGATGATGTCGAGGTGCAGTTCGCCCATACCAGCGATGATGGTCTGGTTAGATTCTTCGTCAGTCCATACGCGGAAAGACGGGTCTTCTTTAGCCAGACGGCCCAGAGCCAGACCCATTTTTTCCTGGTCAGCTTTGGTTTTCGGTTCTACAGCGATGGAGATTACCGGCTCCGGGAATTCCATACGCTCCAGAATGATCGGGTTGTCCGGATCACACAGGGTGTCACCGGTGATCACGTCTTTCAGACCGATCGCTGCAGCGATATCGCCCGCGCGAACTTCTTTGATCTCTTCACGTTTGTTAGCGTGCATCTGAACGATACGACCGAAACGCTCACGTGCAGATTTCACGGAGTTCAGTACGGTATCACCAGAGTTAACCACACCGGAGTAAACGCGGAAGAAGGTCAGGTTACCAACGAACGGGTCAGTTGCGATTTTGAACGCCAGTGCAGAGAACGGCTCTTCGTCGCTTGCGTGACGCTCAGCCGGGGTATCTTTACCATCGTCCAGCATACCGTTGATCGCAGGAACGTCAGTCGGGGACGGCAGGTAATCAATTACCGCATCCAGCATCGCCTGAACGCCTTTGTTCTTAAACGCAGAACCACAGGTTACCAGGATGATTTCGTTGTTCAGAACACGCTGACGAAGAGCAGTTTTGATCTCTTCTTCAGTCAGGTCTTCACCACCCAGGTATTTCTCCATCAGCTCTTCTGAAGCTTCCGCCGCAGATTCGATCAGGTTCTGGTGCCATTCGTCAGCCAGGTCCTGCATCTCAGCCGGGATATCTTCGTAAACGAAGGTAACGCCCTGGTCAGCATCGTTCCAGTTGATCGCTTTCATTTTCACCAGGTCAACAACACCGGTGAAACCTTCTTCAGCGCCAATTGCCAGCTGCAGCGGAACCGGGTTCGCGCCCAGACGGGTTTTGATCTGATCAACAACTTTCAGGAAGTTAGCGCCCATACGGTCCATTTTGTTAACGAACGCGATGCGCGGAACTTTATATTTGTTAGCCTGACGCCATACGGTTTCAGACTGTGGCTGAACACCACCAACGGCACAGTAAACCATTACCGCACCATCCAGTACACGCATGGAACGTTCTACTTCGATGGTGAAGTCAACGTGCCCCGGGGTGTCGATGATGTTTACGCGATGCGGTTCATACTGCTTCGCCATACCAGACCAGAATGCAGTAGTCGCTGCAGAGGTGATGGTGATACCACGCTCCTGCTCCTGCTCCATCCAGTCCATGGTTGCGGCGCCGTCGTGAACTTCACCGATTTTGTGGTTTACACCGGTGTAGAACAGAATACGTTCGGTAGTGGTGGTTTTACCGGCGTCGATGTGCGCACTGATACCAATGTTGCGGTAGCGTGCGATGGGTGTTGTACGAGCCATTTGATTCCTCGTTTGTGTCTTTTAGGCGTTCAGAATTAAGTTGCCAAACGGCGGGCGACTTACTTGAAGCGCCCGCCAGTTGACTAGAACTCCGAAGGGATTACCAACGGTAGTGTGCGAACGCCTTGTTGGCTTCGGCCATACGGTGAACGTCTTCACGTTTCTTAACTGCAGTACCTTTGTTGTCTGCAGCATCGGAAAGTTCGTTCGCCAGGCGCAGAGCCATGGATTTATCACCGCGTTTACGAGCAGCTTCAACGATCCAACGCATTGCCAGAGCATTACGACGAACCGGACGAACTTCAACCGGAACCTGATAAGTAGAACCACCAACGCGGCGAGACTTAACTTCGACAGTCGGGCGCACGTTTTCGAGAGCTACTTCGAAAGCTTCCAGTTCATTTTTACCAGAGCGCTGAGCCAGGGTCTCCAGCGCGCTGTATACGATTGCTTCTGCAGTAGATTTTTTACCGTCTACCATCAGGATATTTACAAATTTAGCCAGCAGTTCTGATCCGAACTTAGGATCCGGCAGAATTTTACGCTGACCAATAACACGACGACGTGGCATGGAAATACTCCGTTGTTAATTCAGGATTGTCCAAAACTCTAAGAGTTTAGTGTGACATTAAGTTAAAACAGTTTGGCCTTACTTAACGGAGAACCATTAAGCCTTAGGACGTTTCACGCCGTACTTGGAGCGAGATTGCTTACGGTCTTTAACACCAGAGCAGTCAAGCGCGCCACGAACGGTATGGTAACGAACACCCGGAAGGTCTTTAACACGACCGCCACGGATCAGGATCACGGAGTGCTCCTGCAGGTTGTGACCTTCACCACCAATGTAGGAAGTCACTTCGAAACCGTTGGTTAAACGAACACGGCAAACTTTACGCAGTGCGGAGTTCGGTTTTTTAGGGGTGGTGGTATATACACGAGTACATACGCCACGTTTTTGCGGGCATGCTTCCAGCGCCGGCACGTTGCTTTTCGCAACTTTGCGGGCGCGTGGTTTGCGTACCAGCTGGTTAACTGTTGCCATTAAATAGCTCCTGGTTTTAGCTTTTGCTTCGTAAACACGTAATAAAACGGCCTCATATAATATGAGGACGCAGAATTTTATGGCTGTGCTTAAAAGGTGTCAAGAAATATACAGCGATCCCTGCATTACCAATTCAGCTGAACGGCGTTTTTCACCGCCAGGCTAACGAAATCAGTATAGCTAACGCTGACGGCGCTGCTCGAAATTTGAGCAGAGAGACCACGCGCGTCAACATCGTCTTTCAGCACATGCAGAGTTATGGGGGCATTAAGTAGTAATTCAACGAAAGGCGAACCGTTAAGGGCGGCCAGCACACCGTCAGAGAGCAGTAACAGATCGTCACCGGGGCGCAGGACGCGCAGCAGCGCCGTCATATCGCAGTGCCAGGGTGAGCGGGATAGAGTCAGCAGCATAAAGGCCTCAAAAATTGAGCACGACGGTGTACTGCTCAAGCTGCTCACGCAGCGCGTCCGGCTCCAGACGCTGAGCAGGTAAGACAAACGCCGCATGTTCGTCCAGGCCCCTTTCACGCAGAGAAGCGGCGCAGAGCCAGACCTCTTCAACATCGTACAGCGGCAATACTTTAAAAGTCGCGATATAGTCGCGCGCCAGGATCTTGCCAGGCTGCTGGTTTGCCAACAGTTGCAGCACGCCATCGCCGATAAAAAAGAGGCCAATCTCTTCTGTTAACGCGGAGGTGGCCAGTACCGCGTCCAGCCCTTCACGCCCGGAGGAGGAGCCGTGCGGTGCAGAGGAGAAAACAAAGGCGATTCGCTTCATCAGAACTGCACCACTCTGTCACAGGTCAGCGCCGCTTCCGCCAGCGCGCCCAGACCGGTAAGTGAAAACCCCGCCTGCAGATTAGCGCCCGTTAATTCCAGCCGTGCGGCCTCGCTCTCATCAACCACGCCACGGCGCAGCGCCGCGGCCACGCAGATGTGCAACTCAACCTGCTGCTCAGCATGCAAACGCTGCCAGGCGCGCACAAGATCAAACTCGTCGCTGGCGGGCGCAGTCAACGCGTTCGCGTTACTCACCCCTTCCCGGTAGAAAAAAACGCTCACGAGCGTATGTCCCGCTTCCAGTAGGGCAAGCGCGAACTGATACGCGCTGCTTGCCTGCTGCGTGCCATAGGCCGGGCCGGTCACCATCAACGCAAAACGCATTAATGCCCTTGCCCTGAGAAATCGCCGCTTTTGAACTGGCGAATGTAGAGGTAGACCGTGTGCTTGGAGATATTCAGGCGGTCGGCCACCTGGTTAATGGCGTCTTTGATATCAAAGATGCCCTTCTCGTAGAGGTTCAGGACGATCTGGCGATTTTTGGCGTTGTTAGAGACGTTGCGGTCGGCGTTCACCTCTTCAATGGTGAACTCGAGAGTTTGCATCACCAGGTCTTCAACAGACGAGGCGAAGTTAACCGAGGAGCCAACATCCGGCGTTTCCGGCGGAACAAAGGTGCTCATGATCTGCGAGAAGGGCACATCCAGATTCATGTTGATGCAGAGCAGACCAATCACCCGGTGATCGCGGTTGCGGATAGCAATCGTCACCGACTTCATCAGTACGCCGCTTTTCGCGCGGGTGAAGTAGCACTTCGACACGCTGCTGTCGGCACCGGTCATATCGTGCAGCATACGCAGCGCGAGATCGGTAATCGGCGAGCCGATTTTACGCCCGGTGTGCTCGCCGTTAGCGATGCGGATGGCCGAGCATTTGAGATCCTGTAAGGAGTGCAACACGATTTCGCAGTGCGAACCAATGAGCATCGCTAACCCGTCCACTACCGCTTCGTAGGATTTGAGGATATCGAAGTCGGTCTGATCGAAAGGACGTTGATCCAGGAGGTCAAGCTCACTGGTTTCGTTGGTTAATAGCGACCTGGACATGAAAAAAAACACTCCTTTTCAGGAGCCTGTCGTTAAGTTTTCAGGGCAGGCTCAGTATTTGCAGGGGGATATAAATTAATACATCGTAGGTTATGCTTTCCAGAATTATATCCGCGATGCAAAAAAAACGCCGCTCTGAGGCGGCGCGTTTCACACTTTTACTTCTTCGCAGCGGGTGCGTCTTTTGCATCATCCGCTTTATCGCCTGCGGCTGGAGCCGCTTCCGGCGCTGCAGCGTCTGCTTTCGGTGCCGGTTTGATATCCAGCAGCTCAACATCGAACACCAGCGTGGAGTTTGCCGGAATACCCGGTACGCCGGTTTTACCGTAAGCCAGCGCCGGCGGGATCACCAGCTTGATTTTGCCGCCTTTCTTGATGTTTTTCAGGCCTTCGGTCCAGCCCGGGATTACGCCATCAAGACGGAAGGAGAGCGGTTCGCCACGGGTGTAAGAGTTGTCGAACTCTTTACCGTCAATCAGCGTACCTTTGTAGTTTACAACCACAGTGTCGCTATCTTTCGGCGCATCGCCGGTACCCGCTTTGTCTACTTTGTAGAGCAGGCCGGTGCTGGAGGTTTTCACGCCCTTCTCTTTTGCGAAGGCGTCACGGAAGGCTTTGCCTTTGGTTTCGTTTTCAGTCGCGTCTTTTTCCATGCGATCTTGAGCGGCAGTTTTCACGCGAGTTTCAAACGCCTGCAGAGTCTGCTCGATCTCCTGGTCACTCAGCTTGCTCTTATCAGCAAAAGCGTCCTGAACGCCGGCAATCAGCTGGTCTTTATCCAGTTTGATGCCCAGCTTTTCCTGCTCTTTCAGGGAGTTTTCCATGTAACGGCCCAATGAGGCGCCCAGCGCGTAAGCTGATTTCTGGTCGTCGTTTTTGAATGCCGATTTGCTGTCAGTTGCAGCAGTTTTGTCTTTGGTTGCGGCATCAGCAGCTAAGGTGAGCGGTGCATGAAGGGCTACAGCCATGGTGGTCGCCAGCAGCGTGACTTTAAACAGTGATTTCATCCATTTCTCCAGGGACCGGGGCATCTCGCCCCAGGGTTAAACATAAAGTAAGAAGCGTACTATAAAGTGTTGCGGCGGAAATCAACATAAGGACTCTGCCCGAATTCACCCGATCTGTGACTATTTTTGTTTAAATAAGTTTCTGCATGAAGGCTGTACCTTCGCGCAAAGTTAAGTAAAATCCGCCCGATTACCCCAATCGACCCGGATATTACCCGGAGGTGAAAAGATGCAAGAGTTATCGATAGAAGCGCGACTGGCTGAACTGGAGAGTCGACTGGCTTTTCAGGAGATGACCATTGAAGAGCTAAACCAGACGGTGGTGGCTCATGAGCTGGAAATGGCGAAGCTGCGCGAACATCTGCGTTTGCTGGTGGAGAAAGTGAAAGCCAGCCAGCCTTCACATCTGGCCTCCCCGTCGGAAGAGACACCCCCGCCCCATTATTAAGACGTAAAAAAAGCGGGTCTCCCCGCTTTTTGTGCCCGGTCGGCTGACGCTTACCGGGCTTCTCGATACCTTAGCCAACGCACCTGCGGCGCGAAAGACGACGGGTATGATTAATGGCAGCCGCAACCGCCGTTACCGCAACCACCTTTACCACCGTGATCGTGACCATGGTCGTGGTCGTGGCCGTGACCGCCGCAGCAGCCGTCGTGACCGTGGTCGTGGTCATGATCGTGACCATGCGGGCCATGAACGTGGCCGTGCGCCAACTCTTCTTCAGTTGCTTCACGAATCGCGACAACTTCGACGTTGAACTTCAGGTTCTGACCCGCCAGCATGTGGTTACCATCAACCACTACGTGGTCATCTTCCACTTCGGTGATCTCAACCGGCACCGGGCCCTGGTCAGTTTCAGCCAGGAAGCGCATGCCAACCTGCAGTTCGTCAACGCCCATGAAGACGTCTTTCGGAACGCGCTGCACCAGGTTCTCGTCGTACTGACCGTAAGCGTCGTTCGCGCCAACAGCCACATCGAATTTGTCGCCGACTTCATGACCGTCCAGCGCGTTTTCCAGACCGGAGATCAGGGAGCCGTGACCGTGCAGGTAGTCCAGCGGTGCACTCACCGGAGACTCATCAACCAATACACCGTCTTCTGTACGTACCTGATAGGCCAGGCTGACCACCAGGTCTTTTGCTACTTTCATGATATCTCCTGAGCGTGGGAAAATTACTGGCGCAGATTGTAACGGAATTCTGCACCCGTGTACCCTTAAGCTTAAAAAATCCTGCCTGATATCGCTAGTCCGGATGAAAAATCCCGATAACTTGCTCATCTTTGCGAACATGATCGCGCGCTTCTTTATCCGCTTCGCGCATCTGATGCCCGCACTTAACACACTCAACAATATCGACGTTATTTTCGCGCCACATCGCCATTGAGTCTTTCGCCTGGCACGACGGACAGGTCGCGCCAGCGATAAAACGTTTACGAACAGCCATTCGACTCCCCTTATTCAAACTCATCCCAGCCGTCGAGTTGACGCCGCTCTTGCTGCATCTCACGCTGGAAAATTTCTTCCAGCTCGCGGCGCGCTTCACGTACGCGGGAAATTTGTACCGTATCGGTATGCACCGGCATCAGCTCACGCAGCATGCGCATATCGAGCCGTCTGAAGTGCAATTGCGCTCGCTGCGCCTGATGCGGATGCATACCCAGAGAAATCAGCGCCTTACGCCCCAACTCCAGCGCACTGGAGAAGGTTTCGCGCGAGAACTGCGTCACGCCCGCCTGCAACAGTTCATGCGCTTCGACACGTCCCCGCGCCCGCGCCAGAATCGCCAGGTGGGGAAAGTGCTGCTGGCAAAGCTCCACCAGCTTCATGGTATCGACCGGATCGTTACAGGTAATGACGATCGATTGTGCGGCCTCAGCACCTGCCGAACGCAGCAGCTCAAGCTGCGTCGCATCACCGTAATAGACTTTGTAGCCATATTTACGCATCAGGTTCACGGCGCTGATATCGCGCTCCAGCACGGTGATGCGCATTTCGTTCGCCATTAGCAAACGGCCAATCACCTGCCCGAAGCGACCGAAGCCGACGACAATCACCTGCGGCTTATCATCATCAACCCACGGCGCTTCATCTTCATCCTCCGGCTTGTTGAAGCGCCGGGAGAGCAGCTTATCAATGGCGCGCATCAGCAGCGGCGTGGTCATCATCGACAGCGTGACGGTCACCAGCAGCAGCGCCATCTGATCGTCTTTAAACAGCCGCTGCGATGAGGCGGTGGAGAAGAGCACAAAAGCGAACTCACCGCCCTGGCTCAACACCCCGGCAAACTGCATCCGCTCTGAGCTACGCAGACCGTAAATGCGCGCCAGCCCGTACAGCACCAGCGATTTTACGGCCACCAGCACCGCAACGCTCATCACGACCCACAATAGATGGGTATAGAGCACGCCGAGGTTCAGCGCCATGCCGACCGAAATAAAGAACAGCCCCAGCAGCAGTCCTTTAAACGGCTCAATGGCAATCTCAAGCTCGTGGCGGTATTCGCTCTCCGCCAGCAGAATGCCGGCGATAAAGGTGCCCAGCGCCATCGACAGGCCGAGGGCATCCATAAACAGCGCCGACCCAAGCACCAGCAGCAGCGTCGCGGCGGTAAAGACCTCGCGCACGCCGGAAGCAGCGATAAAACGAAACACCGGGCGCAGCAGGTAACGCCCGCCAATCAGCATCCCGGCAAAGGCCAGCACCTTCATGCCCACCTTCATCCAGTCAAGATGATCGTCGCCGTTGCCCGCCAGCAGCGGTACCAGCGCCAGCGCCGGGATCACGGCCAGATCCTGGAACAGCAACACCGAGAAACCAAGCTGACCGGACTCGCTGCGGTTCATCCCTTTATCGCGCATCAGTTGCAACGCCATCGCGGTAGAGGACATCGCAAGACCAATACCGCCAATTAACGCCGCCTGCCAGGAGAATTGCGTCAGCATCAGCAGGCCTGCGAGGATCGCCGCACTTAACAGTACCTGCGCTGCACCGACACCAAAAATAGAGCGACGCAGCTCCCACAATTTCGAGGGGTTAAGTTCGAGCCCAATGATGAACATCAGGAACACCACGCCCAGCTCTGAGAAGTGGAGGATCTCATCAACATCACTGATAAATCCGAGTCCCCATGGGCCAATGGCGATACCTGCCAATAGGTAGCCGAGCACGGCGCCAATCCCTAAACGTGCGGCCAGCGGCACAGCGACCACGGCCGCGAAGAGAAATAGCACGCCGGCCAGTAAGAGTGCGGAACCTTCCATTAACGGCCTCCCGGCGGCAGCGGCGAAGCCAGCCAGTCACCGTAGGCTTTGGCGTGGTGCGCCAGCTCCTGCGGCGTCTGCCGACGTGCCCAGTAGATGATAATTGGGCTGAGCCAGTGCATGCGACACATCGCGGCGGTCAACTCAAAGGGGCGTAAAACATCGTTGAGGGAGTAGCGGTTGAGACCATCATGGCGATAAGCCGCCTCCGGCTCACCGGTGGTGATCACGCTACGCCAGTACTTTCCCGCCAGTTCATTCCCGCCTGCTCCGCTGGCAAAGCCGCGGCTCAACACACGATCGAGCCACTCTTTCAGCAGTGCCGGACAACTGTAGGTATAAAGGGGATGTTGAAAAACGATAACGTCATGCTCGCGCAATAACGCCTGTTCATAGGGAATATCAATAAAAAAATCGGGGTAACGGGCGTAAAGATCGTGCACCGTTACATTCTCCAGTTGCGTGGCCGGCTTAAGCAAAACCCGGTTCGCCACCGAGTCCTGTGATTCCGGATGGGCATAGATCAGCAACACTTTTGCTGCCTGCGACATCACTCCCCTCCCGGGTATAAATTCTCTCTTCTCTGCAAACCAGCGCCCTGCGGCGTGGCCAGAATGCTTTTGTCTATCGTCTTCATTTTGGGCTAACATTGCGGCCCCGGTGCGGCATTTCGCCGTGGCCTTACATTACCATAAAGACAAATTAACATAGTCTGAACATACGGCGTCTTATGATTGTTTTCTCCTCGTTACAAATTCGTCGCGGCGTGCGTGTCCTGTTGGACAACGCCACAGCCACCATCAATCCGGGCCAGAAAGTGGGCCTGGTGGGTAAAAACGGCTGCGGCAAATCGACCCTGCTCGCGCTGTTGAAAAACGAGATAAGCGCTGATGGCGGCAGTGCCACTTTCCCTGGCACCTGGCAGTTGGCGTGGGTCAACCAGGAAACACCGGCGCTGGACGAAGCGGCGATAGATTATGTGATAGACGGCGATCGTGAATATCGCCAGTTGGAAGCGGCGCTTAATGCTGCCAACGAGCGCAATGACGGCAATGCTATCGCCACGGTACACGGCAAGCTCGACGCTATCGACGCCTGGACAGTGCGCTCCCGCGCCGCCAGCCTGTTGCACGGTTTAGGCTTCTCTAACGAGCAGCTCGACCGCCCGGTCAGCGCCTTCTCCGGCGGCTGGCGTATGCGTTTAAACCTCGCGCAGGCGCTGATTTGCCGCTCCGATTTACTGCTGCTTGATGAACCGACCAACCACCTCGATCTCGATGCCGTTATCTGGCTGGAGAAGTGGCTGAAGAACTATCCGGGCACGCTGATCCTTATCTCGCACGACCGCGATTTTCTCGATCCGGTAGTCGATAAGATCCTGCACATTGAGCAGCAATCAATGTTTGAATACACCGGCAACTACAGCTCGTTTGAGCGCCAGCGCGCTACGCGGCTTGCGCAGCAGCAGGCCACCTATGAAGGCCAGCAGCAGCGCGTTGCCCATCTGCAAAGCTTTATCGATCGCTTCAAAGCGAAAGCGAGTAAAGCGAAGCAGGCGCAAAGCCGCATCAAGATGCTGGAGCGCATGGAGCTGATTGCCCCCGCGCATGTTGATAACCCGTTCCACTTCAGCTTCCGCGCGCCGGAAAGCCTGCCCAACCCGATCCTGAAGATGGAGAAAGTGAGCGCCGGTTATGGCGATCGCACTATTCTGAACGCCATCAAACTCAACCTGGTGCCTGGCTCACGTATCGGTCTGCTGGGGCGTAACGGTGCCGGTAAATCGACGCTGATTAAACTGCTGGCGGGCGAGCTGGCGGCGCAGAGCGGCGAAATCGGCCTGGCGAAGGGGATCAAACTTGGTTACTTCGCCCAGCATCAGCTGGAATTTTTACGCGCCGATGAATCGCCATTGCAGCATCTGGCCCGCCTGGCCCCGCAAGAGCTGGAGCAGAAGCTGCGTGATTACCTGGGCGGCTTCGGCTTCCAGGGCGATAAGGTCACCGAAGCAACAGAGCGCTTCTCCGGCGGCGAAAAAGCACGGCTGGTGCTGGCGTTGATCGTCTGGCAGCGCCCGAACCTGCTGCTGCTCGATGAACCGACCAACCACCTCGATCTCGATATGCGCCAGGCACTCACCGACGCGCTGATTGAATTTGAAGGCGCGCTGGTAGTGGTATCACACGACCGTCACCTTTTACGCTCGACTACCGACGATCTCTACCTGGTGCACGATGGCAAAGTGGAGCCGTTCGATGGCGATCTGGATGATTACCAGCAGTGGCTGAGCGATGTGCAGAAGCAGGAGAGCCAGCCGACGGACGCGGCAAAAGAGAATGGTAACAGCGCTCAAGCGCGTAAAGATCAGAAGCGTCGTGAAGCGGAGCTGCGCACGCAAACACAGCCGCTGCGTAAAGAGATTGCCCGTCTGGAAAAGGAGATGGAGAAGCTCAATGCGCAATTGGCCAACGCGGAAGAGAAGCTTAGCGACAGCGGTCTGTACGACCAGAGCCGTAAAGCGGAGCTGACCACCTGCCTGCAACAGCAGGCGACGGCGAAAGCGGGTCTTGAAGAGTGTGAAATGGCGTGGCTCGACGCGCAGGAACACCTTGAGGCGATGCTTACAGCGGAGTAATGGTTTTCGCCGTAAGCGGTAAAGTTGATGGCGGTACAGCCGTACCGCCATTCAGGGTTTAACGCTGGTTAGCCAGCCGCTGGCGAATGGTCTCAAAGTGCTCGGTGTCGTACAGCTTGCCATCGAGGAAACGGGTTTTTAGCTCCCCGCCCTGCTCCTGCTCCCAGCTTTGCTCATCGTGCAGTTGCAGTTCGCCCTGCGCATCGCGCTCAACCCGTAACAGACCGCGCGCTGAGCGTTTCAGGCCGTTATCCGTTTTCGGCTCTTTAAAGATCATTCGGCCTTCGCCATTCACCGCGCCCCAGGTCGCCTTCATCGCAAAGCCGAAGGTGTCGCGGGTGTTGTACTGGTAGGTGAAAGAGCCGACGCCGAAGACCACGTTGGAGCTGGCGAAACCTTTGGCTTCCAGCCGCGAGAGAATTTGATTCGCGCGCGCCAGCGTAATTGAGTCGCCATAAATCAGGCCGACATGCGGATCCAGCACCTTGTAACCCTTCTCGTTAACGGTGCCGCCGAAAATCTCCCACAGCACTTCAACGGAACCTTTCTCCTCCGGGCTGCGATCGGCACTCGTGTCGTCATCTGCGCCGGTGCCGCAAAGGATCTCAACCGGGTCACCGCTGTCCGGGCGGAAAACGACGCGTCCTTCACGTCCCAGAATCAGCGATTTCAGCTCGCGGGTATATTCAGTAATCACGCGCCAGTAATCCCAGGTATCGGAGACGATGGAGACAAAGCCCTGCGGATAGATATCAGCAATCAGGCGGCGGAAGGTCTCAATTTCGTGCTCATGCTCGCCCATACACATCACGCTGTGCTCGGTCGCCGGAATGCTTGCGCCGATAAAGTACTCCTCGCCCCCAGTGTAGAAATCGCGGGCATAAAGCAGCGAAGGGATGCTATCGGTGCCTTTAAAGCTCAGCAGGTGACCCGCGCCCGCCTGTGCGGTATCGTGCAGACCCGCCATGCCGCGGAACGAAAAGTCGTGGCACTGGAAATCCAGGTGCGAGAGGTCGCTACAGGTTTTCGCTGCCCACTGCTCACAAATTTTGCGGTAGTGGTGCGCGATAGTGGCGTTAGTCGAGGCTTTCCACAACTCCGCGGAGAGCACCGTTTCCAGATAGTTCACCAGCCAGAAGAACTCCTCACGGGTGTTGGTGATGGTCAGCACCGGTACCTTCATCGGTACTTTGCTCCCCTCATCCAGCGATTTGATGTGCAGCGGCAAGTAACCTAAACGGTGCAGGTCACGGATATGATCGACCGCCACGCTATCCTTACCGAGGTAGCTGTCCATCACCTCTTTGTACTCATTCACCACCTCCTCTTCCGGGCGGGCAAAGAAGGCGTCGTTGAAGAGATCGACCATAAACCACTTCAGAAAACCCTGCAGGCCGAAGAAGACCAGCTTACCGTCGGCAACCGGAGACTGGAAAAAGCGGTCGCTGCGCGGCGTGAAGTTGGAGTAAACCTTTGTTGTGCCCTGCGGATACTGTACGCGGTGCGAAACTTTATAGCCGTCGATGGCGAGAATCGGATTCAGTTTCATGGTGTGGTCCCCTTAAGCGCGAAATAACGTGGCGATGTCGATCAGTTCAACGCCCGGTGAAGCCAGCGTCGGCGAAGTAAACGAAGTGGTGGTGTAGATAGCGTCAATCCCGTTATTGAGCAGGTTTTCAACGCCTTTCGAGAAGATACCGTGCGTAACATACAAGCTGACGCTGCGCGCACCTGCTTCACGCAGAACCTGCGCCGAGCCAATAAAGGTGCCGCCCGCATCGCAGAGATCGTCGACAATCAGCAGATCTTTCCCCGCCACCTCACCGGCCACCAGCGCAAAGCCGGTCAGATTACCGCTGGCAACATCGCGCTCTTTAGTGAGAATGGCGTAATTCTTCGCGCCGGTGGCTTTCGCCACGTTGTGAATTTTTTTCAGCGCGCCCGCGTCCGGAGCCACCAGCATCAGTTCGCCCTGCGCAATGGCGCGGCGCAGCGTCTCGCTCTGCAGCAGGCAGGTTTCCTGAGGAATGGCGACGCAGTTGTTAATCGCGGCTGCGGCGGCATCGCTGTGGGGATCGAGAATAAAGACTTTATCGAAGTTCAGGGTATTGAGCTGGTTGGCGAAGACTTTCAGCGCGAAGCTGTCGCCCGCCACCATATGGCGATCCTGACGTGCCCACGGCAGCCAGGCGAGCTGCAGATGGCTAACCGTAACATCAGTAACGTGGCGTACCGCGTCTACCAGCTGTGCCAGCAGCATAAAATCATTCATATCGCGCATGGCGGCGACACGGATACGCATCAGCTGGGCGAAAGCAGGCAGTTCGCCCGTCACTTTCAGCCACACTGCACCATCGGGAAATACGCCGTTTTCGATTTCAACGTTTTGATTATCGATAAAGAGTTCGATTCTGCTCGCCATCATTCACCTCACCTGCATTAGTTAATGTCCCTTGGACACATTTAATATTGTCCATAAGACACTATTAAGCAAGCCCCTGTCTGGATTATTTTTATACTGAATATATAAGACACTGAAAATACATAAAATAAAAGTTCGCTTGCCGCACCAGGGTAGGCTGATAAACTTGCTGCGTGTGAAATGAGGTGAGTCAGTGATGATCAGCGAAGCAGAGTATCTGGATTCTTACGATCCGAGTCGTTTTCCCTCGCCGCTGGTGACGGTCGATAGCGTGCTGTTTAGCCTGCATCAGCAGACGCTCTGCGTGTTGTTGGTCGAGCGCGCCAGCCAGCCGCAACAAGGGCGCTGGGGATTGCCCGGTGGCTTTATTGATATGGCGCAGGATAGCTCTACCCGCGCCACGGCGCTGCGCAAGTTGACGGAAAAAACCGGCGTCTCGCCCTCGTGGCTTGAACAGCTGGATACCTTCTCCGGCCCGGATCGCGATCCGCGCGGCTGGAGTTTGACCGTTGCCTGGTATGCGCTTATTTCGTGGGTCGCCTGCGCGCCGCATATCGTAAGCGTCAGCGATGCTAAATGGGTGCCGGTGGCCGAACTTAATGAGCGCGAACTGGCCTTCGATCACGGCGAGATAATCCACGCCGCGCTGCGCCGCTTGCGGCAGAAAACGATGTATTCGTTACTGCCCGTTTACTGTTTGCCTGAGACCTTTACGCAGAGCCAGCTGCAGGAAGCGACGGAGATCATTCTCGGCCAGCCGATTCAGCGCAAAAGCCTGATCCGCCGTTTTGAAGCCTCCGGCATGTTTGAAGAGACCGGGGAGAGCGTGGCGACCGGCGCGCGGAAAGCCCGTTTGTGGCGACGTAAAGCGGATGTTGATATCCACCTCTTTTCGCGCAACCTGCTGGCAGACAGCTAAAGCAGCACCCGTTGAACAACGGGTGCTGCGTGTGTTATTTACCGAAGCCATCCGCTTTCAGCATATTGTCTAAGGTCAGTAACTCCGCGTCTAAATCAAGCGAGTCATTCTCCAGCAGAGCCTGATGCTGCTGCATAAACGCGCGCTCAACGCGTTCAAGCACTACCGCCAGCTCTGTTATCGCCTTTTGCCGTTGCGCCTCGTCACTGAGTTGTTCGGAAAGTATCTGCCCCCTGGCGGCAATCTTTTCCAGAAGCGGCAAATAGCGCTCAAGAAAACGCCTCCCCGGCCCAACATCTCTGGGATCAGACTTCATGCACTGCAGGATCTTTTCTGCCAGTGTGACAATGCCTTTCAGATGAACAACCAGCGTATCGGGTAAGGTGTACTTATTTACCAGCCGATAGATTTGCTGCTCGAGCGATGACGGTTCCTCAACGGGGTTTTGGCTAGCTTGCTTAAGCTTTTCCATATGCGCAATGTGCAGCTCAAGTTCGTGTGCTTCGCGCGCCTGGCGCTTGAGGTGTATTTTGCGAAACACTATGCCGCCAATCAGGATAAACCAGAACAACAAGCCCAATACCGTTGAAAAGGCACCATTAACGTTGGCGTACGCCGTTGCCGCAAATAGCCACACAAACAGATACCAGACATGAATGCGTCCCAGCGAGTAGCGGCTTCGGTAAGCGTGCACCACCATCGCGGCCGTGCCCGCAGCAAATGGCATCGTCGCTGCATCGTAAAACATCAGCCAGACAAAGCCTGCGAAGGCACCTATTCCCAGCGCAATGCGATCATAAAAGAGTGTGCGAGCCAGCAAGACAAAACTGCACCATGCCAGGATCTGCATTAGCACAGGAACATCAGATGGATCGAGCACCTCTTTCGCTTTCTGGCTGCCATAAATGAATCCCAGGAAGCAGAGGACGATCTGAATAATGACCCGGTTTACGCGGTTGCTGTAGATTTTATCCAGTGCGTCAGTAATTTTATTGCTCATTCTCTTTTCCTGACTCAGGCCTGTGCCTGATTACCGCTGGCGATGGCAGCAAGGCGCATGCGCAGATCGGTTTCCATCGTGCCCAGCTCTTTTTCCACTTCCTGACGGCGCTGGCGTGCATCGGTCGCGATCTTCACGGACTCTTCAATGGTGTTAAGCAGGCGTGACTGCACATCGCGCAGCGTCTCGATATCCACCACTGAGCGCTCGACTTCGCGGGCGGTCTCAATTGTACCGGTCTGCAGCATCTCGGCGTTGCGGCGCAGCAGGTCATTAGTGGTATCAGCAACCTCTTTTTGCAGCTTCGCTGCCTGGCGCTGGGTCTGCAAAGAGAGCGATAAGGCAATCTGGTTTTTCCACACCGGAATGGTGGAGAGAATGCTGCTCTGGATCTTTTCCGCCAGCGACTGGCTGTTGCTCTGCATCAGGCGGATTTGCGGCGCGCTCTGCATAGCAATGGTGCGCGACAGCATCAAATCATGCAGACGACGCTCAAAACGCGAAATACCGTCGAGCAGGTCACGCACGCGCTGGGCAATCATCGGATCGGACGCGGCCTGCGCTTGCAGAGCGGGCAGCTCTTCCTGTTTTATCTGCTCCAGTCGTTGCTTACCGGCGATAACGTGCAGGGTAATTTGCTGGAAAACATCGCGGTTGCGCTCAAACAGGATCTGCAGCGTCGAGATATTACGCAGCAGGTCGACCATCGCGTTATTCAGCTTATCCGTAATATCTTCCACCTGAGCTGAAAGCGTTTTGTACTCCAGCATGGTGCGCTCAATGCGGTTAAAGATCGATCCCACGAAGGGTAGCGAGGCCAGAAAACCCGGCTTTTGCTCAAAGGCGCTAATATCAACCTGCTTAATTTTTTGCAGGAGATCGGTAAGTTGCGCACCGATGACGCCCGCATCTTTTGCCCGCACTTGCTGCATGAGGGAATCAGAGAATTGCGACATCGTTTGCATGGTTTTCGCACCGAAACCGAGCGAATAGGCCGGATCGTAAATATCGATCTCTTTAACAATCGCCTGGATTTGCGTCTGCTGCTCGGGGGTTAAATTATCCGTCTGCGGCAAATCATTTAATGGCTGCGCTGCCGTCAGGCCAGACGAAGTAATGTCCGTCATAATAAGTGTCCTTGAAGGTGAAATTGCAGGCAGGCGCAGTGTCAGCGTGGGTTGTAATACGTCTTTTTGCCGCTGCCTTAGTGGGTCAATACGGTACAACAGCAGCAAAGTATTAAACAGGCCAATTATTAGCAAGTATAATAACCGCCTATTTACCTACCTATTTTGATGAAATGGCAGAAATTACACCTGCACTTCTCGATGCAGATCAACGCGTTGCCTCCACCTTCCAACCGATGCGTGGCGCAAGCAACCCACATCTTCAGACCATGCTGCCGCGTCTTATACGCCGTCGCGTCGCGTTTGAACCCTGGTGGCAGCGCCTTGAACTGCCGGACGGGGATTTTGTCGATCTCGCGTGGAGCGAAGAGCCGAATCAGGCGCGGCATAAACCGCGGCTGGTGGTGTTTCATGGCCTGGAGGGCAGCCTGCACAGCCCCTATGCGCACGGCCTGATCAATGCGGCGAAACAGCGCGGCTGGCTGGGCGTAGTGATGCATTTTCGCGGCTGTAGTGGGATCCCGAATCGCCTGAACCGCATCTATCACTCCGGCGAAACAGAGGACGGCACCTGGTTTCTCACCTGGCTGCGTCAGGAGCTTGGCGAGGCGCCGACCGCGGCGGTGGGATATTCGCTGGGCGGGAATATGCTCGGCTGCCTGCTGGCGAAAGCGGATGACGTTCTGCCCCTCGATGCGGCGGTGATTGTCTCGGCCCCGCTGGTGCTGGAAGCGTGCAGTTATCATATGGATAAGGGCTTCACGCGCGTTTATCAGCGTTATTTGCTCAACCTGCTGAAGGCCAATGCCGCGCGGAAACTGCGCGCCTATCCCGGCTCGCTGCCAACAACCATGGAAGTGCTGCGTAAAATGCGGCGCATTCGCGATTTCGATGATGTGATCACCTCGAAAATCCACGGCTTCGACGATGCACTTGATTACTATCGCCGCTGTAGCGCTATGCCGCTGCTGCCGCAGATTCGTAAACCGACGCTTATCATTCACGCCAAGGATGATCCGTTTATGGATCATCACGTCATCCCCGATCTTGCGCAATTACCCGCTAATATTGAGTATCAACTGACGGAACATGGCGGGCACGTCGGCTTTGTCGGCGGCACGCTGCGTCGCCCGGAGATGTGGCTTGAAACGCGCATTCCGGACTGGTTATCCGCTTATCTGGGAGCATCATGATTATTCCGTGGCAAGAACTCGACGCCGACACGCTCGACAATCTGATTGAGAGCTTTGTCTTGCGCGAAGGCACCGATTATGGTGAACATGAGCGTTCGCTTGAACAAAAGGTCGCCGACGTAAAACGGCAATTGCAGCGCGGCGAGGCCGTTCTGGTATGGTCAGAACTGCACGAAACGGTGAATATTATGCCGCGCGGACAGTTCCACGAATAACCGGACGCCGGGCGGCTTTGATACTGAACAACAGCTTTTCTTCAGGGAGTTGCTATGTCCGCCAAACATCCGGTCATCGCCGTCACTGGCTCCAGCGGCGCGGGAACCACCACCACCAGCCTCGCCTTCCGTAAGATTTTCGCCCAGCTCAACATGCATGCGGCGGAGGTGGAAGGCGACAGCTTCCATCGTTATACCCGTCCGGAAATGGATATGGCGATCCGCAAAGCCCGCGATCTCGGGCGGCATATCAGCTACTTTGGCCCGGAAGCGAACGATTTCGGCCTGCTGGAGCAGACCTTCAGCGAGTATGGCCAGAGCGGCCAGGGCCAGGCGCGCAAATATCTCCACACCTATGATGAAGCCGTGCCGTGGAATCAGGTGCCAGGAACTTTTACCCCCTGGCAACCACTGCCGGAACCAACCGATGTGTTGTTCTACGAAGGGCTGCACGGCGGAGTGGTGACGCCGCAGCATGATGTGGCGCGCCACGTTGATCTGCTGGTGGGCGTGGTGCCTATCGTTAACCTGGAGTGGATCCAGAAGATGATCCGCGACACCAGCGAGCGCGGCCACTCCCGGGAAGCGGTGATGGATTCGGTGGTGCGCTCAATGGAAGATTACATCAACTACATCACGCCGCAGTTTTCCCGCACCCATCTCAACTTCCAGCGCGTTCCCACTGTCGATACCTCAAACCCCTTCGCCGCCAAAGGCATTCCTTCTCTGGATGAGAGCTTTGTGGTCATTCACTTCCGCAATCTGGAGGGGATCGATTATCCGTGGCTGCTGGCAATGTTGCAGGGATCGTTTATCTCACATATGGATACGCTGGTGGTGCCGGGCGGCAAAATGGGGCTGGCGATGGAGCTGATTATGACGCCGCTGGTGCAGCGGCTGATGGAAGGCAAAAAGATTAAATAACCCGGCGGAAAGCGCCGCCGGGCGGGCTAATCAGGCCTCGATCACCTCGAAGGAGTGGGTAATCTTGACCGCTTTTTCCAGCATCAGCGCCACGGAGCAGTACTTCTCAGCCGAGAGATCGACCGCGCGGGAGACGGCAGCGTCTTTCAGTGCTTTGCCAGTAACGATGAAGTGCAGGTTGATATGGGTAAAGTAGCGCGGCGCTTCTTCCCGGCGCTCGGAGGTCAGCTTCACTTCGCAGTCGGTCACGTCATGACGCCCTTTTTGCAGGATCGACACCACGTCGATGGCGCTGCACCCACCGGCGGCCATTAAGACCATCTCCATCGGGCTGGGAGCTTTGTCCCCGGAGTTGCCATCCATCAGGATTTGGTGGCCGGAAGCGGACTCACCAAGGAACGTTAACCCTTCAACCCATTTCACTCGTGCCTGCATGTTCATCACTCCGGTATGGCAAATTTTTTCACAGATTACGCGTACATAACAAAACGCGCAACGGAAGGCGACCTGCGTCATGCTGAAGCGAGACACCAGGAGACAGGCGCCAAAAGCTATGCTAAAACAGTCTACATGCTACAGAGAAACATTGACGTTACGAATGTACGCAAGGGATATCATACATTAGAGACCGCAGATGTCGCTGACGGTCCACTTCCCGGGATTTGGGAAGCTTTGATTGCAACCCCAGAAGCTGAATGATTCACGCCGTTTCTGGAGCCAGCTTATAACAGAGGATAATCGCGCATGGTGCTTGGCAAACCGCAAACAGACCCGACTCTCGAATGGTTCTTGTCTCATTGCCATATTCATAAGTACCCGTCGAAGAGCACGCTGATTCACCAGGGTGAAAAAGCGGAAACGCTGTATTACATCGTTAAAGGCTCAGTGGCAGTGCTCATCAAGGATGAAGAGGGTAAAGAGATGATCCTCTCTTACCTCAACCAGGGCGATTTTATTGGTGAACTGGGCCTGTTTGAAGAAGGTCAGGAGCGTAGCGCCTGGGTTCGCGCCAAGACCGCCTGTGAAGTGGCGGAGATCTCCTACAAAAAATTCCGTCAGCTTATCCAGGTGAATCCGGATATTCTGATGCGCCTCTCCTCGCAGATGGCGCGCCGCCTGCAGGTGACCTCGGAGAAAGTCGGCAACCTGGCGTTCCTCGACGTGACCGGCCGTATTGCTCAGACTCTGCTGAACCTGGCGAAACAGCCGGACGCGATGACCCACCCGGACGGTATGCAAATTAAAATTACCCGTCAGGAGATCGGTCAGATCGTCGGTTGCTCCCGCGAAACGGTTGGCCGCATTCTGAAAATGCTCGAAGATCAAAACCTGATCTCTGCCCACGGTAAAACTATCGTCGTCTACGGTACGCGTTAATCTGCAAAATGGCGCATCGCTTATGCGGTGCGCCGTTTTTGTTTTCCCATGTGGCGCAGGCTGATTTATCACCCCGAAATCAACTACGCACTGCGACAAACGCTGGTGTTATGCCTGCCTGTGGCGGTTGGGCTGCTGCTCGGCCATCTGCAACAGGGTCTACTCTTCTCGCTGGTTCCCGCCTGCTGCAATATCGCGGGCCTCGATACCCCGCATAAACGCTTCTTCAAACGCCTGATTATCGGCGGCTCGCTGTTTGCCGGCTGTAGCCTGGCGGTGCAGCTTCTGCTGGCGGAAAATCTTCCCCTGCCGGTGATCATGACAGTGTTAACCCTGCTGCTCGGCGTAACGGGCGAAATCAGCACGCTGCATGGTCGCCTGCTGCCGGCCTCGCTGATCGCCGCCATCTTTACCCTCAGCCTCGCCGGGAACATGCCGGTGTGGGAGCCGCTGCTGATCTACACCCTCGGTACCTTGTGGTACGGGCTGTTTAACTGGTTCTGGTTCTGGCTGTGGCGCGAACAGCCGCTGCGTGAATCTCTCAGCTTGCTCTACCGACAACTGGCGGACTATTGCGAAGCGAAATATAGCCTGTTAACCCAGCACATCGATCCGGAAACCGCGCTGCCGCCGCTGCTCGACCGCCAGCAGAAAGCGGTGGATCTGATTAGCCAGTGTTACCAGCAGTTGCATATGCTGGCGGCCAATCAGAACAACGATTACAAGCGCCTGCTGCGCGTCTTTCAGGTCGCGCTGGATCTGCAGGAGCATATCTCTGTCAGCCTGCATCAGCCGGAAAAGGTGCAGAAGCTTGTCGAGCGAACCCATGCCGAGCAGGTGATTCGCTGGAATGCGCAAACCGTCGCGGCTCGTCTGCGCGTGCTGGCAGATGACATTCTCTATCACCGCTACCCGACCCGCTTCACCATGGAGAAGCAGGTCGGTGCGCTGGAAAAAATTGCCCGTCAGCATCCTGATAATCCGGTTGGGCAGTTTTGCGCCTGGCACTTTAGCCGCATCGCCCGCGTGCTGCGCACCCAGCGCCCGCTCTATATTCGCGATTTGATGGAGGATAAGCAGGAGCGCCTGCCGCTGATCCCGGCGCTAAAAAGCTATCTGTCACTGAAATCGGCCGCTCTGCGCAATGCGGCGCGCATCAGCGTGATGCTCAGTATCGCCAGCCTGATGGGCAGCGCATTAAATCTGCCGAAACCTTACTGGATCATGATGACGGTGATGGTGGTGACGCAGAACGGTTATGGCGCGACCCGCGTACGCATTGTGAACCGTGCCGCCGGTACGCTGGCGGGGCTGGTGGTGGCGGGTATGACGCTGCACTTTCATGTGCCGCTCGGGTTTACGCTGGCAGCGATGCTGATGATCACCCTAAGTAGCTATTTGATTATCCGCAAAAGCTACGGCTGGGCGACGGTCGGTTTCACGATTACAGCGGTCTATACCTTGCAAATCCTGACGCTCAATGGCGACCAGTTTATTCTCGCCCGGCTTGTCGATACGCTGATTGGCTGCCTGATTGCCTTCGGCGGGATGGTGTGGCTGTGGCCGCAGTGGCAGAGCGGCCTGCTGCGCCAGAATGCGCACGATGCGCTGGAGGCCTATCAGGATGCGATTCGCCTGATCCTCAGCAACAACCCGGAAGCGACGCCGCTAGCCTGGCAGCGTATGCGGGTTAACCAGGCGCATAACGCCCTGTTCAACTCCCTCAACCAGGCGATGCAGGAGCCCGGCTTTAATAGCCGCTATCTGAGCGATATGAAGCTGTGGGTGACGCATAGCCAGTTTATTGTCGAACATATCAACGCCATGACGACGCTGGCGCGGGAGCACACCATGCTGACACCGGATCTGGCGCAGCGCTATCTTGAGTCGTGCGAAATTGCGCTGCAACGTTGTCAGCAGCGGCTGGAGTATGACGGGCCAGGGGAATCAGGCGAGGTAAATGTTATGGAGGCGCCGGAGACGCTGACCCACGGTCCAATGAGCACGCTGGAACAGCATCTGCAGCGCATTATCGGGCATCTGAGCACCATGCACACGATCTCGTCGGTGGCATGGCGTCAGCGCCCGCATCACGGCATCTGGCTACGCCGACGCCTTACGCGTTAACCACGCTTGCGACGGCCTGCGCAAAGCGCTGCATCCCTTCATTAATATCCTGCTCTTCGATAATCAGCGACGGCGCGAAACGCATCACATCCGGACCGGCATTCAGCACCATTACGCCCGCTGCGGCAGCCGCATGCAGGAAGTCGCGCGCACGGCCTTTGTATTGCGGCTTCAGTTCAGCACCAATTAACAGGCCCATGCCGCGAATATCGCTGAACAGGTCGTACTGCTCATTAATCTGCTGCAGACACTGAACAAAGTGCTGACGTTTGGCACTGACGCCATTCAGCACCTCAGGGGTGTTGATGATATCGAAAGCAGTGCCTGCCACCGCGCAAGCCAGCGGGTTTCCGCCATAAGTGGAGCCGTGGGAACCGGCGTGGAATACGCTGGCGATTTCATGGGTCGTCAACATGGCGCTGACCGGGAAGCCGCCGCCGAGGGCTTTGGCGCTGGTCAGAATATCCGGCGTCACGCCGTAGTGCATATAGGCGAACAGCTCACCGCTGCGCCCCATGCCGCACTGCACTTCATCAAACACCAGCAGAGCATTATGCGCATCGCACAATTCACGCAGCCCTTTGAGGAACTCAGGGGTTGCCGCGGTAACGCCACCCTCGCCCTGAATCGGCTCTACCACCACGGCGCAGGTGTGATCGTCCATCACCGCTTTAACCGCGTGAAGATCGTTAAAAGGAACATGCACGATGTCGGCCGGTTTCGGGCCAAAGCCGTCGGAGTATTTCGGCTGACCGCCAACGGTTACGGTAAAGAGCGAGCGTCCGTGAAAAGCGTGGTGGAAAGCGATGATTTTGGTTTTGTGCGGGCTGTGGCGCGTGGTTGCATAAAAACGCGCCAGCTTGAAGGCGGTTTCGTTGGCTTCGGTACCGGAGTTCATAAACACGACGCGCTCGGCAAAGGTGGCGTCCACCAGCTTACGCGCCAGACGCAGCGCGGGCTCGTTGGTAAAGACGTTGCTCAGGTGCCAGAGGGTCTCGCCCTGCGCTTTCAGCGTCTCCACCAGCGCCGGATGGCAGTGACCTAAGGCAGTGACCGCAATGCCGCCGGCAAAATCAATGTACTCTTTACCCTGCTGATCCCAGACGCGGCTGCCCTTTCCCTTTACCGGGATAAACTCGGCCGGTGCGTAAATTGGCAGAATAACGTCATCGAAGTTTGCACGTGTCACCGCGTCTTGCTGAGTTGCCATAGGTTGCCCATCCCGTGTTATGTTTCATTCATAGTGAAAATATAATCACGAAATATGCATAAAAAATCACTAGATGGCAACCACAAATCACCGCGAAAGGAAGTTTTCCAGCAATTGATGGCCCTGCTCGCTCAGAATACTTTCCGGGTGGAACTGCACGCCTTCCAGATCCCACACCTTATGGCGAATGCCCATGATCTCGCCGCTTTCACTCCAGGCAGTGACCTCGAAGCAGTCAGGTAAGGTAGGCGGATCGATGACCAAAGAGTGATAGCGGGTAACGGTTAACGGATTATTTAAGCCGCTAAACACACCGCTGCTGGAGTGAGTAATGGGGGAGGTTTTGCCGTGCATCACTTTCGCCGCGCGCACAATGGTGGCACCAAACACCTGGGCAATCGCCTGATGGCCGAGGCAAACGCCGAGGATCGGCAGTTTACCCGCATAGTGCGCAATAACGTCAAGCGAAATGCCGGACTCATCCGGCGTGCAAGGGCCTGGCGAAATAACCATTTTCTGCGGCGCTAACATCTCAATATCCGCCAGCGTCAGCTCATCGTTACGCCTCACCTCCACGTGTGCGCCCAGCTCACAAAAATATTGGTAGAGGTTCCAGGTGAAGGAGTCGTAATTGTCGATAAGCAGGATCATGTCAATTCAACCAATGGATGTGCCGCGTTTCATGCAGTTTGCGCGAAACTATACGGCACTTCGCAAAGATAAAAAATGGATTTACGGAAATCTTTCTTTCCACACATGAAGGATTACTATTGCACCAAGTGCTACATTGTGGATGGAAGTAATGGTATCTTTTAAACGGATTTTTAAAACCAAATGGTTTGCCAAAGCGGCCAAAAAATTTGGCATCCGCGACAGCGAATTACGTCAGGCAATCGATGAGTTGATGCAGGGCAAGGCGGATAATTTAGGCGCAGGGGTCTACAAGAAACGGCTAAATCAGAACCGCGATCGTGCCATTATCCTGACAAAAGGCGGCGCACATGCGTTTTACACCTTCATCTATGCAAAGCAGGATATGGCAAATATCGATGACGGTGAGTTAGCCGCGTTTCGTGAGCTGGCAAAACATTACGCTGGCCTTTCCGAAAGCGTCCTTTTGGTGCTAATCAATAACAGAGAGTTGGTTGAGATTACTCATGACAACGACACGAAAAAGTAAAAGCCTCGCTTATGAGGCAATCCATAGCGCGGCAAAGGGGTTATTTGATGCCGGGGCCATGACTCAGGAAACAATGCGTAACTTTGATGAGCGTTGCCTGAGCCCCGTTGATGCTCTTAAACCTGAGGAGATCAAAGGGCTACGCGAGCGATTCAACGTTAGTCAGTCGGTCTTTGCCCGCTATCTCAACACCAGCGTTTCAACGATACAAAAGTGGGAAAACGGTATGAAGCGGCCAAGTGGCGTCTCCCTCAAGTTACTTTCTGTAGTGCAGAAACATGGGCTTAAGGTCTTGCTCTGACTGGAGCAAGACCTTCGTTTTACTCGCTCTCGTGCGCCTCGCTAACCACCTGGCTGAAGATTACAGTTAACGGTTCAAGATCGCCCATCGCACCGGCCTGGTTAGCGTTGCGCCAGTCGTCGGGATCGATATCGCGCCAGTCGAGCGAGAAGCCCGCGTGCAGCGCCAGCTGTTCGAAGAAGATGCGCTGCGCAATGCCATTACCCAGGCGGAACGGGTGCAGGACGTTGATTTCGCAGTAGTAATGCGCAAGGCATGCGATGAACGCCTCTTTTTCAAGCCCGACGAGCCACTCCTCATCCTCAAGCTGCTGCATCAGGGCATTGCCCTCTTTCTCGATATACTCGAAGTGGCAAAAGCGGGTATCGCCCTCGTAGATATCGACTTCGCGGATCTGCCCGGCCCAGTCGAACACATCCTGGTAGAGGTGCCGATGAATGGCGCAAAGATGCGGCAGCCCGCGGGCAATCGGCCCCAGTTCCAGGGTTGCAGCACGCAGCGCGGTAAACTGATACGCCTCCTTCTCCAGCCCCTTAGCATTGCGAATGCCGAGGCGATTGCGCATCACTTTCAGGCCCGGGAAAAGATACGGGTCGCGCCCGTCGCCGAATTTATCGCTCATTTTGCCTCCGCAGCTCTTCAAGACGTAAAGTAGCCTCTTCCGCATTCAGCGTAACAAGCTCGCTATCAACGCCCTCCAGCCGACGGCTGGCCTGAAAATTGATGTTGCGCTGCTGCTCCCAGAGTCGGGATTTTTGCCTGTCGGTGAGTTTTTTCGGCATAGCGCCTCCCAGTTAAGCGATATACATACCCAAATGATGTACATGCCCAAAAAATTATAAGCAGTAATTCCGGGTTACGCAGGGAAGCGGTAAAACACGGGCCGCAAAGCCCGTGTGGAGGGAAACTTATGGCAGCACTTTCGCGGAGAGGATAACAACCGGTTTTGACGGGACATTCTGATACGGTCCAACATCGTGCGTCGGCACCTGGGAGATCTTATCGGCAACGTCCATACCTTTTACCACTTTGCCAAATACCGCGTAGCCAAAGTCACGCTGGCCATGGTCGAGGAAAGCGTTATCCGCAACGTTGATAAAGAACTGGCTGGTGGCGCTGTCTTTATCCGCAGTCCGCGCCATAGCAATGGTACCGCGCGTGTTTCGCAGGCCGTTATCCGCTTCGTTCTTGATAGGCGGGTTAGGCTGCTTCTGCTGCATCTGCTCGTTAAAGCCGCCGCCCTGAACCATAAAGCCAGGAATAACGC
The DNA here is from genome assembly GCF_001975225.1 of Kosakonia cowanii JCM 10956 = DSM 18146. NCBI lineage: Bacteria > Pseudomonadati > Pseudomonadota > Gammaproteobacteria > Enterobacterales > Enterobacteriaceae > Kosakonia > Kosakonia cowanii. The sequence continues at coordinate 2,078,793 of NZ_CP019445.1, read as the reverse complement.
GATGGAAAGTGGTGTTGTTATAAAAACCGTTATTCACGTAATCAAGGAAGTTTTTCACCGACACAGGGGCTTTCTGGTTGTTCAGCTCCAGTTCGATATTACCGGCGGAAGTCGTGAGCAGAACATGCGGGTCGCCTTTTGCGGCCAGCGCAGCAGGAGAGAGAGCAGAAAGGGCGAGCAGAGCCGCCATAGCCGCCAGAGTCGATTTAACCATAAGGTTTCCTTAACGAAGTGCAGTAACGAAAGCGAGTGGCTTGATTCTAAAGAGCAGTCAGCCAGCAGGCCAGCCTTTTACTTAATTTTACGTATTTGGTAACAGATGTAACGCCAGACCGCCAAATTCGTGCGTCTTAACGGCCTGGCACGCCGCTACGCTTGCTGCATCCGGTTAAAATGCACCTCTTCGCACCCCTGCTCCATCCGCACCCAACTCTGCGCCGGTTGTGTGCTGGCAATGATGCGTCCGTGACGAATTGACCAGCGTACCGGGGACTGGCAGCGCACCGCCTCAAAGCCGTTTTCAACAGGCAGAATAACCATATTGGCAGGCAAGCCTGGCGCAATGCCGTACTCTTTCAATCCCAGCGTCTTGGCGCTGTTGTGGGTAATGAGTTGCAGACCCTGTTCAATCTGCGAATAGCCCATCAGCTGACATACGTGCAGACCCATATGCAGCACCTGCAACATATTGCCAGTGCCGAGCGGATACCAGGGATCGAACACATCATCGTGACCAAAGCAGACATTCATCCCTGCCGCCATCAACTCTTTCACCCGCGTAACGCCCCGCCGTTTCGGGTAGTCATCGAACCGCCCCTGCAGGTGAATATTGACCAGCGGATTGGCCACGAAATTGATGCCGGAACGTTGCAGCAGGCGGAAAAGACGGGATGTATACGCGCCATTGTAGGAGTGCATGGCGGTGGTGTGACTGGCGGTGACGCGCGAACCCATCTCCATTTCGAGCGCCAGAGCAGCGACGGTTTCGACAAAGCGCGACTGCTCATCGTCAATCTCATCGCAGTGGATATCCAGCGGGCGCTCATACTCACGCGCCAGATCGAAGGCGATATTCAGAGATTCAATGCCATATTCACGCGTGTGCTCAAAATGCGGAATCGCACCGACCACATCGGCGCCCAGCTGAAGCGTTTTTTCTAACAGCGCAGCGCCGTTCGGGTAGGAGAGGATCCCCTCCTGCGGAAAAGCGACAATTTGTAGATCGATCCACGGCGCAACCTCCTCTTTTACCTCCAGCATCGCTTTCAGCGCCGTTAACAGCGGATCGGAAACATCAACGTGGGTGCGCACATGCTGTACGCCGTTGGCCATTTGCCATTTCAGCGTCTGCCAGGCGCGCTTTTTCACGTCCTGATGGCAGAGCTGCGCTTTACGTTCTGCCCAACACTCAATCCCTTCAAACAGCGTACCGGACTCGTTCCAGCGGGGATCGCCCGCCGTTTGCGTGGTGTCCAGGTGAATATGCGGTTCGACGAACGGCGGCAGCGCTAAACCGCCACCGGCATCAAGCACATCAAGTGTCTCGCTCTGGGCGTCGCCCATCGGCGTAATCTCGCCAAATCGCCCGTTCTCTATGGCGATTTGCCAAACTCCTTCGCGATCGGGCAAGTGCACATTTTGCACTAACCATAGTGGTGTTGCTGACATCGCATTATCTCCTCTTTCTCCCTCAGATATGTCGTAGCTAACCTCGTGCTAAAAAACATCACTTTCAGTATAGAAATTCCTCAACATATAAATATGAATGATATCCAATACTTATAAAAACCATGAAAAATCAGCAATATACTCATTAGTGGGTAGGCTAAGGTGTAATTGATATACATCAATAACCGTGCAAGCTGAATCGTTAAGGTAGGAGGTAGTAAAAAAGAAATCGAGGCAAAAATGAGCAAAGTCAAACTCGCTATCATCGGTAACGGCATGGTCGGCCACCGCTTTATCGAGGACCTTCTCGACAAAGCCGACGCCAGCCAGTTCGACATTACCGTATTCTGTGAAGAGCCGCGTAAAGCCTACGACCGCGTCCACCTGTCATCCTACTTTTCCCACCATACAGCCGAAGAGCTGTCGCTGGTACGCGAAGGCTTCTACGAAAAACATGGCGTCAAAGTGCTGGTCGGCGAACGCGCCATCACCATCAACCGCCAGGAAAAAGTGATCCACTCCAGCGCGGGCCGCACGGTCTATTACGATAAGCTGATCATGGCCACCGGCTCCTACCCGTGGATCCCGCCGATCAAAGGGTCTGAAACCCAGGACTGTTTTGTTTACCGCACTATTGAAGATTTGAATGCCATTGAGTCATGCGCGCGTCGTAGCCGCCGTGGCGCGGTGGTTGGCGGCGGCCTGCTGGGTCTGGAAGCCGCAGGCGCGCTGAAAAACTTAGGCGTCGAAACTCACGTTATTGAATTCGCCCCGATGCTGATGGCAGAACAGCTCGATCAGATGGGCGGCGAGCAGTTAAGACGTAAAATCGAAAGCATGGGCGTGCGCGTGCACACCAGCAAAAACACCAAAGAGATCGTGCAAGAGGGCGTTGAGGCGCGCAAAACCATGCGCTTCGCCGACGGCAGCGAGCTGGAAGTGGACTTTATCGTCTTCTCCACGGGCATCCGTCCACGCGACAAGCTGGCGACCCAGTGCGGGCTTGAAGTTGCCCCGCGCGGCGGCATCATGATCAACGACTGCTGCCAGACCTCCGATCCCAATATTTATGCCATCGGCGAGTGCGCCAGCTGGAACAACCGCGTTTATGGTCTGGTCGCGCCAGGCTACAAAATGGCGCAGGTGACGGTTGACCATATTCTCGGCACACAAAACGCGTTTCAAGGCGCGGATCTTAGCGCCAAGCTGAAACTGCTCGGCGTGGATGTCGGCGGCATCGGCGATGCACACGGCCGCACACCGGGCGCGCGCAGCTATGTCTACCTCGACGAGAGCAAAGAAGTTTATAAGCGCCTGATTGTCAGCCCGGATAATAAAACCCTCCTCGGCGCCGTGCTGGTTGGCGACACCAGCGATTACGGCAACCTGCTGCAACTGGTTCTCAACGCCATCGAACTGCCGGAAAACCCCGACGCATTGATCCTGCCGGCGCACGCCAGCGGCGGTAAACCCTCAATCGGCGTCGATAAGCTGCCGGACAGTGCGCAAATCTGCTCCTGCTTCGACGTCACCAAAGGCGACCTGATTACTGCCATCAACAAAGGCTGCCACACCGTAGCCGCACTGAAAGCGGAAACCAAAGCCGGAACCGGCTGCGGCGGCTGTATTCCGCTGGTTACGCAGGTGCTGAACGCCGAGCTGGCGAAACAGGGTATCGAAATCACCAATAACCTGTGTGAACACTTCGCCTACTCCCGCCAGGAACTGTTCCACCTCATCCAGGTGGAAGGGATTAAAACCTTTGACGACCTGCTGGCGAAATACGGTACCGGCTACGGCTGCGAAGTGTGTAAACCGACCGTTGGCTCGCTGCTCGCCTCCTGCTGGAACGAGTACATCCTGAAACCACAGCACACGCCGCTGCAGGATACCAACGACAACTTCCTCGCCAATATCCAGAAAGATGGCACCTACTCTGTTATCCCACGCTCGGCGGGCGGTGAAATCACGCCGGAAGGGCTGATGGAAGTGGGCCGCATCGCGCGGGAGTTCAATCTCTATACCAAAATCACCGGCTCGCAGCGTATCGGCCTGTTCGGTGCGCAAAAAGACGATCTGCCGGAGATCTGGCGTCAGTTAATCAATGCCGGGTTCGAAACTGGTCACGCGTACGCCAAAGCACTGCGTATGGCGAAAACCTGCGTCGGCTCGACCTGGTGCCGCTATGGCGTCGGCGACAGCGTCGGGTTCGGCGTCGAGCTGGAAAACCGTTACAAAGGTATCCGTACCCCGCACAAAATGAAGTTCGGCGTCTCCGGCTGTACCCGTGAATGTGCGGAAGCGCAGGGGAAAGACGTGGGGATCATCGCCACGGAAAAAGGCTGGAACCTTTATGTGTGCGGTAACGGCGGCATGAAACCGCGCCATGCGGATCTGCTGGCGGCGGACCTCGATCGCGACACTCTGCTGCGTTACCTCGACCGCTTTATGATGTTCTACATTCGCACCGCCGACAAACTGACCCGCACCGCCTCCTGGCTTGAGGGGATGGAAGGCGGCATCAACTATCTGCGCAGCGTCATCATCGACGACAAGCTGGGCTTTGATGCACAGCTTGAAGCAGAGATGACCCGCCTGCGCGAAGCGGTGATTTGCGAGTGGACGGAAACCGTCAACAACCCGGCGGCGCAAACACGCTTCAAACACTTTATCAACAGCGATCGCCGCGACCCGAACGTGCAGGTGGTTCCGGAGCGCGCGCAGCATCGCCCGGCGACACCCTATGAACGTATTCCGGTGATGTTAGTGGAGGAGAACGCATGAGCCAGTGGAACAGCGTTTGCAATATTGATGAGATTGTCCCGGCAACCGGCGTCTGCGCGCTGGTCAATGGCGAGCAGGTGGCGATTTTCCGCCCGCGCCACGATGACCAGGTTTACGCCATCAGCAATATCGACCCCTTTTTCCAGTCGAGCGTGCTCTCTCGCGGCATTATCGCCGAACATCAGGGCGAACTGTGGGTTGCCAGCCCGTTAAAAAAACAGCGCTTCCGTCTGCGTGATGGCCTCTGCATGGAAGATGAAAGCCGTTCAGTTGCCCATTTTGAAGCACGAGTGAAGGATGGTGAGGTGCAGATCAAAGCATAATCCCCTGCCCTCTCAACGGCCGTAGCGACAGCTTGCTGTTATGCTACGGCTCATGCTCAGCGCCCGCGGTTCTCGCCGCGCGGCGCCCGCTTCAGCCTATAACTACAATTCCGGGGTAATGTCGTGGATCACCTGCCAATTTTCTGTCAATTACGGGGACGCCCCTGTCTGCTGGTCGGCGGCGGCGACGTCGCGGAGCGCAAAGCGCGTCTGTTGCTGGATGCGGGCGCGCAGCTCACCGTCAATGCCCTCACCTTTATTCCTCAATTTACCGCCTGGGCCGCCGAAGGCATGCTGACGCTGGTCGAAGGCGAATTTAGCGAAACGCTACTCGATGAGTGCTGGCTGGCAATTGCCGCCACCGATAACGACGCGGTAAACCAGCGGGTCAGCGATGCGGCAGAAGCGCGTCGCATCTTTTGCAATGTGGTCGATGCGCCGAAAGAAGCGAGCTTTATCATGCCGTCGATTATCGACCGTTCGCCGCTGATGGTGGCGATATCCTCCGGCGGCACGTCGCCGGTGCTGGCGCGTTTGCTGCGCGAGAAGCTGGAGTCGCTGCTGCCGCAACATCTTGGTCACGTGGCGAAGTTTGCCGGGCAGCTGCGCAGCCGTGTGAAGCGCCATTTCGCCACCATGAGCGAGCGCCGTCGTTTCTGGGAGAAGCTGTTCGTTAACGATCGACTGGCGCAGTCGCTGGCGAACCAGAATATGGTCGCGGTGGAGAGCATCACCGAGCAGATGCTGAACGAGCCGCTGGATAATCGTGGTGAAGTGGTGCTGGTGGGCGCGGGGCCTGGCGATGCCGGGCTGCTGACGCTGAAAGGCTTACAGCAAATCCAGCAGGCGGATGTGGTGGTGTATGACCGGCTGGTCTCCGATGAGATCATGAATCTGGTGCGCCGTGACGCCGACCGTGTGTTTGTCGGTAAACGAGCGGGCTATCACTGCGTGCCGCAGGAGGAGATTAACCAGATCCTGCTGCGCGAGGCGCAAAGCGGGAAGCGCGTGGTGCGGTTAAAAGGCGGCGATCCCTTTATTTTTGGGCGCGGCGGCGAAGAGCTGGAAACGCTCTGCCATGCGGGCATTCCCTTCTCGGTTGTGCCAGGGATTACCGCGGCTTCCGGCTGTTCGGCTTACTCGGGTATTCCGTTGACTCACCGGGATTACGCCCAGAGCGTGCGGCTGGTCACGGGCCACCTGAAAACCGGCGGTGAGCTGGACTGGGCTAACCTGGCGGCAGAGAAGCAGACGCTGGTGTTCTATATGGGGTTAAATCAGGCAGCGGCGATTCAGGAGCAGTTGATCGCCCACGGCATGCAGGCGGATATGCCGGTAGCGCTGGTGGAAAATGGCACATCGGTGCAGCAGCGGGTGGTGAGCGGCACGCTGTCGCAGCTTGGCGAGCTGGCGCAGCAGGTGAAAAGCCCGTCGTTGATTATCGTCGGCAGGGTTGTCGCGTTACGCGATAAGTTGAAGTGGTTTTAAAGACAATGCCTGATGGCGCTGCGCTTATCAGGCCTACGAAATCGTGCTAAACCGTAGGCCGGATAAGGCATTTATGCCGCCATCCGGCAGTCAGCGCCGGGCACAAGCCTGATGGCGCTACGCTTATCAGGCCTACAAAACCGCGCTAACCCGTAGGCCGGATAAGACATTTATGCCGCCATCCGGCAATCAGCGCCGGGCACAATGCCTGATGGCGCTGCGCTTATCAGGCCTACAAAACCATGCTAACCCGTAGGCCGGATAAGGCGTTACGCCGCCATCCGGCAGTCAGCGCCGGGCACAATGCCTGATGGCGCTGCGCTTATCAGGCCTACAAAACCGTGCTAACCCGTAGGCCGGATAAGGCATTTATGCCGCCATCCGGCAGTCAGCGCCGGGCACAATGCCTGATGGCGCTACGCTTATCAGGCCTACAAAACCGCGCTAACCCGTAGGCCGGATAAGGCATTTATGCCGCCATCCGGCAGTCAGCGCCGGGCACAATGCCTGATGGCGCTGCGCTTATCAGGCCTACAAAACCGCGCTAAACCGTAGGCCGGATAAGGCAGTTACGCCGCCATCCGGCAATCAGCGCCGGGCACAATGCCTGATGGCGCTGCGCTTATCAGGCCTACAAAATCGTGCTAACCCGTAGGCCGGATAAGGCATTTATGCCGCCATCCGGCAATCAACGCTTACGGCTTCGCAACAAACCCAATCGCTTCGTACACCTTCTTCAGGGTTTCTGAAGCGTGCGCGCTCGCTTTTTCCGCACCTTCGCGCATGATCTGCTGCAGGAAAACTTCGTCATTGCGATAGCGATGGTAGCGCTCCTGCAACTCGGTCAGCATGCCGGAAACCGCGTCCGCCACTTCGCCTTTCAAATGGCCATACATCTTGCCTTCGAAATGCTGCTCCAGCTCGGCGATGCTCTGGCCGGTCACGGCAGAGAGGATATCGAGCAGGTTAGAGACGCCCGCTTTGTTCGCCACATCGTAACGCACAACCGGCGGCTCGTCGGAGTCGGTCACGGCGCGTTTGATCTTCTTCACTACCGATTTCGGATCTTCCAGCAGGCCAATCACGTTGTTGCGGTTATCGTCCGACTTGGACATCTTCTTCGTCGGCTCCAGCAGCGACATTACGCGCGCACCGGACTTCGGAATAAACGGCTCAGGCACTTTAAACACATCGCCATAAATGGCGTTAAAGCGCTGGGCGATATCGCGGCTCAGCTCCAGATGCTGCTTCTGGTCTTCGCCGACCGGCACCTGATTGGTCTGGTAAAGCAGGATGTCTGCCGCCATCAGCACCGGGTAGTCAAACAGGCCGGCGTTGATGTTTTCTGAATAGCGTGCGGATTTATCTTTGAACTGCGTCATACGGCTCAGCTCGCCGAAGTAGGTGTAGCAGTTCAGCGCCCAACCCAGCTGGGCATGCTCAGGAACGTGGGACTGTACAAAGATCGTGCTTTTCTGCGGATCAATACCGCACGCCAGGTAGAGCGCCAGCGTATCCAGCGTCGCCTTGCGCAGCTTCTCCGGATCCTGACGCGCGGTAATGGCATGCAGGTCAACGATGCAGTAGATACAGTGATAGTCGTCCTGCATGTTCACCCACTGACGCAGCGCACCCATATAGTTGCCAATGGTCAATTCACCTGAGGGCTGTGCGCCACTAAAAACGATGGGCTTAGTCATTTTTCATTTCCTGATGTTCACTGAGCGGGAGCCCGAGCGCGGGCAGTAAATCGTTAAAGCGGTCGAAGACGTAGTCCGGCTCGCTTAGGGTAATCGCTTCACCATAGTTATAGCCGTAGGTCAGGCCAACGGAGACGCTGCCGGCCGCCTGCGCGGCGCGGATATCGTTGCGTGAATCGCCAACGAAGAGTAACTCATGGGGTTGAATCGCCAGCTTGTCGCACACCAGCAGCAGCGGCTCCGGGTGCGGCTTCTTATTCACCACATCATCGCCACCGACAACAAAAGTGAAGTAGTGGGCAATCTCCAGCGCGTCCAGCAGCGGCGCGACAAACGGCGTCGGCTTGTTGGTCACCAGCGCCAGCGGCAGCCCTTTTTCGTGCAGCGCCGCGAGAGTTTGCGCCACGTCCGGGAACAGGAAGCTGCCCTCCTCCACGGTCTCTTCGTAGTAGCGGTTGAAGAGCTTGCGCAGCATGGCGATCTGCTCGGCCTGCGGCACGTCACCGGTATCAATATCGGGCTTGCCCTGCGAAGCACGCTGAATGGCACGCTCCTGGCGGGCCCAGTTGAAGGCGCGCTCCATCAACACATCGGCGCCATTCCCAATCCAGGTAATCACGCGCGCTTCGCCAGCCTGCGGCAGCTCAAGGGCATACAGCGCGCTGTCTACGGCGGCGGTGAGCCCCGGCGCGCTGTCCACTAATGTGCCGTCAAGATCGAACGCGACACCCCGAATCGACTGCAATTTATCCATGACTTACCTTCGCCAGTTCGCTACGCATTTCATCAATAACCTGTTTGTAATCCGGCTGATTGAAAATCGCCGAGCCCGCCACGAACATATCCGCGCCAGCTGCCGCGATCTCGCCGATATTGCTCGCTTTCACGCCGCCGTCCACTTCGAGACGGATATCAAGGCCGGATGCATCTATGCGACGACGCACTTCGCGCAGCTTGTCAAGGGTATGGGGAATGAAGGATTGACCGCCAAAACCGGGGTTAACGGACATCAGCAGGATCACATCCAGCTTATCCATAACGTGATCCAGATAGCTCAGCGGTGTCGCCGGGTTAAACACCAGCCCCGCTTTGCAGCCGTGCTCTTTGATCAGCTGCAGCGTGCGGTCGATATGTTCAGAAGCTTCAGGATGAAAGGTGATAATGCTTGCCCCGGCTTCGGCAAAGTCCGGCACCAGGCGGTCGACCGGCTTCACCATCAGGTGCACATCGATAGGCGCGGTAATGCCGTAGTTGCGCAGCGCTTTCAGCACCATCGGGCCGATGGTCAGGTTCGGTACGTAGTGGTTGTCCATCACGTCAAAGTGAACAACGTCGCCGCCCGCGGCCAGTACGCTGGCGGTGTCTTCGCCCAGGCGAGCAAAATCAGCCGACAGAATCGAAGGGGCAATTAAATACTGTTTCATCCGCATCTCCTTGAGAAAGTAGGTTTCGGCAGGCGGCGGCGCGGTGAACGCAGGGTTAGCGAGGCGCGGGAGCCGGGCGATAGAGCGCCAGCAGCTCATCCACTTTTTTACGCGTCCCGCCATTACTGCTGATACTGCGTCGCACTTTCACCACGTGCAATTTCGCCTGACTGTACCATTCACGCGTCAACAGCGTGTCATGGTTGGAAATCAATACCGGGATTCGGTTTTGCACCAGACTCTCCGCAATCGCGGCAAGATGAGCCTGCTGCTCAAGGGTAAAGCTATTGGTATGGTACGCCGTAAAGTTGGCTGTCGCAGAGAGCGGCGCATAGGGCGGATCGCAATAGACCACCGAGTTCGCATCCGCGCGCGCCATACTCTCGGCGTAAGATTCGCAGTAAAAGAAGGCATTCTGCGCTTTTTCTGCAAAGTGGTACAACTCCGCTTCCGGGAAGTAGGGCTTTTTATAGCGCCCGAACGGCACGTTAAACTCCCCGCGCAGGTTGTAACGACACAGACCATTGTAGCCATGCCGGTTGAGGTATAAAAACAGCAGCGCGCGCCGGAACGGCTCCTGGCACTGGTTAAACTCCTGACGCAGCTGGTAATAGACTTCGGACTGGTTCACCGCGGGCACAAACAGCGCGCGCGCGTGATGAACATACTCATCAGGGCGCTCTTTAACGATGTTATAGAGGCTGATTAAGTCGCTGTTGATATCTGCAAGGATATAGCGGGAGTAGGAGGTGTTGAGAAACACCGAGCCCGCGCCAACGAAAGGCTCGATGAGGCACTCTCCCTTGGGCAAGTGCCTACCGATATCGTCGAGCAGGGGGTATTTCCCCCCTGCCCATTTTAGAAAAGCGCGATTCTTTTTCATGCTGACTGATTACTTACACTCTCTCCGGCTGTGGAGAAAGCTCCGACAGCATCCTGCGCTTTACACATTACTTAAGATCGGCCTGAACCTGATGCAGCGGCTTCGCCCATGGGTTTTTCGCCTGCACATCCGCTGGCAGCGCGGAAACGGCGCGTTTAGCATCATCTTTCGAGGCATAGACGCCGCTCACCAACACGTACCACGGCTGACCGTTACGCGTTGTCTGGTAGACCACGAAGTTTTTCAGATTCTCTTTCTTCGCCCACGCATTGAGGTTGTTGTAGTTCGATGAACTGCTCAGCTGCAGGGTGTAGTGGTTGCCCGGCGCTGACTTCAGCGCACCGACATTGCCGGTAGAGGCCGTGCCGCTGGCAGCAGGCGCGCTGCTTGCGCTCGCCGCCGGTGCCGTGGTTTTCGGCTGAGCCGGTGTGGATGCGGCCGTTGACGTTGACGGTGCTGCTGTCGACGTTGTCGCAGGCGCTTTCACTGGCGCAGAAGCGGTGCTTTCCGTGCGCTTCGGCGGTTGAGCAACCGGGCGGGATTCCGCTTTCGGCTCGCTTTTCGCTACCGGCGTTTTGGCGGCTGGCTTCGGCTCAATCACCATCTGCTTGCGTTCGTTACGCGGCGCCGTAGTGCGGCTTTCACCGGACGCTGGCTGCTGCTGATTACGCGCGGCGTTGGCATTGTTACTGCCATTACCGTTATGAATCGGTGCAACCGTTGCCGGTTCGGTCGGCAGCGTCGAGCTGGCCGCGCTATCAAGCTGCGTCTGGCTCTGCGGCTGCGACAGTGCGTTGTTGAGATCGCCCTGCACTTCAACGCGGTTTTGCCCTTCCGGCGTAGCGGATGGCTGGCCTTGCGACGGCGTCGAGGAGATCGGCGGCAGCGTCACATCCTGCTGAGCCGGCGCGGTGCCTGCGTTCTGAGCCTGAGATGGCGACGCGCCCGGTGCGGGCTGTGCGCCATTTGCCTGATCGGCAGCGTTGCCGCTGTTACCGGCAGTGTTATCCGTCGCGCCGAGATCGATATTTTTCTCGCCCGACGTGTTTTGTTCGTTGTTAGCAGGCGCGGGGGATTTCAGCGCAGAGCCAATGCCGATAATCAGCAGCAGTAACACAAGGATACCGACGCCCATCATCAGATACTGGCGGGAGGCTGGCTTCGCAGCGGCAGCGGCTTTCTTACGCTTACGCGGGCGACGCTCCTGCGGCTCCTCGTCCAGAGCGGCTTCATCTTCTTGATAGCTCTCTTCTTCGCGATCATCACGCACCCGGCGCGAACGCGCAGGACGGCGATCGTCGGCATCAACATCAACCTCATCAAAGTTGATCTGCGGCTCATCGACACGCTCGGAAGATTGACGAGAACGACCAGTACGACGATCGCTGGGATCGGGTTTCAGCTCGTCTTCTGGTTTGAATTCATCCATTTAACACCCCACACAAAGGCGTATGCCACTGATGCATATCGCCCGAAGTTAAACGCCACGCAGCGCGTGAACAGACCTTTCTTATCGTTACGCCTGCTGGCAATCAGCAATAGCGCTAAGTACTACGTCGTGCGACACTCCGCCGCGAACTTCACTCTTCCCTATGGCCAGCGGAAGCACTAAACGCATCTCTCCCGCTAACACTTTTTTATCGCGCATCATGTGCGGCAGGTAAGCCTGCGCCGCCATTTCACGCGGCCCCTCAACGGGTAAACCGGCGCGTTTTAACAACGCTTTGATGCGCTGCGTATCTGCTGCGCTAAACTGCCCGAGGCGTTCTGACGCGTGTGCCGCCATCACCATCCCGGCAGCAACGGCTTCGCCGTGTAACCAGTTACCGTAGCCCATCTCCGCCTCAATCGCATGGCCGAAGGTATGACCAAGATTGAGTAAAGCACGTAAGCCGTGTTCGCGCTCATCGGCGGCGACGACCTCCGCTTTCAGTTCGCAGCAGCGGCGAATACAGTAAGCCAGCGCCGCGCCATCAAGGCGCAGCAGAGCATCCATATTCTCTTCCAGCCAGCTAAAGAACGCGCCGTCGAGAATAATGCCGTATTTGATCACTTCCGCAAGACCGGAGGAGAGTTCACGGGCAGGAAGGGTTGCCAGGCAGTCGAGATCGACCACGACCGACGCGGGCTGATAGAACGCGCCAATCATGTTTTTGCCAAGGGGGTGGTTTACCGCCGTTTTGCCGCCAACGGAGGAGTCAACCTGAGAAAGGAGCGTGGTCGGCACCTGGATAAAGCGCACGCCGCGCTGATAGCTGGCCGCAGCAAAACCGGTCAAATCGCCGATTACGCCGCCGCCGAGCGCGACCAGTGTGGTATCGCGCCCATGTGGTTTTTGCAACAGTGCGGTGAACACCGTGTCCATCACCGCCAGGCTTTTGTACTGCTCGCCGTCAGGCAGGATCACGCTATCGACATTAACGCCGGCCTGTTCCAGCACGCTACGTACCCTATCAAGGTAGAGCGGTGCCAGGGTTTCGTTGGTGACCAGCATAACCTGATCACCAGACTTCAGGGGCGCGAAGGAAGCTGGGTCGTTAAACAAACCAGCCGCGATGGTGATAGGGTAACTACGTTCCCCGAGAGTAACGGTGATCCTCTCCATGACGCGACATCCACCTTAGTTGCTTAAACCTACAGGCCGTCTATTAAGCCTGATTTAGTTGCTTTCCAGCATATGAATAATCTGGTTCGCCACCACTTTCGCGCTCTGATCGTCAGTACGGATGGTCACGTCGGCAATCTCTTCGTAGAGAGGATTACGTTCGTCGGCCAGCGCTTCCAACACTTCACGCGGCGGCGCGTCCACCTGCAGCAGGGGACGTTTTTTATCACGTTGAGTACGTGCCAGTTGCTTCTCGATAGTGGTTTCCAGATACACCACTACACCGCGGGCGGAGAGACGATTACGGGTTTCGCGGGATTTCACAGAGCCGCCGCCGGTCGCCAGAACGATGCCCTGCTTCTCCGTCAGCTCATTGATGATCTTTTCCTCGCGATCGCGGAAACCTTCTTCACCTTCAACATCGAAGACCCAGCCCACATCAGCTCCGGTTCGTTTCTCAATCTCTTGATCAGAATCGTAAAATTCCATATTGAGTTGTTGAGCTAACTGACGCCCAATAGTGCTTTTGCCGGCACCCATAGGCCCAACCAGAAAGATATTGCGTTTCTCTGCCATTTTTTCGGTACTACTAAGACTATTCGTTGATGATAAACCCGCTTCGCAAACGTGCGGCGTAGCAGGACATGAACTGAAACCTCATATGCGATAGTGCGAGAGTCAGATCGAAAATTATCTCAGTACTCCGGCTTGTTTGGCAACTGAATAAACACGTTATCCCTCTTACCGCCCTTTATTATTCGGAGACCGCTGACACTCAAATCGGTACTCCTTGTAAGCTAAATCATCTCCCACGTCAAACACCTGGGCCAAGTTACGGCGAAAAAGGGGCGTTACGGCAGATTTAATGTACCGCTGCCAGCCTGGGGGTAATAAAGACCACCAGTTCGCGGCGATCCCCCTCTTTTGCTTCCTGGCGAAACAGACGACCGAAGCCGGGAATAGCACCAAGGCCCGGAACCTGGGTTCTGCCATTACGCCTCTTTTGCGAGAAGATGCCACCCAATGCCAGCGTTTCACCGCTTTTCACCTCCACCACGGTTTCAATCTCCTGCTTATCAATCGCCAGCGCTTCGCCTCCGGCCTGTTGCAGTACCTGGCCGGGCATATTCTGGCTAATGCGCAGCTTCAGGCGTACCCGCCCATCGGGCAGCACAGTTGGGGTCACTTCCATGCCCAGCACAGCCTCTTTAAACTCAACCGCCGTGTTGCCGCTCTCTCCATTCGCCACCTGGTAAGGGATTTCACTCCCCTGCTTGATGCTTGCGGGCTGAAGATGGGAAGCCAGCAGGCGCGGGCTGGCGATAATCTCCAGTTGCTGCTTCTGTTCAAGCGCGGAAAGCTCCAGCTCAAGAAGACGCGCATTAATACTGCCGATATTAAAGCCGATGCGCGTTGTGGCGCTGGCAACGCTGTGATCTGCCGCCAGAGTGCTCACCTGCCCGCGCGTGGCGGCAGGCTCTTGCCCGAGCCCCCACTTCACGCCAAGCTCACGCAGGCTTTTTTCATTAATAGTGACGATCCAGGCCGCCAGTTCGACCTGCTCAACGGGCAGATCCATCTGCGCGATCCACTTTTCCAGCGCGGCGAGGCTCTCTTTATTATCCCGCACCAGTAAGCGGTTAAGGCGCGTATCCACGGTGAGGGTCCCCTGGGCACTGATTAGCTTCTCTGCGGCTTTTGCCAGCTCAGCGGCATTCGCATGGTGCAACACAATGCCGCGCGTCAGCGTTGGCGCGTTCTTTTTACGCCGCGCCTGCGCCGCCTCCCGCTCAGCCAGCTTCTGCTGCTGCCACGAGGCGGTATGCACCTGCCAGATAGCGCCCTGCTGACTCAGAATTAACCCTGCGCTGGCCGCGACGGTCTGCATCGCCTGTAACCAGGGCACTTCCGTCAGGTTAAGGGAGACGACACCGCTCACCTCCGGCGGGATAACGATATTCTTTTTTTCCAGCGTCGCCAGCGCCTGCAGCACCTGCGCGACAGGCACCTCGTCAACGCTCATCGTCACCAGAGGCGCGGCACTGACAGCCGCCACTGGCAGACTAAAGAGCACGACGCTTGCTATCCATTTCCTCATCCTGAGTTCCTTTTCGTTTCCAGCGCCATGTTGAGGGGGCGCACGCCTTCCCTGTTGCTATCTCTGTTTCATCTACGTTGATGGCGGTAACGCGCCAGCCGGGTGAAAGCGTGTCGCCCACGCTTACCCGGTGCCAGCGTCCTGCCGCATCGCGGATGATGGCCAGCCGCTGCCCGCTTTCAATAACGCCGTGCAGTTGCCAGGCGCGGAGCTGCGCAAGCTGGCAGCGATCCGGCGCGGGCTGAAAAGGATCGCGCATACCGCACAGCACAGTGACGATCCCAAAGGTGAAAAGCAGGCGTTTAACCATCATCGTCATGCTCCAGTTGCAGCGTAAAACGTAGCCCGCTTTCGCTGGCGGAGAGAGAAAATGCCGGAATCTGCATACCACGCTCTGCCAGCAGTGAAAAAGTCTCCACAGCCTGCGACCAGCGGCTCTCCAGCACCAGTTCACCGTCGCCCTGCATCGGCTGCCAGCGCAAGAGCTGCCGCGACTGGCCGTGAAAGTCGAGCGGGCTAAAGCGGCGCACCTGCGTAACAGTGCTTTGCGCTTCCGGCAGCGCCAGCGCGCGAAGCTTTCGCCACTCTGCCTGTAACTCCGGCTGGAGGGCGCTCTGCTGACGCTGCGTAAGGCGTTGCGTCTGATTCAGCGGGCGGATGGCGAACCAGCCGATAAGCAGAACACTGCTAAACATCGCGGCAAGCCAGCAGATCGCCCGCATGCGGGGCGAAAGTGCGAGCCAGACTTCAGGGTTTAGCGACATCGACCTGCTCCCGGCTCAGCTGGTAGGTAAACTGCCAGAGCCCCTGACCATCACGCGAGGCGCTCCCCATCGGCTGAAGATGAAACCCCGCCAGCTTTTGCAGCCGCGGCTCGAACTCGCCCAGGGCGTTGACGGCGCGTGCCAGGCCGTGGATTTCAAGCTGGTTCTGCCGCCAGCGCAGCTGCGTCAGCCAGGCGTTTTCCGGCAGCGCATCCGCAAGCGTGAGCAGCGTTTGCCGCCAGGCGGCTGTTATCTGCCGCCGACGCGCTTTCTCCTGCGCCAGCTGCCACTGCTGTCGCCGCAGGCGAAGCGGTTGTTCTTGTGTATGCAGCGCGGCCAGCAGCGACCGATCCGCCGCCAGCCAGAGTGTGCCGCTACGCCCGGCCTGAGCGCGCTGCGCATGCCATAGCGTACCGCCCAACGACAGGCTCACTACGCTTGCCGCCGCGATTGCCACCCAGAAGCGCAAACAGCGCCGCCGCTGCAGCTGTCGCCACGGCATAAAATTGACCGCAGGGCGCATCAGTACCCCCTGGCGATCGCCAGCCCCAACGCAACGGCATAGCGCTGGCTTGCATCCGGTAGCGGCGGCTGGCGCGACGGCACCGCGCTCCAGCAGTCGAACTCCCCCACACCTTCGCCGCACTGGATAATCTCATCCAGGGGAAGTGCGAGCAGCTCGCCAAGCTGTGCGACATTTTCCGCCTCTTCGCGTGCTCGCCGCCCCCAGCTCTCTTTTGTCGCCCACAACCACTGGCGCTCATCGCACCAGGCGAGACAGCGCACCGGTGCCGCTAACGAGGGCAGCAGCGGCTGAAGAGCACAGGCATCGGGCGTGATAGAGGAGAGGTGGAGTGAAAGCTGCTGCGCGATCTCCAGTAGCGCGGCGATATCCCGGTTCTGCGCGGCGGTCACGCCGTAGCTTCTGGCGGGCTCATCCTCGGTGAAGTCGAAGCAGAGATCGCTTTGCGCCATCTCCAGCTCGCGCGCCATCGCCTGTGAAACCCAGCCGGTCAGTGCAGGTTCACGCAGCGTCACCGCCGGGCGCGGCAACCTTCGCTGCAGCGTCTGCCCGGCGGGAAAGGCGATGCGCGCGCAGTGGCGCTGCGGCAAAGCATGGCGCCATGGGCGCAGCGCAGCGAGCAGCTGCTCCGGTGCCTTAATCCGCCCCTGAACCACCGCGCCACTGGGGAGAGGAAGGTGCCACCAGCGGCGCAGCGCCCGCCCGGAACGCCCAGCGGAAAGCGCCACGATAAAGACGCCATCCTGTTGAATATGCACACCAATTTGCCAATGCCTGAATGTCATAAATTACGATCTCCTTATCGTCTCGCTGGCGGACGCTATATCAATGCTCAAGGCTTGCCTTTATACTACCGCGCGGTTGTTTATAAACTGCCCAAGTGACTCTAAATGGGAAATCTCCAGTGAAGTTCGTAAAGTATTTATTCATCCTTGCAGTCTTTTGCATTCTGTTGGGAGCAGGCTCGATTTACGGTCTGTACAAATATATTGAGCCGCAGTTACCTGACGTCGCCACGCTGAAGGATGTCCGGCTGCAGATTCCAATGCAGGTCTATAGCGCCGACGGCGAGCTGATCGCGCAGTACGGTGAAAAGCGCCGTATCCCGTTGACGCTGGATCATATTCCGCCGGTAATGGTGAAAGCCTTTATCGCCACGGAAGACAGCCGCTTTTATGAGCATCACGGCGTCGACCCGGTAGGGATCTTCCGTGCGGCCAGCGTGGCGCTCTTCTCCGGCCACGCCTCGCAGGGTGCAAGTACCATTACGCAGCAGCTGGCGCGTAACTTCTTCTTAAGCCCGGAACGCACAATGATGCGTAAAATCAAAGAGGTTTTCCTGGCGATCCGCATTGAGCAGTTGCTGAGCAAAGACGAAATTCTTGAGCTCTACCTCAATAAAATTTATCTCGGTTACCGCGCTTACGGCGTGGGTGCAGCGGCACAGGTCTACTTTGGTAAAAGCGTCGACCAGCTCACCTTAAGCGAAATCGCGGTGATTGCCGGGCTGCCAAAAGCACCCTCTACCTTTAACCCGCTCTACTCTCTCGAACGTGCTACCGCGCGACGTAACGTAGTGCTGACGCGTATGCAGAGCGAAGGGTATATCAGCGAGCAGCAGGCTGATGAAGCCCGTAGCGAAGCTATCGACGCTAATTACCATGCGCCGGAAATCGCCTTCTCTGCCCCTTATCTCTCCGAGATGGTGCGCCAGGAGATGGTGAGCCGCTACGGTGATAAAGCCTACGAAGATGGTTATCGCGTTTACACCACCGTGACACGCAAAGTGCAGCAGGCCGCGCAGGATGCGGTGCGCAATAACGTGATGGATTACGACATGCGTCACGGCTATCGCGGGCCGTCTAACGTGCTGTGGAAAGTGGGCGAAGCGGCGTGGGAGAGTAAAAAAATCACTGACTCTCTGAAGGCGCTGCCGACTTATGGGCCGCTGTCGCCTGCCGTTGTCACCAGCGCCGATCCGCAGGAAGCGACCGCGATGCTGGCGGACGGTTCGACGGTCTCGCTGAAGATGGAAGGTGTGCGCTGGGCGCGCCCTTACCGCTCGGATACGCAGCAGGGCCCGACGCCGCGCAAAGTGACCGATGCCGTTCAGGTAGGTCAGCAGATTTGGGTTCGCCAGGTTGGCGACAGCTGGTGGCTGGGACAGGTGCCGGACGTCAATTCGGCGCTGGTGTCGATTAACCCGCATAACGGCGCGGTAATGGCGCTGGTAGGTGGTTTCGATTTCAACCAGAGCAAGTTCAACCGCGCCACGCAAGCGCTGCGCCAGGTTGGCTCGAATATCAAACCGTTCCTGTATACCGCCGCGATGGATAAAGGCCTGACGCTGGCGAGCATCCTTAACGATGCGCCGATTTCGCGCTGGGATGCGGGCGCGGGCTCCGACTGGCGACCGAAGAACTCGCCGGATGAGTATGCCGGGCCGATCCGTCTGCGCCAGGGTCTGGGGCAGTCGAAGAACGTAGTAATGGTGCGCGCGATGCGTGCGATGGGCGTTGATTACGCGGCAGAATATCTGCAGCGTTTCGGTTTCCCGGCGCAAAACATTGTGCATACCGAATCCTTAGCGCTCGGCTCTGCCTCCTTTACCCCGTTACAGGTGGCTCGCGGTTATGCGGTGATGGCCAACGGCGGCTTCCTGGTTGACCCTTACTTCATCAGCAAAATCGAGAATGTTCAGGGCGATAAGCTGTTTGAAGCGCGTCCGAAAGTCGCCTGCGCCAATTGCGATATTCCGGTGATTTACGGCGAAACGCCGAAGTCGAACGTGCTGGAAAACAAGGACATGGAAAACGTCGCGACCTCGCAGGAGCAGCAAAACCCTGCCGTCCCGATGCCGCAGCTGGAGCAGGCAAACCAGGCTCTGGTTGAACGCACCGGCGCGGAGGAGTATGCGCCGCACGTCATCAGTACGCCGCTCTCCTTCCTGATTAAGAGCGCGCTGAACAGTAACGTCTTCGGCGAGCCGGGCTGGCAAGGTACCGGCTGGCGCGCGGGTCGCGATCTCAAGCGCAATGATATCGGCGGCAAAACCGGTACCACCAACAGCTCGAAAGATGCCTGGTTCTCAGGCTACGGTCCGGGCGTGGTGACATCGGTGTGGATTGGCTTCGACGATCACCGCCGCAACCTTGGCCGCACCAGTGCTTCCGGCGCGATTAAGGATCAGATCTCAGGTTATGAAGGCGGCGCGAAGAGTGCGCAGCCGGCGTGGGATGCTTATATGAAAGCGGTGCTGGAAGGCGTTCCGGAAGATCCGCTTACGCCGCCGCCGGGCGTGGTAACGGTCAATATTGACCGCAGCACCGGGCAGTTAGCCAACGGTGGTAGCAGCCGTCAGGAGTACTTTATCGAAGGAACGCAGCCGACTCAGCAGGCGGTTCATGAAGCGGGCACTACGCTTATCGATAATGGCGAGACGCACGAGCTGTTTTAGCGCAGCCACTGCACAGAGATATAAAAAAGGGCGCTTTCGCGCCCTTTTCTTTTATTGCTTGCTCAGTTAAAGCCGCCCCTGCCCTTTGAGCCACTCACGCACTAAGAAGAGCGCGCTGACATTGCGGGCTTCGTGGAAATCGGGGTCTTCAAGCAGATCCATCAGATGCTTTAAAGGCCAGCGCACCTGCGGCAGCGGCTCAGGCTCATCGCCCGGCAGTGATTCCGGATAGAGATTTTCCGCCACCAGGATATTCATTTTGCTGGAGAAATAGGAGGGCGCCATGCTCAGTTTTTTCAGAAAAGTGAGCTCGTTCGCACCAAATCCAACCTCTTCCTTTAGCTCCCGATTGGCCGCTTCATATATACTTTCACCCTCGTCGATCAGGCCTTTGGAGAAGCCCAGCTCGTAGGATTCGGTCCCAACCGCATATTCACGGATCAGAATCAGGTGATCGTCGATGATCGGCACAATCATTACCGCTTCACGATTAGAGGGGCGCATGCGTTCATAGACCCGACGCACACCGTTGCTAAATTCCAGATCCACGCTTTCGACGTTAAAAAGCCGTGATGAAGCCACGGTTTTGACGTTGAGAATGGTGGGTTTTTGCAATGATTTGCTCATTATTATCGGTCTTTGCAGAGAAACTTTCGTTATTGTGCGACACTACGCACGCCCTGGGCAATCTCCTTTGCCGCTTATTTACATTCTTGCAACCTATCTGAAATCAATTCGCATTTTCACTAAAAAGTCAATAGCTTGAAATAAAACTAAGAATTTGCTGATATTCCCGCCAGGGGGCTTTTGCTATTCTTCCCAACGATGGTATGCGCTTAAAAATACTCAAGTTAATTTCTTGCTTATCGCGGCCAACCACATTAGATATTTACGGGAAGGGTGCAACTGACTACACCTGTTTGAAAAAGTAAGATGGGGAAAGCATGAGCACCATTTTGATTTTTTTAGCTGCTATGCTGGCCTGCGCATTCCTCGCCGGATGGATTTACAGGTACAGGTCGCAACGTCGATACCGACTGCCTTACTTACCGGCATTCTCCGGCGCGACGGCTCGCAAATTGACTCCAGAAGAGCGCGACGCCGTCGAACGCTACCTGGAATCGCTTTCCCGTACCCAAAATACCCCAGGCCCGACCGGCGCGACTGCCGCTCCCGTCCCGATTAAACTTACCGCACACAGTAATACGGTACTGTTTGTCGCCCATCCCATCACGCGCTACGGCATCACTACCGATGCGCCGAATAAATGGCGCTACTACCTGGACTCCGTTGAGGTCCATCTCCCGCCATCATGGGAGCAATATATTAATGATGAGAATAATGTTGAGCTGATTCGCACCGACTCCATGCCGCTGGTGATTGCGCTTAATGGGCACACGCTTAGCGAATATATGTATGAAGAGCGCGGCAGCGAACTACAGCATATTGGCTCAACCCATTCGGCTATCCGCGGTGAAGAGAGTGAACAGATTGAACTGCTCAATATTCGCCGCGAAAGCCCCTATGAACATACTCTGAACCGCCCGGACGGCATGCGCGAAGCGCTGCTGATCTGTGCCTCATTCCTGATGTTCTTCTTCTGCCTCGCGTCGCCGGAAGTTTTTGTTCCGTGGATGGCGGGCGGCGGCGTGCTGCTGCTGGCGGCAGGGCTGTGGGGGCTTTATGCCCCCCCGGCGAAAAACACGCTGCGCGAAATTCATTGCCTGCGCGGGACGCCAAAGCGCTGGGGGCTGTTCGGTGAAAATAATCAGGAGCAGATGAACAACATCTCGCTCGGTATTATCGATCTGATTTATCCAAAACACTGGCAGCCCTTTATTACCCGTGATTTAGGCCAGCAAACCGATATTGATATCTATCTCGATCGTCACGTCGTGCGCCAGGGGCGCTTTTTGTCACTGCATGACGAGGTAAAGAATTTCCCGCTTCAGCACTGGGTACGCAGCGCGGTGATCGCTCTCGGCTCGTTGGTGGTGCTGGCGATGCTGCTGATCTGGGTGCCGCTGGATATGCCGATCAAATTCACCGTGTCGTGGATTAAAGGCGCGCAAACAGTTGAAGCCAGCAGCGTAAATCAGCTTGAATCCGCCGGTCTGCGTATCGGCGATACGCTGCGCATCAGCGGCACCGGGATGTGTAACATTCACACGCAGAGCAACTGGGCCTCGCGCCAGACGTCGCCGTTCACCCCGTTCGACTGCTCGCAGATTATCTGGAACAACGCCCCTCCTCTGCCGCTGCCGGAATCGGATATTGTGACCAAAGCCACCGCGCTGGCGCAGGCAGTCAGCCAACAGCTGCATCCGACCACGGAAGAGGATTCCCGCGTCAGCCCGGTGTTGCGCTCCGCTATTCAAAAATCCGGCATGGTTCTGCTGGATGATTTCGCTGATATCGTGCTGAAAACTCAGGAACTTTGCTCTGCTGAAGATGAGTGCCTGCGCCTGAAAAATGCGCTGGTAAACCTGGGCAACAGCAAGGATTGGGAGACGCTGACTAAGCGCGCCAGCGAAGGCAAGCTTACCGGGGTGAATGTGCTGCTGCGCCCGGTGAGCGCAGAGTCCCTCGACAACCTCGTCACCACCTCGACCGCGCCGTTTATTATGCGTGAAACCACGCGCGCGGCGCAGGCGCTGAACAGCCCGGCTCCGGGCGGCTTCCTGATTGTCAGCGAAGAGGGTAATGAACTGGTCGATCAGCCGTGGCCGCCGATGGCGCTCTACGATTATCCGGCACAGGAGCAGTGGGCCGAGTTCCAGCGCCTAGCGCAGATGCTGATGCAGACGCCGTTCCACGCTGAGGGGATCATCACAAGCCTGGTGACCGATGCCAACGGCACCAAACATATCAGCCTGCACCGCATGCCGGATGCCGCCGGTTTATGGCGCTATGCCGCCACCACCCTGCTGCTGGCAGCAATGCTTTTATCCAGCATCTACAATGGCGTGCTGGCGCTGCGCCGCTATCAGCGTAACCGCACCCGTATCGAAGAGATTCAGCAGTACTACGAGAGCTGCCTGAACCCCCGCCTTATCCCCAGCGAAGATAGCCTCGGCTGATAACGATCTGCTGCGCGAGCTGTGTTAACCTTTCGCGCAGATTTTTCTCTGGCTGGAGCCCTTCTCATGCACATTGATATTGCCTGGCAGGACGTCGATACCGTTCTGCTGGACATGGACGGCACGCTGCTCGATCTCGCCTTCGATAACTATTTCTGGCAACAGCTGGTGCCGCAAACCTACGGTGAGAAAGCGGGTTTAACGCCGCAAGAGGCACAAAGCGCCATCAGCCAGGCCTATCACGACGTGCAGCATACGCTAAACTGGTACTGTCTGGACTACTGGAGCGAACGGCTTGGGCTGGATATTTGCGCCATGACCACCCAGCAAGGGGCGCGCGCCGTACTGCGTGAAGATACGGTTCCGTTTCTTGATGCGTTGAAAAATAGCGGCAAGCGCCGCATTTTGCTGACCAACGCGCACCCGCATAACCTGGCGGTTAAGCTTGAACACACGGGTCTGGCGGCGCACCTTGATTTATTACTTTCCACCCATACATTTGGTTATCCGAAAGAGGATCAGCGCTTGTGGCAGGCTGTCGCCAGTCATACCGGCCTTGATCCCGCGCGGACGCTGTTCATTGATGACAGCGAGCCGATTCTCGATGCCGCCGCGACATTTGGTATTCGCTACTGTCTCGGCGTCGCCAATCCAGACTCCGGGTTGGCGGATAAGCGCTATTTGCGCCATCCGGCCATGAACGACTACCGCCGCTTACTCCCCTCGCTTCTAAAGGAGATGTAATGAAACAGCAGCCTGCGCAAGAGGTCCGCCTGGATAAATGGCTCTGGGCAGCGCGTTTTTATAAAACCCGCGCCTTTGCCCGCGAGATGATCGACGGCGGAAAGGTGCACTACAACGGGCAACGCAGCAAGCCGAGTAAAATCGTCGAGCTGAACGCTACCCTGACCCTGCGTCAGGGCAATGATGAGCGAACCGTGATCGTAAAAAGGATTACCGATCAGCGCCGTCCGGCAAGCGAAGCCGTTGAACTGTATGAAGAGACGGCAGAGAGCATTGAGAAACGCGAAAAAATGGCGCAGGCCCGCAAGCTCAATGCGCTGACCATGCCGCACCCCGATCGCCGCCCGGATAAGAAGGAGCGCCGCGATCTGATGAAATTTAAATCCGGTGGCAGCGAGTAACGCGCACCCGCAAGAGAGAAAAACATGGCCAATCAAGACCAATTACACCGTTACCTTTTTGAAAACTATGCCGTGCGCGGCGAGCTGGTAACCGTCTCCAATACCTGGAAAGAGGTGC
This sequence comes from Kosakonia cowanii JCM 10956 = DSM 18146, assembly GCF_001975225.1. Classification (NCBI taxonomy): domain Bacteria; kingdom Pseudomonadati; phylum Pseudomonadota; class Gammaproteobacteria; order Enterobacterales; family Enterobacteriaceae; genus Kosakonia; species Kosakonia cowanii. The sequence goes on along the minus strand of NZ_CP019445.1, from coordinate 2,054,733 downwards.
TGGAAAACCACAACTACCCTCTGCCGGTGAAAAACCTGCTCGGCGAGTTACTGGTTGCCACCAGCCTGCTGACCGCAACGCTGAAGTTTGCCGGTGATATTACCGTGCAGGTGCAGGGCGATGGCCCGATGAGCCTTGCGGTGATCAACGGCAACAACCGTCAGCAGATGCGCGGCGTCGCACGCGTACAGGGCGAGATTGCGGACGATGCAAGCCTGAAAACGCTGGTGGGTAACGGCTATCTGGTGATTACCATTACGCCGGAAGAGGGCGAGCGCTATCAGGGCGTAGTTGGCCTCGAAGGCGAAACGCTGGCCGAATGTCTGGAAGATTACTTCCAGCGCTCCGAACAGCTGCCGACGCGCTTGTTTATCCGCACCGGTGATGTCGAAGGCCAACCGGCGGCAGGCGGTATGCTGCTGCAGGTGCTGCCGGCGCAGGATACGCAGGCGGAAGACTTTGAACACCTGGCCGTGCTCACGGAAACCGTCAAAGCGGAAGAGCTCTTTACCCTGCCGGCGAATGAAGTGCTGTGGCGTCTCTATCATGAAGAAGAGGTCACCCTTTACGATCCGCAGGACGTTGAGTTCAAGTGCACCTGCTCGCGCGAGCGCTGCGCAGGTGCGCTGAAAACCCTGCCGGATGAAGAAGTGGACAGCATCCTCGCCGAAGAGGGCGAAATCGATATGCACTGCGATTATTGCGGTAACCACTACCTCTTCAATGCAATGGATATTGCGGAGATCCGCAATAACGCCTCCCCTGCCGACCCCCAGGTTCATTGATAGCAGTTATTAATCGCCGCCTCCGGGCGGCGTTTTTGTCTCGCCGATCACGTTTCCGTTAAAATCCTGCCTGTAAGTGTTACGTAATTCTCTTTCATGAAAGCGATTACAGTCACAAAGCAAAGGTTAAAAATGCCGTCCCGCGCCGTTTTAAGAACATTTCCCCGATGAATGTAATAAATTTTGGCATAATCCGTGCCGTTAAGTGACCTCAATCACAGCGTTTTCGTCAGACTGGGCTTTGAGCCAGGTAAATCTATGAACCTCGTCCCGGTTGCGGCAAAGAATCACCCCTACACTTTCAGGCAGTACATTTTGGCTAAGGAGCAGTGACATGCGTGTTAAGAGTTTAACCCCGCAAGATCTCAAGGCTTATGGAATCAACGATGTTCAGGATGTCGTTTACAACCCCGATTACGAAACGCTGTATCAAGAGGAACTTCGTCCGGACCTGGAAGGGTATGAGCGCGGCGTATTGACCACCTCAGGCGCGGTTGCCGTCGATACCGGCATCTTTACCGGCCGCTCACCGAAGGATAAGTACATTGTTCGCGATGACACCACACGCGATACCGTCTGGTGGTCTGATAAAGGCAAAGGCAAGAACGACAACAAACCGCTCTCGCCACAAGTGTGGCAGCATCTGAAAGGCCTCGTCACCGAACAGCTCTCCGGCAAGCGTCTCTTTATCGTCGATGCCTTCTGCGGCGCCAACCCGGACACCCGCCTCGCGGTGCGCTTTATTACGGAAGTGGCCTGGCAGGCCCATTTCGTCAAAAACATGTTTATTCGCCCGAGCGACGACGAGCTGGCAGAGTTCACGCCGGACTTTATCGTGATGAACGGCGCGAAGTGCACCAACCCGCAGTGGAAAGAGCAGGGCCTCAACTCAGAGAACTTTGTTGCTTTCAACCTGACCGAACGCATCCAGCTGATTGGCGGGACGTGGTACGGCGGTGAGATGAAGAAAGGGATGTTCTCAATCATGAACTACCTGCTGCCGCTGCAAGGGATCGCCTCGATGCACTGCTCGGCGAACGTCGGCGAGAAAGGCGATGTCGCCGTCTTCTTCGGCCTCTCCGGCACCGGCAAAACTACCCTCTCCACCGATCCGAAGCGCCGTCTGATTGGCGATGATGAGCATGGCTGGGACGACGACGGCGTCTTCAACTTTGAAGGCGGCTGCTACGCGAAAACCATTCGTCTCTCTGAAGAGGCGGAGCCCGATATTTTCCATGCTATTCGCCGCGATGCGCTGCTGGAAAACGTCAGCGTACGCGCCGATGGCAGCATCGACTTTGACGATGCGTCGAAAACCGAGAACACCCGCGTCTCCTACCCGATTTACCATATCCAGAATATTGTTAAACCGGTCTCGAAAGCGGGTCACGCTACCAAAGTGATCTTCCTGACGGCGGATGCCTTCGGTGTGCTGCCGCCGGTATCGCGCCTGACCGCCAGCCAGACGCAGTATCACTTCCTCTCCGGCTTTACCGCTAAGCTGGCCGGCACCGAGCGCGGTGTCACCGAGCCGACGCCAACCTTCTCCGCCTGCTTTGGCGCAGCCTTCCTGTCGCTGCACCCGACGCAGTATGCCGAAGTGCTGGTAAAACGCATGCAGGCTTCAGGGGCGCAGGCTTACCTGGTGAATACCGGCTGGAACGGCACCGGCAAACGCATCTCCATTAAGGATACGCGTGCGATCATCGATGCCATTCTCAATGGTTCGCTGGACGATGCCGAAACCTTTACCCTGCCAATGTTTGACCTGGCGATCCCGACCTCGCTGCCGGGCGTTGAGAGCCGTATTCTCGATCCGCGCGGAACCTACGCGTCGCCGGAGCAGTGGCAAGAGAAAGCCACGCAGCTGGCGAAACTCTTTATTGAGAACTTCGAGAAGTATACCGATACCCCTGCGGGTGCCGCGCTGGTCAGCGCCGGGCCGAAACTGTAATCCGCTTACGCAAGAGAGACAAAACCCGCCGAAAGGCGGGTTTTTTTATGACAATGAGTCGGTTAGCGCAGCATCCACCATTCGCGTGAGCAGGCGGCTTTGCCCTCCGGACACGCTTTGCAGCTGCCGATCAGGCAACCACTCGCCTCCTCTTCAACACGCACCGCGCGCCCCATTGCTTCCAGCCGCGCCAGCATGGCGTCAATTAACGCTTTGGGCGTGTGCAGGGCGAGGCTGAGCTGGCTTGCCTCCATCCGCCCCTGCAACGCCAGCAGATCGCGTACCTCAATAAGCGATGCCATTACGCGACTCCTTAATGACAGTCGCTTGCCGGGCTGTCGCAGCAGCTGGCCACCGTTCTGCGCGTAGCCAGCAGATTCACATTCACGCGGCTGCGCGCCCGGCGCAACACGCTAATCACCAGCACGTTAAACACCACCACCGCCAGGATGCAGGTCATGCTGTAGAGCGGGTGCTGATGGAAGGTGACGGTTTGATAAAAGAGCGTGGAGAGCGAGTAGGCAATATTCAGCCCCCACAGCACCGAGAAGCCCATCCAGCCGCGGCTCGCTTCGCGGGCAATTGCGCCCATCGCCGTAATGCATGGCACGTAGAGCAGGACAAAAATCAGGTAGCTGTAGGCCGCAGCCGCGCTGCCGAATTTCTGGCTCATCACCCCCATTGTGCCGGTCGCCATTTCGCCGTCGCCCTTGCTGGCTTCAATCGGGTTAGCAAGCACGCTCAGGCTGAAGGTCTCTTTGACGGAATTGCCGGTCTCTTCCAGCGCGGCAATTAGTTCATCGCTCAGACTGAATGTGGCCGGATTAAAAGCCTCCTGCTCAATATTTTCCGCGGTGTAGAGCGTGTTGAGCGTGCCGACCACCACCTCTTTTGCCATCGCGCCGGTAACCAGCCCGACCGTTGCCTGCCAGTGATCGCCCTGCACGCCAATCGGCTCTAACAGCGGGGTAAAGACGCGGCTGATAGAGGCCAGCGCCGAGTCGTTGATGTTATGCACCGTGCGGCCATTCAGCGAGAAGCTGTTCATCGCGCTGAGGAAAATGCTGACGATGATGATCACTTTCCCGGCGCGGATAACAAAACCTTTCAGTCGCTGCCAGGTTTGCAGCAGCAGGCTTTTCAGATGCGGAACATGGTAAACCGGCAGTTCCATCACAAACGGCGACGCTTCACCACGCAGCAGCGTGTATTTCAGCATCAGCCCGGTAAGGATCGCCATCACTACGCCCAGCAGATAGAGCGAGAAGACCGCCACCGCACCCTGCTGGCCGAAAAAGGCGGCAGCAAAGACGGCAAAAATCGCCAGCCGCGCACCGCAGGACATAAACGGCGCCATCATGATAGTAATCAGCCGTTCACGCGGTGCATCAAGCGTACGCGCGCCCATTACTGACGGCACGTTACAACCGAAGCCGACAATCAGCGGTACAAAGGATTTGCCCGGCAGACCGAGCGACTGCATCAGGCGGTCCATTACAAACGCGGCGCGCGCCATATAGCCGGAGTCCTCAAGAAAGGACATAAACAGGTACATCATCCCCAGTTGCGGCACCAGTGGCAGCACAGTATTTACACCGCCGCCCAGCCCCTGCGCGAGAAAGACCGTCAGCCACTCCGGGAAGTGCAGCGTATAGCCGAGCCACTGAATGCCGTGGATAAAGATCGCCACGGAGCCGGCATCAAAAATGGGTGAGAACGCCCCGCCAATATTGATGGCGAAGAGGAACATCAGGTACATGACAAACAGGAAGATCGGTAAGCCGAGAAAGCGGTTGAGAATGATGCGGTCAACGGCGGCGGTGAAACGGCTTGGCTCGGCGGTCAGCGTATTGCTGACGGTATCGCAAATCGCGGCGATGGCCTGGTAACGCGCATCGGCGATATGCAGCGCCGGATCGTCCATCTCCGCCTGCAAACGCGAAAGCGCGGCGTTAAGCTGGCTGTCGGAAATATCGGCATTGGCGCGGCTATAGATATCCCCTTCCAGCATCTGCAAACCCATCCAGCGGCGCTGCTGCCAGGGAAGCGCGTCGTGCATCTGCCCGGCCAGCGTATCCGCCTCGCGCGCCAGCGGCAGCGCATAATGCACCAGCTCGACATTGTCATTGGCACGGTGGCGATCGATGGCGAGTTTCAGCGCCTCGATCCCGCGCCCGCGCGTGGAGACCAGCGGGATCACCGGGCAGCCAAGGCGGCTGGTCAGCGCATCGATATCAATGCGCAACTTCTGCTTTTCGGCGATATCGAGCATGTTGAGGGCGATAATGCACGGCACGCCAAGCTCCAGCAGCTGTAACGTCAGGTAGAGGTTACGCTCAAGGTTGGAGGCATCCACGACGTTTATCAGCAGATCGGCATCGCCGTTCAGAATGTAGTGGCAGGCAATCTGCTCATCGAGAGAGGTTTGCGCGGAGATGGTGGTTAGCGAGTAAGTGCCGGGCAGATCAACCAGCGTGACCTGGTGGTCGGTGGTGGTAAAGAGCCCCTCTTTGCGTTCAACGGTGACCCCGGCCCAGTTGCCGACGCGCTGGCGCGCACCGGTTAACTGATTGAATAACGTTGTCTTGCCTGAATTGGGGTTGCCAATTAAGCCAATGGTCATTTTTTTCATTTTATTTCGCACCCCGCGAAAACGTTGCGATTAACGTGAAACCACTTCTAATTTGAGAAAGGCGAGATCTTTTTTTCTTAACACTAAATTAACGCGGCGCGTTTCGATATGCACCGGATCGCCCAAAGGGGCAACGCGAACAACATTAAAAGAGGAGCCGGGCAACATGCCGAGGGATAAAAGTTTCTGCCGCCATGCCGGGCTTATTTCTGGCGAGAAACCGAGAATTTTCCACGCGCTATCAGGAGAGAATTGCATAGAGCCTACTTATCTTTTCTGCGAGTCAATATCACTCATGCGTCGTTGAGACGTACCGTTGGTCATCAAAGAGAGAAGGAGTGAACCTGTGTCTGCGATGATAATGAGAATGGTTTCTATCAGCAATCCAAAGCGTGCGCTTCCGGCGGGGATAATTAAAAAGTTACGCTCTTTTTGATGTAGAACAATATTTTCCACATCGGAATTTTCGGGAACAAATAGTGACGAGAGAGTCAGAATAATAAGAATAAATTTATATTTGGCAGCCTGGTTTAATAACACAGCGAAATATAATAAATGACGTCAATATTAGCTCAATCGCTAAGGGCACACGGAATAGCTTAAATTTCCTCACGATTTTCTTCAGCGAAAAATAAAACCCTAAGCGCAACGGAGAAAATAAGCAGCGGGCGAGAAAAAGCCCTCTTCAGGTGAAGAGGGCTTTTCTATTAGCGTTTCTTACCCATCGCCGCTGCTAGCGCATCCATCATCGCGCTGTTGCCGGCAGGCTGCGTGTCGCGACCGCGCGGTGCTTTAGCCGGACGAGCGGCATTACGGTTGCCGTTATCACGGTCATTACCGTTGCCACCACGGCGCGGCGCGCTTTCACCCGGCTGCTCATTGAGACGCATAGTGAGCGCGATACGTTTGCGTGGCAGATCGACTTCCAGCACTTTCACCTTCACGATATCGCCCGCTTTCACCACCGTATGCGGATCTTCAACGAACTTATCCGCCAGCGAAGAGATGTGCACCAGCCCATCCTGGTGGACGCCGATATCAACGAACGCGCCGAAGTTGGTGACGTTTGTCACCGCCCCTTCCAGCACCATGCCCGGCTGGAGATCGTTAAGGGTTTCAACGCCTTCCGCAAAAGTCGCGGTTTTGAACTCCGGACGCGGATCGCGGCCCGGCTTCTCCAGCTCTTTGATGATGTCGGTCACCGTCGGCACGCCGAACTGCTCATCGGTAAATTCTGACGCTTTCAGCTTGCGCAGCTCGGTGCTGTTACCCATCAGATCGCGCAGAGATTGCTCAGTCGCCGCCAGAATGCGCTCCACCACTGGGTAGGTTTCCGGGTGAACGGTAGAGGCATCAAGCGGGTTATCGCCATGGTTGATACGCAAAAAGCCCGCACACTGCTCAAAGGCTTTCGGCCCGAGGCGGCTCACTTTTAACAGCTGCTGGCGGTTCTGGAACTGACCGTTTTCATCGCGCCAGGCGACAATATTCTGCGCCATCATGCGGGTTAACCCTGCTACGCGTGTCAGCAGCGGCACGGAGGCGGTATTGAGATCGACACCGACGGCGTTCACGCAATCTTCCACCACCGCATCGAGTTTGCGCGCCAGTTGGCTCTGGCTAACGTCATGTTGATACTGGCCGACACCGATAGATTTCGGGTCAATCTTCACCAGCTCGGCCAGCGGATCCTGTAAACGACGGGCAATCGATACTGCGCCACGCAGGGAGACGTCCAGATCCGGGAACTCCAGCGCCGCCAGCTCAGAGGCGGAGTAGACCGATGCCCCCGCTTCGCTGACAATCACCTTCTGCGCCGTCACTTTCGGGAACTGTTTCTGCACATCGAGGAAGAAGCGCTCGGTTTCACGCGAGGCGGTGCCGTTACCAATCGCCACCAGCTCAACGTTATGCTTTTCGCACAGCGCCGCCACGGCCACCGCCGCTTTAGCCGCCTGCCCGGTGTGGGGGTAGATGGTGTCGGTAGCGACCAGTTTGCCGGTGCCATCGACCACTGCCACTTTCACGCCGGTACGTAAACCGGGATCGAGACCCATCGTAGCGCGCAGGCCAGCTGGTGCGGCCATCAGCAGATCGTGCAGGTTGCGGGCGAAGACGTTGATCGCCTCATCTTCTGCACGCTCACGCACGGTGCCCATCAGCTCCGTTTCCAGATGCATCAGCACTTTAATGCGCCAGGTCCAGCTCACCACACCTTTACGCCAGCTATCCGCCGGGGCGTTATTCAGGCGCAGGCCAAGGTGATCGATAATAATTTGCTCGCCGTGGCTCTCTTTTGGCGGCTCATCGAACTGCGGATCGGCGTTCAGCGAAAGTTGCAGGATGCCTTCGTTACGCCCGCGGAACATCGCCAGCGCACGGTGAGAAGGGACGGTGGAGAGCGGTTCATGATGATCGAAATAGTCGCGGAACTTGGCGCCCTCCTCCTCTTTCCCGGCGACAACCGTCGAGACGAGATGGGCGTTCTTCCACAAGTAGTTACGCACTTTCGCCAGCAGCGTGGCGTCTTCCGCGAAGCGCTCCATCAGGATATAACGCGCGCCGTCGAGGGCCGCTTTGCTGTCGGTAACGCCTTTGTCGGCATCCACGAAGGTCGCTGCAAGGGCTTCAGGATCCTGCGATGGATCGTTCCACAGCGAATCGGCCAGCGGTTCGAGACCCGCTTCAATAGCGATATGCCCGCGCGTGCGGCGTTTCGGTTTGTAGGGAAGATAGAGATCTTCGAGTTCAGTTTTGCTCAGGGTGCCGTTAATCGCCTGCGCCAGTTCATCGCTCAGTTTGCCCTGCTCGCCGATCGATTTCAGGATCGCCTGGCGGCGCTCTTCCAGCTCGCGCAGGTAGCCGAGACGGGTTTCAAGTTGACGCAGTTGCGTGTCGTCCAGACCGCCGGTCACCTCTTTACGGTAACGCGCGATAAACGGGACCGTGTTGCCTTCATCAAGCAGGCGAACGGCGGATTCCACCTGTTCGGTTCGTGCCTTAAGTTCACCCGCAATAATGCGGCAGAGCGAATCATTCATCATGTCTTTCATCATCTTCTGAACAAAAAATCAGGGGACAGTTATACGGACTGACACCGCAAAATGCCAGCCGTCGGCGGGCGCTCTCAGACTCATCCGGGCACTTATTTCACGTAGACAATCTCGTTGACGTACCAGGTCGCTTCACCACCCGGTGTCTGCACCACCGCCACATCACCGACCTCTTTTTTCAGCAGCGCGCGGGCCATCGGCGAATCGATGGAGATGTAATCTTTGCGGCCGAAAATTTCGTCGTAGCCGACGATGCGAAAACGCAGGGTGTCGCCATCGTCGTTTTCAATCTCCACCCAGGCACCAAAAAAGACCTTTCCTTCCTGTTGCGGCGAATAATCGACGATTTTTAAATTTTCGAGGCATTTTGTCAGGTAGCGCACGCGACGATCGATTTCACGCAGGCGTTTTTTGTTGTATTGATAATCAGCGTTTTCACTGCGGTCGCCGAGGCTTGCCGCCCAGGTGACCTTTTTTGTCACTTCCGGGCGCTCCTGACGCCAGAGAAAATCGAGTTCCTGCTTCAGTTTGTCGTAACCTTCACGGGTAATCAGGGGCGTTTTCATTGATCGGCCTTATTAATGTCTTCGCTGCACTTTACAAACGGAACGCGGTAAGGTGCGGATTAATCATGCTTTATGTGATGCAATATGCATATAAGCTGCTGTTAAATATGCTTTGTAACAATTTCGACTAGAATGTATACCAGATTTCGCTGGTCGTTAACGCGCACTTTTTTAGAATACGGAAACATTATTGTCGGAACCTTTGGGAGTAAAAACAATGCAAGAGAATTATAAGATTCTGGTCGTGGATGACGATATGCGTCTGCGCGCATTGCTCGAGCGTTACCTTACTGAGCAGGGCTTCCAGGTTCGTAGCGTGGCTAACGCGGAACAAATGGATCGTTTGTTAACCCGCGAATCCTTCCATCTGATGGTGCTGGATCTGATGCTGCCGGGCGAAGATGGTCTCTCTATCTGCCGCCGTCTGCGCAGCCAGAGCAACCCGATGCCGATCATTATGGTGACGGCAAAAGGCGAAGAGGTTGACCGCATTGTCGGGCTGGAGATCGGTGCCGACGACTATATTCCCAAACCCTTCAACCCGCGTGAGCTGCTGGCGCGTATCCGCGCGGTGCTGCGTCGCCAGGCCAATGAACTGCCGGGCGCACCCTCTCAGGAAGAAGCAGTTATCGCCTTTGGTAAGTTCAAACTGAACCTCGGCACCCGTGAAATGTTCCGCGAAGATGAGCCGATGCCGCTAACCAGCGGTGAGTTTGCGGTGCTGAAAGCGCTGGTCAGCCATCCGCGCGAGCCGCTGTCGCGCGATAAGCTGATGAACCTGGCGCGCGGTCGCGAATACTCGGCGATGGAGCGCTCCATCGACGTGCAGATCTCCCGCCTGCGCCGCATGGTGGAAGAGGATCCGGCGCATCCGCGTTATATTCAGACCGTCTGGGGCCTGGGCTACGTATTTGTACCGGACGGCGCTAAAGCATGATGCGAGTGCGTTTCTCGCCGCGAAGTTCCTTTGCCCGCACGCTGCTGCTCATCGTCACTTTGCTGTTCGTCAGCCTGGTGACGACGTACCTGGTGGTACTGAATTTCGCCATTTTGCCAAGCCTTCAGCAGTTCAATAAGGTTCTCGCCTACGAAGTTCGTATGCTGATGACCGATAAACTGCAGCTGGAGGATGGCACGCAGCTGGTGGTGCCCCCGGCATTTCGCCGCGAGATCTATCGCGAATTAGGCATTTCTCTCTACTCCAACGAGGCGGCGGAAGATGCCGGCCTGCGTTGGGCGCAGCACTATGAGTTCCTGAGCCAGCAGATGGCGCAGCAGCTCGGCGGCCCGACTGAAGTACGCGTTGAGGTGAACAAAAGCTCGCCGGTGGTGTGGCTGAAAACCTGGCTGTCGCCCAATATTTGGGTGCGCGTACCGCTCACGGAAATTCATCAGGGCGATTTCTCCCCACTCTTTCGCTATACGCTGGCGATTATGCTGCTGGCTATCGGCGGCGCGTGGCTCTTTATCCGTATTCAGAACCGACCCCTTGTTGACCTTGAACATGCCGCCCTGAAAGTGGGGAAAGGGCAGATCCCGCCGCCGCTGCGGGAGTATGGCGCATCGGAGGTGCGCTCGGTGACCCGCGCCTTCAACCAGATGGCGGCGGGCGTCAAACAGCTGGCGGATGACCGCACGCTGCTGATGGCGGGCGTCAGCCACGATTTGCGCACACCGTTAACGCGTATTCGCCTGGCGACCGAAATGATGGGTGAAGAGGATGGTTATCTGGCTGAATCCATCAACAAAGATATCGAAGAGTGCAACGCGATTATCGAGCAGTTTATCGACTACCTGCGCACCGGCCAGGAGATGCCGATGGAAGCGGCGGATCTTAACGCCGTGCTCGGGGAAGTGATTGCGGCGGAAAGTGGCTACGAACGTGAAATCGACACCGGTCTGCAAGAAGGCGAAATCATCGTGCGCATGCATCCGCTCTCGATTAAACGCGCGGTCGCCAATATGGTGGTCAACGCGGCGCGCTACGGTAATGGGTGGATCAAAGTCAGCAGCGGCACGGAGCTTAACCGCGCCTGGTTCCAGGTGGAAGATGATGGTCCTGGCATCCAGCCGGAGCAGCGCGAGCATCTTTTCCAGCCGTTTGTGCGCGGCGACAGCGCTCGCAGCACCAGCGGCACCGGCTTAGGCCTGGCAATTGTGCAGCGTATTGTTGATAACCATAACGGGCTGCTGGAGCTGGGTACCAGCGAGCGCGGCGGGCTTTGCATTCGTGCCTGGCTGCCGATCCCGGTCGTTCGCCAGAACGGGCAGCTCAAAGAGGTGTAAAGCTGTAGCGCTTTGCCCGGCTGGCAAAGCGCTTTTCCCCTTCTATAACTTCGCTTTCAACGCCAGTAACGCGTCGCAAAAGGCTTCTGGGTGTGACACAAACGGTGCATGCGCCGCTTTCGGGAAGATAATCGACTCGCTTGCGGGCCACATCTCATCGAGCAGCGGCACAATCTTACGCGGCACCAGTCCATCAAGATGACCATACAGACGCAAAAACGGCAGCGACAGGTTTTGTAATTCCTCGCGCAGATCGACCGTCTTCAAAATCTCCAGCCCGCCGTTCAGCACCTCTGTCGACGGCATATCCAGCGATAAGACAGCGCTTTTCAGCAGGCGCGCATCCTGACGGGCTGTGTCGCTGCCCATGGTTTGCAGCGCCAGAAAGCGCTCGACTGTGCGTTGAAAATCTTCACTCAGCTGGTGCTGAAAGCCGGCCAGCACTTCGGGTTTAATTCCCGGCCATGCTTCACGCGCACTGAAACAGGGCGAGGAGGCGACGGTGACCAGCGCGCTCACCCGTTCCGGTGCCTGAAGCGCAACCTGGCTTGCCACCAGCCCGCCGAGGCTCCAGCCGAGCCATATCGCCTTTTCCGGCGCCTGGGCTAAAACGCACTGCGCCATCTGCGCCAGGGTCTGCGCGCCAAAACTGCGACTGCGGCCATACCCCGGAAGATCGACCAGGTGCAGCGTAAAGTGCGAGCTGAGTTCCGCCGTAATGCAATCCCATACTTGTGCATTCAGCCCCCAGCCGTGCAGCAGCACAAGATGCGCATCTCCTTCGCCTTTGGTTTGCCACCAGATGTCACTCATCAGTTATCGTTCTCTTCTTTCACACAAGGAGGTGCCACATGCTAACAGTGCCGGGATTGTGCTGGCTATGCCTGATGCCATTAATGCTCAGCCATTGGGGGGTCTGTTCGCGCTGTACGCGAAGCCTGCAACGACGCGAAAAAGTTTGCCCTTTGTGCGGTTTACCCGCCGCCTGCGAACGGCTTCCCTGCGGGCGCTGTTTACGCCGCGCGCCGCCCTGGCAGCGGCTGATTGCCGTTAGCCGCTATGCGCCGCCGCTCAGCCTGCTGGTGCATCAGTTTAAATTCCATCCGCGCCCGGAGATGGCCCCCGCGCTGGCGCGCCTGCTGCTGCTGACGGTACACAGTGCGCGGCGCATCAATGTGCTGTCGCCGCCGGATATGCTGATGAGCGTGCCGCTGCACGGCCGTCGCCAGTGGCGAAGAGGGTTTAACCAGAGCGATCTGCTGTGCAGAAGCCTTTCGCGCTGGCTGCGCTGCCCTTACCCGCGCGCGGCGCTCAGGCGACAGCGGGCGACGCCGGTTCAGCATCAGTTAGCGGCACGGCTACGTAAAAGGAACGTGAAAAACGCCTTCCGTCTTGAATTGCCGGTGGCGGGTCTCCATATCGTTGTTGTGGATGATGTCGTCACCACCGGCAGCACGGTCGCAGAGATCAGCCAGCTGCTTTTACGCAGCGGCGCAGCCACTGTTCAGGTCTGGTGCCTGTGTCGAACCTTGTAGACCCTCGATGATGGGCGTATTATAACCGAGTAAAATAGTCAACTATTAGGCCATTGCTATGATCCGTATTTCCGACGCTGCCCAAGCGCACTTTGTCAAACTGCTGGCGAATCAGGAAGAAGGGACACAAATCCGCGTATTTGTGATCAACCCAGGCACGCCAAACGCAGAGTGTGGTGTCTCTTACTGTCCGCCGGATGCGGTCGAAGCCACCGATACCGCGCTGAAATTTGAACAACTGGTTGCCTATGTCGATGAGCTGAGCGCACCGTATCTGGAAGATGCGGAAATCGATTTTGTCACCGACCAGTTAGGTTCTCAGCTGACGCTGAAAGCCCCGAACGCCAAAATGCGTAAAGTCTCCGACGACGCCCCGCTGATGGAGCGCGTGGAGTATTTACTGCAATCGCAGATCAACCCGCAGCTCGCAGGCCACGGCGGTCGCGTTACGCTGATGGAGATCACCGATGAAGGCTACGCCATTCTGCAGTTTGGCGGCGGCTGTAACGGGTGCTCCATGGTTGACGTAACCCTGAAAGAAGGCATCGAGAAGCAGCTGCTGAACGAGTTCCCGGAACTCGCCGGCGTGCGTGACCTCACCGAGCACCAGCGCGGCGAGCACTCCTACTACTAAGCCTCTCTGCGCGTTGAGTATATTGCCCGGTGGCGCTTCGCTTACCGGGCCTATTCCTTTATGTAAGCCCTCTCGGTTCAATCTCTATCCGGCTATCCAACCGCTCCATCCTATGAGGCTTTTCCTCTGCCCCGATGGGCCGGATAAGGCGTAGCCGCCATCCGGCAATCAAACCGCTCCATCCCAGTGGCTTTTTCCTCTGCCCCCGTAGGCCGGATAAGGCGTAGCCGCTATCCGGCAATCAAACCGCTCCATCCCAGTAGCTTTTTCCTCTGCCCCCGTAGGCCGGATAAGGCGCAGCCGCCATCCGGCAATCAAACCGCCCAGCCCATAAGCCTGCTCCAGCCACCATCCGGCAAATACCCCCTGCTTTTGCTCCGCTGTTAGTATGACGAAGCTCTCACTTCTTACATTTTGATCCGCCGGGTGATTCTCTTTATCGGGATGTTACCCGTATCATCCCGACCGGCACCGACAAGATAAAAAACATCCGACTACAATTTTCAGCAATGGATGTAAGCCGAAACGGTGCCGCAGCGCGATTTCACCTTTTGAAAACGGCTGCCCGAAAACACTGACGTTACCCATAACAAAATAAAGGCCAGGTAAATCATGCCATTAGTCATCGTTGCTATCGGTGTTGCTCTCCTACTGTTACTCATGATCCGTTTCAAAATGAACGGGTTTATCGCTCTGATCCTCGTCGCGCTTGCCGTGGGGATGATGCAGGGCATGCCGCTGGATGCGGTGATTAAATCGATCAAAGCCGGTGTTGGCGGAACGCTGGGCAGTCTTGCGCTGATCATGGGCTTCGGTGCCATGCTGGGCAAGCTGCTGGCGGACTGCGGCGGTGCGCAGCGCATTGCCACCACGCTGATTGAAAAGTTTGGTCGCAAGCATATCCAGTGGGCGATCGTGTTAACCGGTTTTACCGTCGGTTTCGCCCTCTTCTACGAAGTAGGTTTTGTACTGCTGCTGCCGCTGGTCTTTACCGTTGCGGCTTCGGCGCGCATTCCCCTGCTCTACGTCGGCGTGCCGATGGCCGCGGCCCTTTCCGTGACGCACGGCTTCCTGCCGCCGCACCCGGGCCCAACCGCTATCGCCACCATTTTCCATGCTGATATGGGTAAAACCCTGCTCTACGGCACGCTGCTCGGCATTCCGACAGTGATCCTCGCTGGCCCGGTGTACGCCCGTTTCCTGAAAAATATCGATAAACCGATCCCGGAAGGGCTCTACAACTCAAAAACCTTTAGCGAAGAAGAGATGCCGGGCTTTGGCGTCAGCGTCTGGACATCGCTGGTGCCGGTGATCCTGATGGCGCTGCGTGCCGTGGCTGAGATGGTGCTGCCGAAAGGCCACGCGTTGCTGCCCTACGCTGAGTTCTTCGGCGACCCGGTGATGGCGACAATGATTGCGGTGCTGATTGCGGTCTTCACCTTTGGCCTCAATCGTGGCCGTTCGATGGACGATATCAACGACACGCTGACCAGCTCGATCAAAATCATCGCCATGATGCTGCTGATCATCGGTGGTGGCGGCGCGTTTAAGCAGGTGCTGGTCGACAGCGGCGTGGATAAGTACATCGCCTCAATGATGCATGCCACCAACCTCTCTCCGCTGTTTATGGCCTGGTCGATTGCCGCCGTGCTGCGTATTGCGCTCGGTTCCGCAACGGTTGCAGCGATTACCGCAGGCGGTATCGCGGCACCGCTGATCGCCACAACCGGCGTCAGCCCTGAATTAATGGTGATTGCAGTTGGCTCAGGGAGCGTGATCTTCTCGCACGTTAACGATCCGGGTTTCTGGCTGTTTAAGGAGTATTTCAACCTGACCATCGGCGAAACCATGCGTTCATGGTCCGCGCTGGAAACCATTATTTCAGTATGTGGCCTGGTGGGCTGCCTGCTGTTAGGGATGATGGTATAAGGCGGGAATTGCCGGATGGCGCTTGCGCTTATCCGGCCTACAAATGCGAATCGGTGTGAATGAAACCACATGCCGGATGGCGCTTGCGCTTATCCGGCCTGTGAAGGTGATTCGGTGTGGCTGAAACCACATGCCGGATGGCGCTTACGCTTATCCGGCCTACGAATATGTTTCGGTGTGGCTGAAACCACATGCCGGATGGCGCTTGCGCTTATCCGGCCTGTGAAGGTGATTCGGTGTGGCTGAAACCGCGTGCCGGATGGCGCTTCGCTTATCCGGCTTACGAATATGTTTCGGTGTGGCTGAAACCACATGCCGGATGGCGCTTGCGCTTATCCGGCTTACAGGTTCGGTGTTACTGAAACGGCGTAGGCCGGATAAGGCGCAGCCGCCATCCGGCAATATGCCCGGGCGCATTACGCGACCGGGCATTTTTATTACCGTTTTCCGGCGGCCTTACGGCGGCGGTCGAGATCCTTAATCAGCCTGTTCACCGTCTCATCGGCAAACATCTCCTCCAGCGAAACCGCAAGCTTACGCCGCCAGTTTTGATACTGATCGCTGGTGCCGGGCACGTTAACCGGCGATGCCATATCCAGCCAATCCTCCGGTTGCAGCCCCAGCAGAGCGCTGTTGCTGTCCGCAATATAGCGCTGCAAACCGCGGTTAAGGATCGACGACATCGGCATACGTAACGCCTTTTTGCCCGCGCGCTGCGGCAAGCAGCCATGCTGATGCAGCGCCGCCAGCAGCCCCTGTTTAGCCTGCTCACGATCGTCATATAATCCGCTCAGCAGCTCTTCATCCGGATAGAGGCCCAACGTTTTGCCGAGAGTTAAATCGCCGCTCTCCCAGTAGCCGCGCAGGGTCGGCAGATCGTGGGTGGTGGCAACCGCCATCGACTGCGCTGGCCACGCTTCGGGAGCATGGAACACCTTATCGTCGTTTTCGAAATAGAGCACTTTGTAGGAGTAAACGCCGCTGCGCCGCAGCTTGCCGACGATCTCCTGCGGAACAGTACCGAGATCTTCGCCAATCACCATGCACTGGTGACGGTGACTCTCAAGGGCGAGGATCGCCAGCAGATCGTCAACCGGATAGTGAACATAGGCCCCCTGATCCGCCGTTTCGCCATAGGGGATCCACCACAGGCGCAGCATCGACATCACATGATCGATACGCAGCGCGCCGCAATTTTTCATATTCGCACGCAGCAGATCGACAAACGGCGCATAGCCACGCGCCTGCATGACGTGCGGATCCATCGGCGGTAAGCCCCAGTTTTGCCCCAGCGGCCCAAGAATATCCGGCGGTGCGCCAACGGAAGCTTTCAGGCAGTAAAGCTCACGATCGCACCAGGTCTCTGCGCCGCCTTCCGCCACGCCAACCGCCAGGTCACGATAGAGGCCAATCGGCATCTGGTAACCCTGGCTGGTTTGCCAGCACTCGGCGAACTGCGTAAACGCCAGCCACTGCAGCCAGAGGTAGAAATTGACCTCATCGGCATGCTGCTGGCAAAAGGCTTTAACTTCCGGGCTGTCGATGGATTGATAGCCCTGCGGCCAGGCTGGCCAGCCCCAGCGCAGCGGATCTTCCTGCACCTGGAACGCGTGCAGCGCATCGAACGCCGCCTGCCAGTAGAGGCTGTCGCCCTCCTGCTCTACGAACGCGCGGAAGGCAGCGAACTGCTCATCCCCCTCGCCGCGCTGGCTGAAGCCTTGCCACGCCATGCGCAGTGCCGTCAGCTTGAGCGCAGTGACCGCCGAATAGTCGACCCACTCGCTCTCGCGGGCAGCACGCAGCGCCTTCTGGGTGGCGGCTTTTTTCCACCACGCCTGCGCTGCTTTGCTCTGGGCAAAATCCTCTACTGCGTTAACGTCGATATAGATTATGTTCAGCCAGCGGCGAGAGGACGGGCTATAAGGGCTGGCGCTCTCAGGGTAAGCGGGATAGAGGGCATGAATCGGGTTCAGCCCGATAAACGCGCCGCCGCGCTCGCCGACGCCTGACAGCATCTGTTTCAGATCGCCGAAATCGCCGATCCCCCAGTTGTTTTCGGAGCGCAGCGTGTAGAGCTGCACGCAGGCACCCCACAATTTTTTACCGTCACGCAGCGCCTGCGGCTCATAACAGCGGGCAGGCGCGATAATTACCCGGCACGTCCACTGCTGCTTTTTCTGCGTCAGCGTCAGAGCGTGGTAACCCAGCGCCAGGCCACCCGGCAGCGGCAGATCGTCACCGCCGCTTACTTCGCCCTGGTAGATTTTTTCCGCTTCGGTCGTCAGCTGCCACTGGTATTGCCCCTTCCCGGAGACCACCAGCCGCTTCTTTTTACCGTGAATAAACACCTGTACCGCCGGCACAGGTGCACTATTTACCGTCGCCGGGACAGGGTGCATTGCATCCAGTAACCGCTGTTTGGTCTGCGCACTGATGGACTGCGGTTTACCGTGCGCATTGATGTAATTTGGGCTGATTCCTGCCGTCAGCGCGGCCTGTTCCAGACGTTTACTCTGCATTGCGCTTCCTTAACGTTTTGCCTGCCAGATGCGGGTCTGGTAATCGCGGATCGAGCGGTCAGAACTGAACATGCCGCAGCGCGCAGTGTTGAGGATCGCCGCACGCGTCCAGGCCTCCTGGTCACGATAGAGCACATCCACCTGCTTTTGCGCCTCGACATAGGCGGCGAAATCCGCCATCACCAGGTAGGGATCGCCGCCCTGTTTGCCGATGCTGTGCAGCATCTGGTCGAAGGCATGCTTATCGCCGCCGCTGTATTTCCCGCTCTCCAGCTCTTTCAGTACCGCATCCAGCAGCTTATCTTTTTTACGCCACTTGACCGGGTCGTAACCTTTCGCTTTTAACGCCTTCACCTGCTCAACGGTGTGACCGAAGATAAAGATATTCTCTTCGCCCACCTGCTCAGCGATTTCAACGTTAGCGCCATCCAGTGTGCCGACCGTTAATGCGCCGTTGAGCGCCAGCTTCATGTTGCCGGTGCCGGAAGCCTCTTTGCCTGCGGTTGAGATCTGCTCGGAGACATCCGTCGCCGGGATCAGTTTTTCCGCCGCCGAGACGCAATAATCCGGCAGGAACACCACTTTCAGCTGGTCGCCAATCGACGCATCGTTGTTAATTACGTCTGCCACTTTGTTGATAGCGTAGATGATATTCTTCGCCAGGTAGTAACCCGGCGCCGCTTTTGCACCAAACAGGAAGACGCGCGGCACGCGGTTCGCCTGCGGGTTTTCGCGTATCTCCTTATAGAGCGCAATGATATGCAGCAGGCCAAGGTGTTGGCGTTTGTACTCATGCAAGCGTTTGATCTGAATATCGAAAATCGCTTCAGGGTTGATCACAATACCGGTGCGCGCTTTGACAAATTCCGCCAGCCGCACTTTGTTTTGCCGCTTAATGTCGCGATAGTGCTGGCGAAATGCCGCATCGTCGGCGTATTTCTCAAGATTGATCAACTGATCGAGATCGTTGGCCCACTCTTTTTTCAGCGTCTTATCAAGCAGCGCGGCCAGCAGCGGGTTGCACTGCTTGATCCAGCGGCGCGGCGTAATGCCGTTGGTGACGTTATGGAATTTGCCCGGCCACAGCTGGTGGTATTCCGGGAAGAGATCTTTCACCACCAGATCCGAGTGCAGCGCAGCCACGCCGTTAACGGCAAAGCCACCAACCACGCAGAGGTTGGCCATGCGCACCTGCTTGTCATGCACCACCGCAAGTTTTGCCCACACCGCTTTATTACCCGGCCAGGTCTGCTCAACCTGCGCTTTAAAGCGCTCGTTGATGCGTTTGATGATCTGCATATGGCGTGGCAGCAGCGCTTTCACCAGCGACTCATCCCAGCGCTCCAGCGCTTCCGGCATCAGCGTATGGTTGGTGTAAGCAAAGGTACGGCTGGTAATTGCCCAGGCGTCATCCCAGCTCAGCTGATGCTCATCAAGCAGCACGCGCAGCAGTTCAGGGATGGCAATGGTTGGGTGGGTGTCATTCAACTGGATCACTTCGTAATCCGGCAGTTGCGCCAGCTTGCGTCCGGCCAGGTGATGACGACGCAGAATATCTGCTACCGAGCAGGCGCACTGGAAATATTGCTGCATCAGACGCAACTTCTTACCGGCCTGATGGTTGTCGTTCGGGTAGAGCACTTTGGTGAGCTTTTCAGCGTCGATACCCGTCTGCTCCGCGCGCAGGAAGTCGCCGTCGTTGAATTTGGTGAGGTTAAACGGATGCGCATGAGTCGCCTGCCACAAACGTAGCGGCTGGGTAATGCCATTGCGGTAGCCAATCACCGGTAGATCCCAGGCTTCGCCCACGAGGGTAAAGGCCGGTTGCCACTGCCCCTCTTTACTCAC
Organism: Kosakonia cowanii JCM 10956 = DSM 18146; assembly: GCF_001975225.1. Taxonomy (NCBI): domain Bacteria; kingdom Pseudomonadati; phylum Pseudomonadota; class Gammaproteobacteria; order Enterobacterales; family Enterobacteriaceae; genus Kosakonia; species Kosakonia cowanii. The sequence goes on along the minus strand of NZ_CP019445.1, from coordinate 2,034,992 downwards.
TTTGCCGCCAATGTTGACCTGCACATCCAGCTGTTCGTTGTGGCGGAACCATGGGTAGCTGCGGCGGTGCCAGTCGTCCGGCGCTTCATGCTGCTGGCCGTCGACAAAGGACTGGCGAAATAGCCCGTACTGGTAGTTGAGGCCATACCCGGTGGCGGGCTGGCCGACGGTCGCCATCGAGTCGAGGAAACAGGCCGCCAGACGCCCCAGGCCGCCGTTACCGAGCGCCGGATCGATCTCCTCTTCCAGCAGATCGGTCAGCTGGATATCGTGCGCCTGTAATACGTCGCCGACCGCCTCATACCAGCCGAGGTTCAGCAGGTTGTTGCCCGTCAGGCGACCGATCAAAAACTCCATTGAGATGTAGTTAACGTGGCGCTGCTCCTTCGCCGCTTTTGGCGCAGGCTGCGCCGCCAACAGTTCCGCCAGCGCGCCGCTCACGGCATGCCACCACTGGCGAGTTGTCATTTCCGTTGCAGAGTGAACCCCAAAACGCTGCCACTGGCGCGTCAGGGCCGCTTCAAATTGCGCTTTATCAAACGTTGGCTTTGTCATAAAAATCCGGGTCCTGTGTGAAGATAATCGACATTAGCGCTAGTGTGCAGATCTACGGGAATCACTTCCTCATCCTGGCGGGGATTAGACAGGGAGGAGTAGCGGGGATGAGCGAAAAAGTGTGATCGCCGCCACCTAAAATTTTTATCGCACGGTGAGCCGATAATGAAATGCCGTTTCGGTAATAAATTGTTTTACGCGCGCAGAGAACGCGGCGAAATAATATTTTATGCGCGGCGAGGTTACCGTTTCGCTAATTGCGCGTTGCTTTTACGCGACCCATTAATATGGCCTATTTTTCTGCGGAAAATTTGCCCGTTTTTACGCCGCCGCCCGCCCTGCATGGGCTGAATTTATTCGGCACATAAATAGAACTGTGACATAGTGCAAATTCACAATCGTCAGATCCGGACATAACTTGCAATATTTCCTCATCTGTCCGAACGTATTGAGATTAATTACGAAGCACAAAAAAAATCGCATCTCAGTTCTCCCTCACAGTGAAGTGATAACTATGTTGATTCCGTCCAAATTAAGTCGCCCGGTTCGACTCGACCATACGGTGGTGCGCGAACGTCTGCTGGCGAAACTTTCCGGCGCCAACAATTATCGGCTTGCGCTGGTAACCAGCCCTGCGGGCTACGGCAAGACTACCCTCGTTTCGCAATGGGCGGCGGGGAAAAGCGACGTCGGCTGGTTCTCGCTCGATGAGGGAGATAATCAGCAGGAGCGCTTCGCCAGCTACTTTATCGCCGCAGTGCAGCAGGCCACCGGCGGGCATTGCGTCAGCAGCGAAGTGATGGCGCAAAAACGCCAGTACGCCAGCCTGCCTTCACTCTTCTCGCAGCTGTTTGTTGAACTGACCGAATGGCAGCGCCCGCTCTACCTGGTGATTGATGATTACCATCTGATTACCAACCCGGTGATCCACGATGCGATGCGTTTCTTCCTGCGCCATCAGCCGGAAAACCTGACCCTGATTGTGCTCTCGCGTAACCTGCCGCAGCTGGGGATTGCCAACCTGCGCGTGCGCGAACAACTGCTCGAAGTGGGCAGCCAACAGCTGGCCTTTACCCACCAGGAGGCGAAGCAGTTTTTTGACTGCCGCCTCAATGCGCCCATCGAAGCGGCTGAGAGCAGCCGGCTGTGTGATGATGTCGCTGGCTGGGCCACGGCGCTGCAACTGATCGCCCTCTCCGCCCGTCAAAACCACAGCGCGCCGCACCACTCCGCGCGCCGCCTCGCGGGCATCAACGCCAGCCATCTCTCCGATTATCTGGTCGATGAAGTGCTCGATAATGTCGATCCCGCCACCCGCCAGTTCCTTCTCAAAAGTGCTCTGCTGCGCTCAATGAACGATGCGCTGATTGTGCGCGTCACCGGCGAAGAGAACGGGCAGATGCGGCTCGAAGAGATTGAGCGTCAGGGGCTCTTTTTACAGCGCATGGATGACTCCGGCGAGTGGTTTAGCTACCACCCGCTGTTCGGCAGTTTCCTGCGCCAGCGCTGCCAGTGGGAGCTGGCGACGGAGCTACCCAATATTCACCGCGCGGCGGCCGAGAGCTGGATGGCGCAAGGTTTCCCGAGCGAAGCGATCCACCATGCTCTGGCGGCGGGCGACGGCGTGATGCTGCGCGATATCCTGCTCAATCACGCGTGGGGTCTGTTTAACCACAGCGAGCTGAGCCTGCTGGAGGAGTCGCTGAAAGCGCTGCCGTGGGAGAGCCTGCTGGAGAACCCGCGGCTGGTGCTGCTGCAGGCGTGGCTGATGCAAAGCCAGCACCGCTATAGCGAAGTGAACACCCTGCTGGCACGCGCCGAGCAGGAGATGACGACCCAGATGGATGCCTCGCTGCATGGCGATTTCAACGCCCTGCGCGCCCAGGTGGCGATTAACGATGGCGATCCGGTAGAAGCAGAACGGCTGGCGATGGTGGCGCTCGACGAACTGCCGCTGGCTAACTACTACAGCCGGATTGTCGCCACGTCGGTGCATGGCGAAGTTCTGCACTGCAAAGGCGAGCTGGCCAATTCGCTGGCGGTGATGCAGCAAACCGAGCAGATGGCCCGCCGTCACGATGTCTGGCACTACGCGCTGTGGAGCCTGATCCAGCAGAGCGAAATCCTCTTCGCGCAGGGCTTTTTGCAGGCCGCGTGGGAGATGCAGGAGAAAGCCTTCGCGCTTATCCGCGAGCAGCATCTTGAACAGCTGCCGATGCATGAATTTTTACTCCGCATTCGCGCCCAGCTTCTGTGGGCGTGGGCGCGGCTCGACGAGTCGGAAGCCGCCGCACGTCAGGGGATGGAAGTGCTGGCCGCACTGCAACCGCAGCAGCAGTTGCAGTGCCTGGCGCTGATTGTGCAGGTCTCGCTGGCGCGTGGCGATCTGGATAACGCCCGCAGCCACTTGCACCGGCTGGAGAACCTGCTCGGCAACGGCCAGTATCACAGCGACTGGGTATCGAACGCCGATAAAGTGCGGATGATCTACTGGCAAATGACCGGCGATAAAAACGCCGCCGCGCAGTGGCTGCGCCAGACGCCAAAACCAGCCTTTGCCAATAACCACTTCCTGCAAAGCCAGTGGCGCAACATTGCCCGCGCGCAGATCCTGCTGGGCGATTTTGACCCGGCGGAGATGGTGCTTGAGGAGTTAAACGAAAACGCGCGCAGCCTACGCCTGATGAGCGATATCAACCGCAACCTGCTGCTGCTCAACCAGCTTTACTGGCATGCCGGGCGCAAAAACGATGCCCAGCGCGTGCTGCTTGAAGCGCTACAGCTCGCCAACCGTACCGGGTTTATCAGCCACTTTGTGATTGAGGGTGAGCCAATGGCGCAGCAGTTGCGCCAGCTCATTCAGCTCAACACGCTGCCGGAGCTGGATCAGCACCGCGCCCAGCGCATTCTGCGCGAAATCAACCAGCATCACCGGCATAAGTTCGCCCACTTTGATGAGAGCTTTGTCGAGCGCTTACTGACGCACCCGGAAGTGCCGGAACTGATCCGCACCAGCCCGCTGACTCAGCGTGAATGGCAGGTGCTGGGGCTTATCTATTCGGGGTACAGCAACGAGCAGATCGCCGGTGAACTGGCTGTCGCCGCGACGACCATCAAAACCCATATCCGCAACCTCTATCAGAAGCTGGGCGTTGCCCACCGTCAGGATGCGGTGCAGCACGCCCAGCGGCTGCTGAAAATCATGGGTTATGGGGTATAACGGCTAGCAGAGTTCCAGCTGCACATTGTTGTGGCTGATCACCTGCATCACGCCTGCGGGCGGCATCACATCGGTGTAGACCGCATCGACAAGGCTGATGCTGCCCATATTGACCATCGCATTGCGGCCAAACTTCGAGTGATCCACCACCAGCATCACATGGCGCGAGTTCTCAATGATCGCGCGCTTGGTGCGCACTTCATGGTAGTCAAACTCCAGCAGCGAGCCGTCTGCATCGATGCCGCTGATACCCAGGATGCCGAAATCGAGGCGGAACTGGGAGATAAAATCGAGGGTCGCTTCGCCGACGATACCGCCGTCGCGGCTACGCAGTTCGCCGCCCGCCAGAATGACGTGGAAATCCGACTTCTTCATCAAAGTATTAGCGACGTTAAGGTTGTTGGTGACAACCCGCAGTTCGCTGTGGTCGAGCAGCGCATGGGCGACCGCTTCCGGCGTGGTGCCGATATCGATAAACAGCGTCGCGCCATTGGGGATCTGCTCGGCCACGCGGCGGGCAATACGCTCTTTTTCCGCCGCCAGCGTCGTTTTCCGGTCGTGCCACGAGGTGTTTTCCGAGCTGGAAGGCAGCGCAGCACCGCCGTGGTGACGCAAAATTTTGTTCTGATCGGCCAGATCGTTCAGATCGCGACGAATTGTCTGCGGGCTGACGGAGAACTGTTCAACCAGCTCTTCGGTGCTGACATATCCCTGTTGTTTAACCAGCTCGATAATCGCGTCGTGACGCTGTGTCTGTTTCATCATGTGTCCCTGGATAATTATGTTCGTTTTCGCACATTCTGCGAGTCCACCAGCGCCATCGCCAGGCCAATAACAATCCCTGCCGTATGCGCGCCGCTGGCAATGGCGAAGCCGGTTAAGCCGAACCATTCCGCCACCATCAGTAACACCGTAAAGATAAATAGGCCGTTCGGCAGCGCCACCTTCGGTTCCGGGTCGCGTATGCCGCGCAGCCAGACATAGCCAATCAGGGCATAGACCACGCCGGAGAGGCCGCCGAACCAGGGGCCGGTAAGCTGGTGCTGTACAAACCCGCTTAACAGCGCGCTAATCAGCGTAATCACTACCAGTTTGCCGCTGCCGAGCCGCTTCTCCACCGCGCCGCCAAGATACCACCACCAGAAGAGGTTAAAGAGAATGTGCAGCAGCGAAAAGTGCATGATCGCGTGGGTGAAGTAGCGCCAGGCTTCAAAGCGCAGGCTCTCATCCCATGGCCAGGCGAGCCACGCCATCACGACTTCATCGCCCATCACGTTCATCAGCAGGAATACGATAATGCAGAGCACGGAGATGGCGATAGTCAGCGGCCCGCCGCGCTCACGCAGGGCGGCTGAAAGAGGGAAACGGCGGTAGTGCAAACCGCTGTCGGTCTGGCCGGATTGCCAGCTCGCCGCCAGATAGCGCGGATCGGCGGGGTTTTCCAAAAAGCGCGCCAGCTCGCTGCGCACGCGTTCGGCCTGGCTTTCGTCCGCCAGCCAGATGTCGGTCTGCTCATGGTGCTGGATCGTCAGGATAACGCCCTGAGTCTGCATATAGTCGACAAACGCCTGGGCGACGCGGGGGTTAGCAAAAGAGGTAATCATCAACATGACGGGCGTCGCTTAGTCCATACAAAGAGAGACAGTATAGCGGAGAGTCGCGCTTCGCCTAAAGCGTGCCGTGCTCGACTTCTGCCGGGAAGTGGCGATGCCACGCATCGAAACCACCATCGACGCTGTAGACCTCTTCATAGCCCTGCTGCAACAGATATTGCGCGGCACCTTTACTGCTGTTGCCGTGATAGCACATCACCATCACCGGCGTGTCGAAATCGTTGTCGCGCATAAACGCGCCCAGCGTGTCGTTGGTGAGGTGAAACGCGCCCGGCGTATGGCCCATCGCGAAACTCTGCGGATCGCGGATATCGACCAGCACGGCCTGTTGCTGCTGCAATTTCTGGTGGGTCTCTTCGACATTAATACATTCAAACTGATCCATGGCGTTCTCTTTATTGACACGAATTATGGCTAGGCTGCGACAAGTGTACGTCGTGACCCCGGTGATGCGCCATTATGTTATGCATATCACTCTAAATTGTTTTTTTGATGTTACCAAAAGCGCGTTCCTTTGCTATTATGAGCGATATCGAACATTTTTGAGCTTTTACGAAAGTGCGTGAGGATAGCATGGAAACCAAAGATCTGATTGTGATAGGCGGGGGCATTAACGGTGCCGGTATCGCGGTTGACGCCGCAGGGCGTGGTTTATCCGTGCTCATGCTTGAGGCTCAGGATCTCGCCTGCGCGACATCCAGCAACAGCTCTAAATTGATTCACGGTGGCCTGCGCTACCTTGAACACTATGAATTCCGCCTGGTGAGCGAAGCGCTCGCCGAACGTGAAGTGCTGCTGAAAATGGCACCGCATATCGCTTTCCCGATGCGTTTCCGCCTGCCGCACCGCCCTCACCTGCGCCCGGCGTGGATGATTCGCATTGGTCTGTTTATGTACGATCACCTGGGTAAACGCACCAGCCTGCCGGCGTCCAAAGGGTTGCGATTTGGCTCAGAATCGGTGCTGAAACCGGAAATCGTGCGCGGATTCGAATATTCCGACTGCTGGGTTGATGATGCGCGCATGGTGCTGGCGAATGCGCAGATGGTTGAGCGTAAAGGCGGGAAAGTAATGACCCGCACCCGCGCCACCAGCGCGCGTCGTGAAAACGGCCTGTGGGTGGTAGAAGCGGAAGATATCGATACCGGCGAGAAATTTAGCTGGAAAGCGCGCGGTCTGGTCAACGCCACTGGCCCATGGGTGAAAGAGTTCTTTGATGACGGCATGAAACTGCCTTCGCCATACGGCATTCGCCTGATCAAGGGCAGCCACATCGTGGTGCCGCGTGCCCATGCGCAGAAGCAGGCCTATATCCTGCAAAACGAAGATAAACGTATTGTCTTTGTGATCCCGTGGATGGATGAGTTCTCCATTATCGGTACCACCGACGTTGAGTACCACGGCGACCCGAAAAACGTGAAGATCGACGAAGACGAGATCAATTACCTGCTCAATGTCTACAACGATCACTTTAAGAAACAGCTCACGCGTGAGGATATTGCCTGGACCTACTCCGGCGTGCGCCCGCTCTGCGATGACGAATCCGATTCACCGCAGGCGATCACCCGTGATTACACGCTCGATATCCATGACGAGAACGGCAAAGCGCCGCTGCTGTCGGTCTTCGGCGGGAAACTCACCACCTATCGTAAGCTGGCGGAGCATGCGCTGGAAAAACTGACGCCGTACTACAAAGGTATCGGCCCGGCGTGGACCAAAGAGTGCGTTCTGCCCGGCGGTGATATCAACGGCGATCGCGAGGATTACGCAGCGAAACTGCGCCGTAAATACCCGTTCATTAGCGAATCGCTGGCGCGCCATTATGCCCGTACCTACGGTAGCAACAGTGAACTGATTCTGTCGGGTATCACCAGCCTGGATGGCATGGGCGAGCACTTCGGTCATGAACTGTATGAAGCCGAACTGCGTTACCTGGTGGAGCATGAGTGGGTTCGTCGCCTCGACGATGCCATCTGGCGTCGTACCAAACTTGGCATGTGGCTGAGTGAAGAGGAGCAGGCGCATGTGGCTCAGTGGCTGACGCGCAATAACAAAGCGGAACTGTCGCTCGCTTCTTAAGCGTTAAGATAAAAACCCGGTGGCCTGAAACCACCGGGTTTTCTTTTGCCTTTAGCTCAGCAGCGTAAAGGCGATCATCCCGATAATCGCACCGGTAGTGCCGAGGATGGTTTCCATCATTGTCCAGGTCTTCAGGGTTTGCGCTTCTGTCGCGCCAGTAAAGCGGCCATAGAGCCAGAAACCGGCATCATTCACATGGCTCACCACAATCGAACCGCCCGCGATACAGATTGAGAGTGCCGCCATCTGCGCGCCGTTGAAGTGCAGCTGTTCAATAACCGGCATTACCAGACCGACTGCGGTCAGACAGGCGACCGTTGCGGACCCCTGGATAATGCGCACCGCCGCTGCCAGCACGAAACAGGTCAGGGCAATCGGTAGACCCATGCCGGTTAACGCTTCACCGAGCGCTGGGCCAACGCCGGAATCGACCAGCACCTGTTTGAAGACGCCGCCCGCACCAATCACCAGCAGAATAATCCCCGCCGGTTGTAGCGCCTGGCCGCAAATCTCCATTACGCGATCTTTTGCCATTCCCTGACGCACTGCCAGACCATAAATCGCTACCAGACAGGCAACCAGAATGGCGGTGAAGGGGTGACCGATAAACTCCAACCATTGATAGAGCGTGCTGTCTTGCGCTACGAAACGCGCGGCGATGGTTTTCATCCCCACCAGCACCAGCGGCAACAGGATCAGCGCGAGGCTGAAGCCAAACGACGGCATTTTGCCTTCGCCGAGATGCGGCTCGCTAACATCGTCCGGAATATGCAACTCAACGTGGCGGCTAATAAAGTTGCCCCACAGCGGCCCGGCGACCAGCATGCCCGGGATCGCGGCGCAGAGGCCAATCAGGATCATCCAGCCGAAATCTGCATGCATCTGCGAGGCGAGCAGCATCGGTGCAGGCCCCGGCAGCAGAAATGCCGCCGCTGCCGCAACGCCTGCGAACAGCGGGATAACCAGTTTGACCAGGTTAGTGCCGGTGTGGCGCGCCATCGAGAAGGCAACGCTTATCAGCAGGACAATCGCCACTTCGAAGAAGAGCGGCAGGGCGCAAATCAGCCCGGCGAGGCCAATCGCATAGTGCGCGCGGCTGTGCCCGAAGGAGTTAAGCATTTTGACGGCGATTTGGTCCACCGCACCGGTCTCATGCAGGATTTTGCCGAACATCGCGCCGAGTGCGACCACAATGGCGAGGAACCCGAGCGTACCGCCCATCCCCTTTTCCATGGTCTGCGCAATTTTCGTTAGCGGCATACCGGAGAAGAGCCCGGCACCAATCGAGACCACCATCAGCGCAACGAAAGCGTGCATTCGCGCTTTCATCACTAAAAATAGCAGCAGTAAAACAGAACCGACTGCGGTTAATACCAGCGTTAATGTACTCACTGCTCACGGCCTTTGGTTATCACTTCAATGGTGCTGGCGACCACGCCATCAAGCGGTTGGTCAATGTTCACCACCAGCACATCGCGTTCATCTTCGCCCGGCTCCTGCAGCGTTTCGAACTGGGTGACCAGCATCTGCGTTTTGAAGAAGTGGCCTTTACGCGCTTTCAGGCGGCTTTCGATAACATCGAATTCGCCCTTCAGGTAGATAAAGGAGAGGTTAGGATTACCGGCGCGCAGCTGGTCGCGATAGTGCTTTTTCAGCGCCGAGCAGACGATCAGCGACACTTTGTTGGTGCGCTGCATAGCGAAGGCAGCATCGTTCAGCGCCTGCAACCACGGTTTGCGGTCATCGTCATTCAGCGGCTCGCCGGAGGCCATCTTGTTGATGTTGCTCCGCGGATGGAGAAAGTCGCCGTCGAGAAACGCGGCTTTAAGCTGATACGCGACTTCGCTGGCAACCGCTGATTTGCCGCTGCCTGAAACGCCCATCAGAACGAAAACATGGTGATCAAGGTTTGTTGTGCTCAAAGGGAAGCCCCCACGGGTGCAAGAGTGATTGTTACGGGTAACTGTTATCGGTAACATTGTCCTGCCGCGATCCCAGAGAAGCAATATCCACAGCGGTCAGAGATAAATAAGTGTGAGCTACTTCAAATTTGTCAGACTAAATAGATCCACCCGGTGACAAAGTGAAACCTAAATCTAACATTTTTGGCGTAACTGCTTCACCACGGATACGCGCCAGCAGCCGTTCCGCACCGATGCGCCCCATGCGCTCACGCGGCGTCAGCACGCTTGCCAGACGCGGCTCCATCACCTGACCGATGTCATGCCCGTGGAACCCGGCAATCGCCATATCTTGTGGGATCTTCAGCCCCAGGCGCTGGCACTCAAACGCGGCGCCAACGGCAAGATCATCGTTAGTACAGAAGATCCCATCAAGCTGCGGATACTCGCGGCGCGCCTGACGCATCAACTCAATGCCGGCGGTATAAGAGGAGGATTGTTCCACCATCACACTGTACGGCGTCAGCCCCGCATCCAGCATCGCCTGCTCGTACCCCTTCTGTTTGATGATAGTACGTTCATCCAGACGTGCACCGAGATAGGCAACGCGACGATGGCCGCGCGCAAGAATGGCGGCGGTAATTTGCCTGGCGGCCTCAAAGTTATCAAAGCCAACGGCGATATCGAGGCAGGGAGATTTGCTGTCCATCAATTCCACAACCGGAATGCCCGCCACTTCGATCATTTTCAACGTGCGCGGCGTGTGGGTGCGTTCGGTGAGGATCAGTCCATCGATGTTCCAGGAGAGCATCGACTCCAGCCGCTCCTCCTCCATTTCCGCTTTGTAGCCATAGTGCGCCAGCATGGTTTGATAACCGTGCGCGTCGGTGACGCTTTCAATGCCGCGAAGCACTTCAGCGAAGACCTGGTTCGTCAAAGAGGGGAGAAGCACGCCAATGGCGCGGCTGGTGGCGTTGGAGAGAATATCGGGTGCGCGGTTGGGGATATAACCCAGTTCATCAAGGACAGCGGCGATTTTGCCCCGTAAAGCGACGGAAACCTGTTCCGGGTTACGCAAAAAACGGCTGACCGTCATTTTGGTCACGCCTACGCGATCGGCCACATCCTGTAGTACGGGTCTTTTCTTTTTCATCGCCCTGATAATTTACGCAAAAGAGAGGGGTGCGCAGTTTATCACGGACAATGCGCAATCCTGCGGTCAAAAACCCCAGGATTGCGCGATTTATTTACGCCACATCACACCGGCGGCAGATCGAAGAGCAGGATTTCGCTGTCGCTGTCGGCATGCACAGAGATCGCCTGCTCATCCCAGATCGCAAGACCATCGCTGGTGGTCGCTTTGGTGCCATTAATGGTGACTTCACCTTTCACGACCTGGATCCAGACGCGACGTTCGGCGGCGATCTGATGCACAGACTGCTCATCTTTCAGCAGCGCCCAGCGGTAAAGCTCCATATCCTGATGCACTTTCAGCGAACCGTCGCGGGCGTCCGGCGAAAGCACCAGCTGTTTGCCCTGGGTAGCGTCAAAGCGGCGCTGCTCGTAGCGCGGCTCGATACCGTTAGTTTCCGGAATGATCCAGATTTGGTACAGGCGCAGACGATCGGTTTTGCTCGGGTTGTACTCAGAGTGGCGTACTCCGGTACCGGCGCTCATGATCTGGAATTCACCCGCCGGAACCTGCTCTTTGTTACCCATGCTGTCCTGATGCTCTACCGCACCTTCCAGGACATAAGTCAGGATTTCCATGTCTTTATGCGGATGGGTCCCGAAGCCCTGCCCCGCATCGATAACATCATCGTTAATCACGCGCAGCGCTGAAAAACCCATGAAGTTCGGATCGTAATAGTTAGCAAACGAGAAGGTGTGCCAGGAGTCCAGCCAGCCATGGTTAGCGTGTCCGCGGTCATTTGCTTTGCGTAAGAAAATCATCTTGTTTACCCCGTCTGTTTTCGATGGGGTAAGTGTGGACGCAATCATTGCCCAATCATAGAGGGTGAAAATTGACTCCTCTGTTCAAAAAAAGTGAACAAGAAAAGAGGAGCCATTCAGCCTTATTTGGCAAGGGTTATCGTGGCAGGCGACGCCTGCTCAAACGCGCGTTCCAGCAGCTCAAGGTTGGTAAGAACGTCAGTTTCCTTGACGTAATTTTCCGCGCCGTTCGTCAGCGTTTCATAGAGCGCATCATAGACGCGTCCGTAGTCGCCCGACTCGGGCGTAATCTCTTCACGCACCGTTTCGCCCGCCTCGTTGACATACTCCAGAATGCCCACGCTGTCGTCTGCGGCAAAGCCCGCGTCGCCCGGCATGATATTCGCCTTCAGGCTGGTCTCCTGCTGATCGACGCCATATTTAACGAACGAGCCTTTACGACCATGGACGATAAATTTCGGGTAATCGATTTTGACCAGATGGCTGGTTTTCACAATCGCTTTCAGATCGCCATAGAAGAGTTGTGCTTCAAACGTATCGTCAGGGTTGGCTTTGTTGCGCAGGCTGCGAATGTCGTACGCGGCGTGATCCGGGCGGCCAAACAGCGAGATAATTTGATCCATGGTGTGCACGCCGAGGCCATAAAACGAGCCATCCTGCGGCAGACCCGGCTTGCTTTCCGCTTCCGGGCGGTAGTAGTCAAAATGACTTTCGATCTCGACGATCTCACCCAGTTTGCCGCTCTCAATCACCTTTTTGGTGGTGAGGAAGCAGGAGTCAAAACGGCGGTTCTGATACGGCGTCACCGTCAGGCCTTTGCTTTTCGCCAGCTCAAATAGCGTGATCGCTTCAGCCATGGTCGGCGTGAAAGGCTTCTCGACCAGCACGTTTTTACCCGCTTCCAGCGCGCGTTTTGCATAGTCGAAATGGCTATCGGCATGGGTACAGACGATCACCAGTTTGACCTGCGGATCGTTAAGCACTTCGTCCAGATCGCTGGTGAAGTGGATGTGCTGATAGTCGGGATGTTGCTCCTCTGGCTTCGGATGGCGACGGAAGATGTGCGCCACGTGCCAGCTGGCTTTACGGTTGAGAACATAAGGCAGGTGATAACGGGTGGTGCTTTTACCAAATCCAATAAATGCGCAATGTAGAGTCATCGTGTCGTCCTTTGCAGAATATCTCTCTTTACCTTAGACCAGGCGCGGCGAGAGCTAAAACCAGAAGCTTCTATTTATCGATTATTGTTATGTTTTTAAGCCATTTATAAATTCCGATTTTTCTTCCGCGCTCTTGATCGCCACCCCTAATTCCCGCATAAAACACGCGGCAATATCCTTTTGCCCCTTTCATAAGTCAGAAGCACCCACCACGCAGGGAGTTGCGCGCAATACAGCATGGATAAGCACTACTGGTATTTAAATCTCGCTCTTGCTTTTTGGGCCTTCGCGCTGGGGAGCTGGTGCATTGACGCACGGCTCTGGGCACTGGTTGCGGCATCGCTAACGCTTCTCGGCTTCTTCTTACACTTTGTACAACATCAGGTTAACGCTATGTTTGGTAAAGAGAAAACCCCAAAAACGCCCCCACTACAACCGATTGCAGCCTCACTGATTAACGAAAAAGAGACGCTGCGCGATGAGAAGCAGAATACGGTTGTCGCCAGCGGCACCAACTTTGTCGGCAACATTACCTCGAACGGGCAAGTGCATATTTACGGCACGCTTACCGGCAATATCGAAGCGAAAGACAACATTATTCGCATCATGCGTAATGGCGTGGTTGAAGGTAACCTCTCCTGTCGCGAACTGTTTATTGATGGCACGGTGAACGGCGAGTGCAGCAGCGAAACGCTGAATATCGAAGAGAATGGCAACATCAATGGCACGCTGACCTACAGCGCGCTGACCATCAAGAAAGGCGGCACCTTCTCAGGCCAGGCAAAACTCACCGCGCCAGTAGCAAAATTAAGCGTTGAGAAAGAGAAGAAGCGAGCCGCTGAATAGCAGGTAAAAAAAAGCCAGCACCCGGCTGGCTAAGAAATACTGGAAGCAATGTGAGCAATGTCGTGCTTTCAGGATTACCGTACGGTTTCCCTGAACGCATGGCAATAATAATCATTATCATTCGCACTTGTCTACCCCCTGTGACAAAAAATGGCAGTTGACGCTTCGCCTGAAAGACCGGAATGTGAAAGCTAACCCAACCAACAGGAGAAGCAGGATGAGCGAGATAGTGATACGCCACGCTGAAATGCACGATGTCGAACCGTTACGACAGATTTACGCGCAGCCCGAGGTGTATCAAAACCTACTCCAGCTACCTCATCCCTCTTCCGACCACTGGCATAAACGCCTGACGCCGCAGCCGGGCCGCCGGGATCTGATTGCCACGCTTGATGAGCGGGTAGCGGGCCATCTCGGTTTAATGGTCGAGCAGAACCCGCGTCGCAGCCACGTCGCCAGCTTTGGCATTATGGTTGCGCCTCAGTTTCAAAACCGCGGCGTCGCCAGCGCGTTAATCAACGAGATGGTGCAATTGTGCGATAACTGGCTGCGCATCGACCGCATTGAGTTGTCGGTTTTCGCCGATAACGCACCCGCGCTGGCGGTCTACCGTAAGTTTGGTTTTGAAGTGGAAGGCACGGCGAAACGTCATGCGCTGCGTAACGGCGAGTATGTCGATTCGTACTATATGGCGCGAATGAAGGGCTAAAAGATCCCTCTCCCGGCCGGGAGAGGGAAATTGCTTTAATATCCTGCGGTTAAATCATCTACCGAACGCGGATCGGACGCACCATACAGCGTGCCATCCGGCCCAACCATAATGCTCTGCGTACTCCCCATTGAGGCTTTCACGGCGACTTTCTGCCCCTTCTGCTCCAGCAGTTTCAGAGTGTCAGGGCTAAAACCCTTCTCCACGCGCAGTTCGTCCGGCAACCACTGATGATGGAACCGTGGCGCATTGGTCGCTTCGGCAACGTTCATTCCATAATCGATGGTGTTCACTACCATTTGCAGCACAGTAGTGATAATCCGGCTGCCGCCAGGGCTACCGGTGACCAGCCAGGTTTTACCATCTTTCAGCACAATGGTTGGCGACATGGATGAGAGCGGACGTTTACCCGGCCCGATAGCATTCGCATCGCCGCCCACCAGGCCATAAACATTTGGCACACCCGGTTTGGCTGAGAAATCATCCATCTGGTTGTTCATCAGAATGCCGGTATTGCCGGCAACAATGCCGCTGCCAAACACGGTGTTCAGCGTATAGGTCACCGCTACGGCATTCCCCTCTTTATCCACCACCGAGAAGTGCGTGGTCTGGTTACTCTCGTAAGGTTCCAGCTTGCCGGGGCGGATCTGGCTGGAGGGGCGCGCTTTATTGACATCAATCTGTTCAGCAATCGATTTGGCGTACGCTTTGCTGGTCAGCGCCTGCCACGGCACTTTGACAAAATCGGGGTCGCCAAGGTATTCAGAGCGGTCGGCGTAGGCATATTTTTCCGCTTCCGCCATTACCTGCATCGCATCCGCGCTGCCGAAGCCATATTTCGCCAGGTCGAAATTCTCCAGGATGTTGAGGATCTGAATGATATGGATCCCGCCAGAGGATGGCGGCGGCATGGAGTAGACCTGATAACCGCGGTAGTCGCCGCTCACCGGCGTACGCTCAACGGCTTTATAATTTGCCAGATCCTCTTTGGTGATCAGCCCGCCGTTTTTGCTCATCTCCTGGGCGATCTGCTCTGCCGTTGTGCCTTTATAGAAACCATCTGGCCCCTTTTCAGCAATCAGTTCAAGGCTCTTCGCGAGGTTGGCTTGCACCAGCTTGTCACCCTTCTTCAGCGGCTCACCCTCTTTCCAGAAGATCGCCTTACTGGTGTCGTGGTTCGGCAGCACTTCACTGCCGTAGGTTTTGAGATCGTCCGCCAGCGCATCGTTAACCGTGAAGCCCTGCTTCGCCAGTTTGATGGCAGGCTGCACCACCTTTTTCAGCGGCAGCGAGCCGTACTTCTCCAGCGCCAGCGAGAAGCCGGCGACCGTGCCGGGCGTACCGGAAGCGAGATGGGAGGTCAGGGATTTTTTGCTGTCCGGGTTGCCCTGTTCATCAAGGAACATATCGCGCGTAGCGGCTGCGGGCGCCATTTCGCGGAAATCGATCGCCGTGACCTTGCCCTCTTTAGTGCGGATCATCATAAACCCGCCACCGCCCAGGTTGCCCGCCTGCGGATGGGTCACCGCCAGCGCATAACCTACCGCGACCGCCGCATCGACCGCATTACCGCCCTCTTTGAGGATCTCCACACCCACGCGGGTCGCGGCTTCATCCACCGAGGCCACCATCCCCTGATGGGCTACTACCGGATGAAAGACATCGGCTTCCACCCCATACGAAACGGGGGCTGGCGCGGGTGCCTGAGCAGGCGGCGGCGCAGCGCCGACACTGAAACATGCTCCCGCCGTCAGCGCGGCGATTGCCGCCCAACGCGCAAACTGCTGTTTGATCATCGTCGTTCTCCACAAAGAAGGGCTACAGTTCCCGCTTAAGTCTGGTTCACAATGCGCAAAAAATCATGGTCATGCAGGAATGCGACTAAACTTAGGGGCAGGCCTCAACGGGAGGAGATGAGAATGAAACGCCTTGTGATTGTGGCAGCCCTGCTGCCGTTTACCGCTTTCGCACAGCCGCTTAACCCGACAAATAACCCGAATCAACCGGGGTATGTCGTGCCAAGCCAGCAGCGGATGCAGACGCAAATGCTCAACCAGCAACAGCAGCAGCAAGGGTTACTGAAACAGCAGCAACAGACGCAGAGCCGCCAGCAGCAGCAGAACCTGCAAATGCAGATGAACGATAATTCACAGCGAATAAGGCAGGCTCAGCCGGGGGAGCTCGACCCCGCCCACCAGCAAGTGCTCCCCAACAGCAACGGCGGGATGTTAAGCCAGGGCAGCAGTAGCGGTGGCGGGATGCTCAGCCAGCCGGGTAGTAACGACGCAGGAGCATTAAGCCAGAGCAGCAATAATGGCGGCAGCGGGATGTTACATCCGCAAAACAGCGCCAGCGGTTCGACCCTGCAGCAGCCGCATATGCTGCCGCAGACCCAAACGCAAAGTGGCGGCATGCTGCACAGCACACCGCAAACCACTACGCCTTAAGCGCCAAAGTGGGGCCCGATAGCGTCAATATTATCCGTACAGATGCAATCGACGCCCCACGCCAGCAACTCCGCCGCACGCGCCGGCTGATTCACCGTATAAACCAGAATGCGCAGGCCGGCGTCGCGCAGCATGCAGACGCGCGCTTCATCAAGCAATTTGTGGTTGAGATGAATAGAGGTGCAGGCCAGGCGGTCAGTCACCTCCTGCCAGTCATCGCGCCAGGCATCCAGCAGCAGACCGCGCGGCAGTTCCGGCGCAGCCTGTTGCGCCGCTTCCAGTGCATCAATCTCAAACGACGAGAGCAGCGGCGGGGTCATCTCTGACCACAACTCGCGGGCAGCAAGCGCAACAGCTTTACCCGTCAGCGGGCCGGTGCCGGTCGTTGGTTTGATTTCAATATTCGCCATCATGCCATGCTGCTGGCAGCGCTGCGCCACCTCCGCCAACAGCGGCAACGTCTCGCCTTTAAACTCGCCGCTGTACCAACTCCCGGCATCGACTTTCAGCAGATCGCTCCACGCCAGCTCGCCCGCCACGCCCCAGCCATTGCTGGTACGCTCCAGGTTGTCGTCATGCAGCAGGAAGATCTGCCCATCTTTTGATAATTTGGCGTCAAATTCGATCATTGTGTGGCCATATCTGGCGCCGACATCGATCGCTGCCAGGGTATTTTCCGGAGCCAGTTTTCCACCGCCGCGATGGGCGACGATGCGGGGATAGGGCCAGTTATTCATACGCGTTGTCCTGTTTCACCATCGAATAAGTGCAGGTGATGTTCAGCCAGATGCAGCCACAGCGTGCTGCCGGGTGCCGGGCGCTCCTGATGCGACAGACGCGCCACCAGTTTCTGCTCACCCCAGCGGCCATGGGCCAGATTATCCGCCCCGAGCATCTCCAGCGTATCCATCACCAGCGGTACGCCGCCTGCGGCTTGTGAGCTTAACGCAATATGTTCCGGGCGGATACCCAGCGTCATTTTCCGCCCGGCATAACCGCGATAGTGCCAGTTAATCGGCAATGCCATGCCGCTTGCCAGCTCAAAGTGAGTGCCGGTCTGGCTGATATGACCATCGAGTAAATTCATCGCCGGGCTGCCGATAAAGCTCGCGACAAAACGGCTGGCGGGCTTTTCATACACCTCAACTGGCGTACCGATCTGCTCGGCGACGCCTTTATTCATCACCATCACGCGCTGCGCCAGCGTCATCGCTTCCACCTGATCGTGGGTGACATAAAGCGAGGTGGTATTAAGGCGGCGATGCAGCTGCTGCAACTCAAGGCGCATCTGCACGCGCAACTTGGCATCAAGGTTAGAGAGCGGCTCATCAAACAGGAAAACCGCCGGATCGCGCACAATCGCGCGGCCCATCGCCACGCGCTGGCGCTGACCGCCCGAAAGCTCACGCGGTCGACGCTTCAGCAGGCCTTCAAGCTCGAGAATACGCGCCGCTTCCGCCACGCGTCCGGCAATATGTGCTTTGCCCATACCGCGGATTTTCAGCCCCCAGGCCATGTTCTCCTCCACGCTCATGTGTGGATAAAGTGCATAGTTCTGGAACACCATCGCGATGCCGCGATCTTTTGGCTCCTTCTCCGTGACGCGCTGGCGGTCAATCCAGATATCGCCGCCGGAGACGCGCTCCAGCCCGGCAACCATGCGCAGCAGCGTCGACTTTCCGCAGCCCGACGGGCCAACCATGACAATAAATTCGCCGTCGGCCACATCCAGCGTCAGCGGCTCAATCACCTGAGTTTTCCCGCCGTCCCAACTTTTTGTCACTGCCTGTAATTTTAGAGATGACATCTTATTTCTCACTGTCGACCAGACCGCGCACAAAGGCGCGCTGCATGGTTAAAACGATAACAACCGGGGGGATCAGCGTCAGCAGCATTGCGGCCATCACCTGGTTCCACTGCGTCGTACCCTCACCGCTCGACATCATCCCTTTAACGCCCGCCACGGCGGTGCCGAGGTTGACGTCGCTGATAATCAACAGCGGCCATAAATACTGGTTCCAGCCGTAGATAAAGGTGATGACGAACAGCGCCGCAAGATTGGTGCGCGACAGCGGCAGCACAATGTCGCGGAAAAAGCGCATTGGCGAGGCGCCATCAATGCGCGCGGCTTCGATTAGTTCATCCGGCAGCGTCATAAAGAACTGACGGAAGAGAAAAGTCGCGGTAGCAGAGGCCATCAGTGGCAAAGTCAGGCCGGTATAGCTGTCGAGCAGCTTAAGGTTGGCGATCACTTCCACCGTCGGGAAGATGCGCACCTCTACTGGCAGCATCAAGGTACTGAAGATCATCCAGAAGAAGAGGTTTCGCAGCGGAAAACGAAACCAGACGATGGCGAAGGCCGAGAGGATCGAAACTGAGATTTTCCCTACGGTTATCACCAGCGCCATGATGAAACTGTTAGTCAGCATCAGCCAGAAGGGCGCGCTGTGGGGACCGACGCCGTTAACCCAAATCGCGCGCAGGTTCTCCCACAGATGGCCGCCGGGGATCAGCGTCATCGGCGTGTCGTATACCGCGTTGTTATCAAGCGTGGCAGTGACAAACGCGACGTAGAGCGGAAACAGCACCACCGCAACGCCTAAGATAAGCATGATATGGCTGAACAGCGTCAGCCCTGGGCGATTCTCAATCATTGGTAGCGCACCTTACTTTCGACATAACGGAACTGCACCACCGTCAGCACAATCACCAGCACCATCAGGATCACCGACTGCGCCGCAGAGGCGGAGAGATCCAGCCCGGCAAACCCTTCGCGGTAAATCTTATAAATCAGCGTGGTGGTCGCCTGCACCGGGCCACCGGCTGTCGCCGCATCGATAACCGGGAACGTATCGAAGAAGGCGTAGACGAGGTTGACCACCAGCAGAAAGAAGCTCACGGGTGCGATCAGCGGCAGTGAAAGCTTGAAGAAACGGCGAATGGGTCCTGCGCCATCAATGGCGGCGGCTTCCACCAGCGAGCGGGGAATCGACTGCAACGCGGCGAAGAAGAAGAGGAAGTTGTAGCTGATCTGCTTCCAGACCGAGGCGAACACCACCAGAAACATCGCCTGACCACTGTTTTGCGCATGGTTCCAGTCATAGCCGAACTGCTCAAGGAAGTGCGTAATCAAGCCGCGTCCGGGATTGAACAAAAAGATCCACAATACGGCGGCAACAGCAGGCGCCACCGCATAGGGCAGCAGCATCAACGTCTGGTAGATGCGGCTGCCACGCACCACGTTATCCACCAGCGCGGCAAAGAACAGCGAAACCAGCAGACCGCTGAAGGTGACCATCGCGCTAAAACGGATCGTCGTCCAGAAGGCGTCGAGGTAGTAGCTGTCATGAAACAGCGCGGTAAAGTTATCCAGCCCGACAAACTGGCTGGAGAGACCAAAGGGATCGACGCTCTGCACGGAGTACCACAGCGCTTCGCCCGCAGGCCAGAGAAAGAAAATCACTGTAATCGCCAGCTGCGGCGCGACGAGCAGATAGGGTAGCCAGCGTGAACGAAACACCGGACGGGATGCGGACATAGCAAGACTCTTTTTGAAAATGCCGGGGGGCGGCGACGCGATAGATTGACCGATTTACAGGCCGGACAAGCGCTGCGCTTATCCGACCCTTAGTACATTAAGACTTGGTCGACTGCTGGAAGCGGCGCAGCAACTGGTTACCGCGCTCAACCGCAGAGTCCAGCGCCTGTTGCGGGGTCTTCTTACCGGTCCACACGCTCTCCAGCTCTTCATCAAGCACGGTGCGGATCTGCGGCATATTGCCCAGACGCAGCCCTTTGGTGAAGGCCAACGGCGGCTTGTTCAGCATCTGGCGCGTGGCGATATCTGCCCCAGGATTTTTATCATAGAAGCCCTGCTGGCGCGTCAGATCGTACGCCGCCTTGGTGACAGGCAGATAACCGGTTTTCTGATGCCACTCGGCAGCGATTTCCGGTTTGGTCAGGAAGTCGAGGAACTGCGCCACGCCTTTGTAAGTCGCGTCATCTTTGCCCTTCATTACCCACAGGCTGGCACCGCCGATAATGGCGTTTTGCGGCGCGCCCTTCACGTCGGCGTCGTAGGGCATCATGCCGACACCGTAGTTAAATTTCGCATAGTGGCGAATATCCGCCAGCGAACCGGATGAGGCGGTGGTGATGGCGCAATCGCCGTTATAAAACTTCTCGGTGGATTCATCTTTACGGCCAAAGTAGCTGAATTCGCCCTTCTTATTCAGCTCTTCCAGCATGGCGATATGCTTCACCTGCTCCGGCTTGTTGAACTCCAGCACCGCATCGGTACCGTCAAAACCGTTGTTTTTAGTGGCAACCGGCAGACCGTGCCAGGCGCTAAAGTTCTCAATCTGGATCCAGCCCTGCCAGCCGCTCGCGTAGCCGCACTTCATGCCCGCCGCTTTTAGCTTCGCTGTGTAAGCCGCCAGATCCTGCCAGGTTTTTGGCGGTTGATCCGGGTTCAGACCTGCTTTTTTGAAAGCATCTTTATTGTAATAAAGCACCGGTGTGGAGCTGTTAAACGGTTGAGAGAGCAGATGCCCGGTTTTTGAATCGGTGTAGTAACCCGCAACGGTCGGCACAAACTGGCTTTCGTCAAAGGTGATACCCGCATCTTTAAAGACCTCGTAAACCGGCTTGATCGCTTTAGAGGCCATCATCGTTGCGGTGCCAACCTCGTAAACCTGCAGCAGCGCTGGCGCATTGCCGGTGCGGAAGGCGGCAATGCCCGCGCTCAGGTTCTGCTCGTAGTTGCCTTTATAGACCGGAACGATTTTGTAATCGGGGTGAGTATCATTAAAACGTTGCGCCAGGGAGTCGACCTCTTTGCCTAACTCGCCTTCCATGGAGTGCCAGAACGGGATAGTGGTTACGGCCATGGCATTACCAGCAAAAACAAATCCCAGCGCCAGACCCAAAGCTGTATGTCGTAACGTCGTCATTGTGCTCTCTCTTGTTATACGGGATGCGCGATATCACGCGTTTTGTGCTCGGGAGGTAACATGACACGCTCGAATGACAGAAAAATAACTTTTTAATTACAAAAGCATGACAGCCAGGCGTCAGGCAGATGTCGGGCAAGTGATGGAAAGATGAAGGAAAAATGGCGGTTCAGACAAAGGGCTTCCCGGTGAACCAGGAAGCCCTTTAAGCGGCGCTCGAAGGCAACGCTGCAACAACATCATCGCACCTGAAAGGCAGGGATTGCTCCCTGCCCCAGGTCGCTACTTACCGGATTCGTAAGCCATCAAAGCCGCCACCTCTCTCTCCTTGTCCCGGTAGCGAAGCTCGCACAGGGATTTGCGGGTCAGATAGGTGAATATCAGCAGCGTGAAGCAGAGAATAAACACGCAGCAGATAAAAGTTTGCGGGATTTTCATAGCCTATAACTCCTTGCCTTTCAGCAGGTAAGAGGCTACGCTGACGTTGTTGATGCGTTGGTGTAGCCTCGGGTTAATTGAAAAATTGACTCGGGGCTTTCATCTTTCTGCCTCACAACATTTCTGCGTATTACTTCTAAATGCAGCCCATGAGGCAAAAAGCCTCAAGCGCCGCCCGCATCATATCCCGGCCACACGCCATACTTCATGGCTGAAATATATTTTTCAGATTTAAACCCGATCGCTGATGTTACTGTTTTCACTAATAAAAAAGAGCTTTCCGGCGAACCAGAAAACCCCTTGTTTGCGCAGCTTTACTTCCTTGCCTTTCAGCAGGTAAGAGGCTACGCTGACGTTGCTGATGCGTAAGTGTAGCCTCGGGTTAATTGAAAAATTGACTCGGGGCTTTCATCTTTCTGCCTCACAACATTTCTGCATAACTTCCTGAAGCGCAGCCATGAGGCAAAAAGCCTCAAGCGCCGCCCGCATCCTGTTGCGAACCCTCTCGCTGCGTATGGTTGAAGTGCATTTTTCAGAAAAAAACCGACCCTTGCGAGGCCGGTTTTTATGTCTTTACTTCCAAGTGTTAGCCGCCGAGATAAGCGCTTCTCACCGCTTCATTCGCCAGTAGCGCATCACCGGTATCTTCGAGCACCACATGCCCGTTCTCCAGCACATAGCCGCGATCGGCGAGCTTCAGCGCCTGATTAGCATTCTGCTCCACGAGGAAGATGGTCATCCCCTCTTTACGCAACTGCTCAATGGTGTCGAAGATCTGTTGAATGATAATCGGTGCCAGCCCGAGCGACGGCTCATCCAGCAGCAGCAGGCGCGGCTGGCTCATCAGCGCGCGGCCTATCGCCAGCATCTGCTGCTCGCCGCCGGACATGGTGCCGGCACGCTGTATGCGGCGTTCATGCAGGCGCGGGAAGAGTTCATACACCCATTTAATACGCGTCTGATATTGATCGCGGTGGGCAAAGAAGCCGCCCATTGCCAGGTTCTCTTCCACGGTCATCCGCGAGAAGACGCGGCGGCCTTCCGGCACGATCGCGACCGCTTCACGCATAATCTTCGCCGTTTGCCAGTCGGTAATATCTTTACCATCAAACACCACGCGGCCGCTGGTGGCGCGCGGATCGCCGCACAGCGTGCCGAGCAAGGTGGTTTTCCCCGCACCGTTGGCACCAATCAGGGTCACGATCTCTCCCTGATTAATATGCAGACTGACCTCGTGCAGCGCCTGGATTTTGCCGTAGTGGGCGCTAACTTTGTCGAAAGATAACATTGCGTTTTCCATCTTATGCCTCACCCAGATAAGCGCGGATCACGTCCGGGTTGTTACGAATCTCTTCCGGCGTCCCGTTGGCCAGCGGTGTCCCCTGGTTGACGACATAGATCCGGTCGGAAATACCCATCACCAGTTTCATATCATGCTCAATCAGCAAGATGGTGGTGTTGTGATGGTTACGCAGCTCGACGATCAGCTCATCCAGCTCTTTGGTCTCTTTCGGGTTTAACCCTGCCGCCGGTTCATCCAGCATCAGGATCTCCGGCTGCGTCACCATGCAGCGGATAATCTCCAGACGGCGCTGATCGCCATAAGCCAGATTGCTGGCCTGGCGGTTGGCGTGCGCTAACAAACCGATCCTCTCAAGCCAGGTCGCGGCGCGATCGAGCGCTTCGCTCTGCGTGCGGCGAAACGCGGGCGTCTTCAACAGGCCAGAGAAGAGGCCGGTTTTTAATTGCTGATGCTGAGCGACCAGTAAGTTCTCAATCACCGTCATTTCACGGAACAGGCGCACATGCTGAAAGGTACGCACCACACCCATACGCGCGATTTGCTGGCCCGGCAGCCCTTCAAGATGCTGGTCGCGCAGCATAATGGTACCGCCGGTGGGTTTATAAAAGCCGGTCAGGCAGTTGAAGACGGTGGTTTTCCCCGCGCCGTTTGGGCCAATCAGCGAGACAATCTCCTGCGGTCGCAGCTCCAGCGAGACGTTGTTAACCGCCAGCAAACCGCCGAAGCGCATCATCAGGCCATTTACCGATAACAGTGGCTGACTCATGCCTGCTCTCCTTTTGCCTGGCCGTTTTTCAGTTTCAGCTGCGGCCGCGTCATCGGCAGCAAGCCCTGCGGACGCCAGATCATCATCAGCACCATCAAACCACCCAGCATTAACATGCTGTATTCATTGAAATCACGCATTAGTTCGCGCGAGACCACCAGCAGAATAGCGGCGAGGATCACCGCGAACTGCGAGCCCATCCCGCCCAGTACGACAATCGCCAGTACAAAGGCGGATTCGGCAAAGGTGAAGGACTCCGGGCTGACAAAGCCCTGGCGCGCGGCAAACAGCGTGCCAGCAAAACCTGCGAATGCGGCGCTGATGGTAAATGCCGTCAGCTTGATACGTGTCGGGTTGAGACCCAGCGAGCGGCAGGCGATCTCATCTTCACGCAGTGCTTCCCACGCGCGGCCCAGCGGCATACGCAGCAGGCGGTTGATAACAAACAGCGTCAGCACAACCAGCAGCAGCGCCACCAGATAGAGGAACACCACGCGGTCGCTCGGATCGTATTTCACATTGAAGAAGTTGCTGAAGGTATCCCAGCCCCCTTCGCGCGCTGTGCGGCTGAACTCAAGGCCAAACAGCGTCGGTTTCGGGATCTGGCTGATGCCGTTTGGCCCGCCAGTCACTTCGGTGTTGTTAAGCAGCAGAATGCGCACAATCTCACCGAAGCCCAGCGTTACAATCGCCAGGTAGTCGCCGCGCAGGCGCAGCACCGGGAAGCCGAGCAGGAAACCGGCAGCGGCAGAGACCAGCCCCGCCAGCGGCAGGCAGGTCCAGAAGCCAAGCCCGTAATAGTGGTTCAGCAGCGCAAAGGTGTAGGCACCGATCGCGTAAAAACCGCCGTAGCCCAGCACCAGCAGGCCGGAAAGGCCAACAACCACGTTCAGCCCAAGACCGAGGATGATGTAGATCATCGTCATGGTGGCGATATCAATGGTGCCGCGCGACACCATAAACGGCCACACCACGGCAATGACCAACAGCGCCAGCAGGAACAGCTTCTGCTTAACGGTAGATCCATCGATAGCCGGCAGGACAAATTTCGGCCCCGAAACGCCTTTCAGGCTCTTCTGGAAAACAGGGCGCAGTAACTGGAAGAAAAAGACCACGGCGGTGCCGATGAAGATCCACTGCCAGCGGATATCCGCCGCGTTATCGACCACCAGTTTGGTGCCATTCAGCTCCAGCTGAACGCCCATAAAGACGCCAGCAAGGATGAAGAACATGGTGGCAGAGAGCAGCGCCATCGCAAAATGCATCGGTTTCATACTTTCTCTACCTCCGGGCGACCGAGGATACCGGTCGGCATCACCAGCAGGACGCCAATCAGCAGCGCGAAGGAGACCACATCTTTATACTCAGTGCTCAGGTACGCTGAAGAGAGCGCTTCCGCCACGCCGAGGATCAGCCCCCCAATCATCGCGCCAGGAATGCTGCCGATACCACCCAGCACCGCGGCGGTAAATGCTTTCATACCCGCCATAAAGCCGATATAGGGATTTATCACGCCATAGAACTGGCCGAGCAGCACGCCAGCAACCGCCGCCATCGCCGCGCCAATCACAAAGGTCAGCGCAATCACCCGATCGGTGTTGATGCCGAGCAGGCTCGCCATTTTCAGGTCTTCAGCACAGGCGCGGCAGGCGCGTCCCATGCGCGAATAGCGGATAAAGAGCGTTAATGCGAGCATGGCAACAAAGGTGACGATCCAGATAACCAGCTGCATTGTGGTGATGGAGGCGGCAAAGTTTTCGCTGCTGCCGATAGTCCACTGGCCGTTGAACAGGCTTGGCAAGGCTACGTCGCGCGAGCCTTCTGTCAGGCTGACGTAGTTTTGCAGGAAGATGGACATGCCGATGGCGGAGATAAGCGCAATCAGACGCTTGGAGCTGCGCACCGGGCGGTAAGCAACGCGCTCGATACTCCAGCCGTAGGCACTGGCGATAATAATCGCGCCGACAAAACCTGCCCCGACCAGCAGCCAGCTTGAGTCGATGCCCATCATCATCAGGGCGGCGATAATCATAAAGGAGACGTAGCTGCCAATCATGTAGACCTCGCCATGGGCGAAGTTAATCATGCCGATAATGCCGTACACCATGGTGTAGCCAATGGCGATCAGGGCATAAGTGCTGCCCAGCGTGACGCCGTTGAACATCTGCTGCAAGAAATAGAGAAACTGCTCAGACATAACTTAACCTTCTTAAATCTCTCAAGATTTTCGTCCAAAGAGAGGGATGACTGTGACTTCGCCACACAGGACGAACCATCGGCGTGTCGTTGCAAGACACTCAACTTAAATCCCTTCAGATCGCCTTTTTCATCCCAGTTCAGCGGCCCTGTTTCGGTTTTAGCCCCGTTGGCTTTTAACGCGTTAATCAGGTCAGCGGCTTGTTTCAGCGTCCCCGGCGCAGCATCTCTCCACTATCCGGTTAATAACCACCGTAGTAGACAAAGACGATATTTTCTTTTTTTAGATGAGCGTTAAGCGCAGAAAAAACTACTTCCCTGACGGTAATACCTTTTAAACAAGACCGCGTTGCCATGACCGGCTTTCAATCATTCCCGCGACAAATGTTTTCGCGTGCCTTTTCATGCCTGCTACCCCGTTCGTGATGTTGTGTGAAAATTTTGTTTTTATATGGTTAAAAAGCATTCTGTACTTTTAATGCACAATGCTATTTTTATCAGCGCCTTTAATGAGTTAGCGTGGTTTTCTGGCGTAAACCATACTAAATACTCTATTTTTCAGGCGATTAAGCAGAGATAATATTCTGTATTAAGCGCGAGATAAACATCTAAAAGTGGGGCTTTCAGCATAAAATAACGGCAGTATACGCGGTAGAAAGCGCCATCATTCAGGTTAAAATGCTGTGTCTTTTTCGATCTCTGATGTTTCTGGCTATGCCAGTCGCTGCGCTAAAACTATTCACCTGTTGTATTAAATATAAAAAAGTCTCCAGCCCCGGCGGGTGAAATTGTTTACACTCATTCCCTGTTTCACGTTTTGGACAAACGGTAGATGAAATTAACCATTATCCGGCTGACCAGTTTCAGCGAGCAGGATCATATTGATTTAGCGAAAATCTGGCCGGAATACTCCCCCGCCTCTCTGCATATTGACGATACGCACCGCATTTACGCCGCACGGTTTAATGACCGCCTGCTGGCCGCCGTACGGGTGACGTTGCGCGGCACCGAAGGCGTGCTGGATTCGCTGCGTGTGCGGGATGTCACTCGCCGTCGCGGCGTCGGGCAATACCTGGTGGAAGAGGTGATGCGCGATAACCCGGCAATGACCAGTTGGTGGATCGCAGATATCGGCGTTGAAGATCGCGCCGTGATGGCCGCCTTTGCTCAAGCGCTCGGCTTTACCGCGCAGCAAGATGGCTGGGAAAAGCGCTAAAAATAGCGGGCAAGGTGAGCCATGCCTGAGCGGGATTTCATGTCGCAGGAAGTCGTTAATCCCCGGAAGCTTACAGGCGTAAGCGACCGGGGCGAATGCAGCCAACGCACCTGCGGCGCGAAAGGCGACTATCAAATACTCATCACTTCGCGTCGGTCGCGGTACCGTTCGCATGCCAGGTAAAGACGCCGAACTCAAAGCCCTTCAGATCGCCCTTCTCATCCCACGTCAATGGCCCCATCACGGTTTCAACAGAGTGACCTTTCAGATAGGTGGCGATTTCAGCAGGATCGTCAGACTGGTTCAGGCCCGCAGCCAGCGACTGCAACGCGGCGTAGGTGGTCCAGACAAACGCGCCGCTCGGATCCTGTTTCTTGCCTTTGATGGCATCCACAATCGGTTTGTTGGCCGGTACCTGATCGTAGTTCTTCGGCTTGGTGACTAACATCCCTTCGGCAGACTCCCCGGCGATGTTAGAAAGCGAGACGTTCGCCACGCCTTCCGGCCCCATAAACTGGGTTTTCAGACCAGCCGCACGTGCCTGGCGCAGGATCTGCCCCATTTCCGGGTGGTAACCGCCGTAGTAAACAAAGTCGATATTCTCTTTCTTCAGACGCGCAACCAGCGTGGAGAAATCTTTTTCACCGGCGGTGATGCCGTCAAAGAAGACCACGTTGGCATTGCCTTTTTTCAGGCCATCCTGCACGGCGCGCGCCAGGCCTTCGCCATACTGCTGCTTATCATGAATGATAGCGATGCGTTTCGGCTTCACCTTATCGAGAATGTATTTCGCCGCCGTTGGACCCTGGTCAGAGTCGAGACCGGTGGTACGCAGCGTCAGTTTGTAACCGCGTGCAGTCAGCTCAGGGGCAGTAGCCGCAGGCGTGATCATCAGGATGCCTTCGTCTTCATAAATGTCGGACGCTGGCTGAGTGGAAGAGGAGCAGAGGTGGCCGATAACATATTTGATGCCGTCGTTAACCACTTTGTTGGCTACCGCTACCGCTTGTTTCGGGTCGCAGGCATCGTCATATTTCACCACGACTAGTTTGTCGCCTTTGACGCCGCCTTTTGCGTTGATATCGGCAACAGCCTGCTCAGCACCGGTAAATTCCTGATCGCCATACTGCGCAACCGGACCGGACATCGCACCGACAACGGCAACTTTGATATCTTTGGCGAATGCCACATTGCTCATTGCTAACGCAATACATCCTGCCAGTAACGCTTTGCCCTTCATTTTCATCCTGAGTTTCCCCATTGTTATGGTTTTTGCAATTGTTGTGATGTTGTTATCTGGAATATTGCTTCGCTTATTACCCTAAGCAAAGAATATGATATTTGTTATTGTGCAGAATAGTGCCCTGTAAGCAGCATACTCTGCTAAAACATACCCCATTTTATGGAATAAGGAATAGCAATTTTGCAGGTTGTGCGGCAGAGCGATGCGAGAACGTGACAAAGCCGCCCATAAGGCGGCTGAATAATTACTACATTAACGACCGCTGGATAATATCCAGCGCTTTTCGGAACTGCTCATCAGGAATGGTCAGCGGATAGAGGAAGCGGATAACGTTGCCATAGACGCCGCAGCTTAGCAGCAGCAGCCCGGCCTGAAGCGCTTTATCCTGCACCTGTTTGGTGAACTCCGGGGACGGCGCGCCGGTTTGCGGGTCCTGAAACTCGACCGCCACCATCGAGCCCTGCGCGCGGATATCGGCAATATGCGTGCAATGCGCTTTCGCATGGGTCAGCACTTCGACCAGATCTTTGCCCAACTGGTTGGCGCGTTCGCACAGCTTCTCCTCTTCAATCACATCCAGCACCGCATGCGCTGCCGCCACCGCCAGCGGGTTACCGGCATAGGTTCCGCCCAGGCCGCCAGGCGCAGGAGCATCCATCACTTCGGCACGTCCGGCAACTGCCGAGAGCGGTAAACCGCCCGCCAGGCTTTTCGCCATAGTGATGAGATCGGGTTTGATGGCGTAATGCTCGCTAGCGAAGAGTTTGCCGGTGCGGGCAAAACCGCTCTGCACCTCGTCGATGATCAGCAGAATGCCGTGGCTGTCGCACAGGGCGCGCAGCGCCTGCATAAACTCTGGCGGAGCAATATTAAAGCCCCCTTCACCCTGCACCGGCTCTAACAGGATCCCGGCGACCTGATCGGGCGCGATATCGGCTTTGAAGAGATGCGTCAGGCTTTGCAGCGCCTGTTCAGTGCTGACGCCGTGCAATTCATTTGGATAGTGGGCGTGATAAACCGAACCGGGAAACGGCCCGAAGCCGATCTTATAAGGTGCAACTTTTCCCGTCAGCGCCATGGTCATAAAGGTACGACCGTGAAAGCCGCCGCCAAAGGCGATAATGCCCGGACGTTTGGTATAAGCGCGGGCGATTTTTACCGCGTTTTCAACCGCTTCGGCGCCGGTAGAGAAGAAAGCGGTTTTCGCCGGGCCATCAATGGGGACGCGCGCGTTGATGCGCTCGGCAAGTGTGATATAGCTTTCGTAAGGAACGATTTGGTACGCGGTGTGCGTAAAGGCCTGGAGCTGTTTTTCGACTGCGGCCATCACTTTTGGGTGTCGATGGCCGGTGTTTAGCACCGCAATCCCGGCGGCGAAATCAATCACCTCGTTGCCTTCCACATCCCATAGCGTGGCGTTTTCTGCTTTCTCAGCGTAGAAGCCACACATCACGCCAACCCCGCGCGGCGTGGCGGCTACACGCCGCTGATGTAATTCACTATTCTTCACCTTTTTCCCCTCTCTGTGCCAACCCACAGAGTAAGTATATAGCGCCTTCGTTAAGACGACGTTTTAACCAGCGCCGGGAGTGAGAGGAAATTCAGATAATAAAAAACCGGGTGAGCTTTCGCTGACCCGGTCTGTTTGCAGCTGGCGCTTACGCTTCGATAGCGGCGCGCAGTTTTTTCATCGCGTTCTTTTCAAGCTGTCGTACGCGTTCAGCGGAAACGCCGTAACGGTCGGCCAGCTCCTGTAGCGTGGACTTGTTATCTTCGTCCAGCCAGCGGGCGCGGATGATCTGCTGACTACGTTCGTCGAGACCCTGCATCGCATCGGTCAGTTTGTTGGCTGCCTGCTCTTCCCAGTTATCATCTTCAATGCCGTCAGCAAAGTTAGATGTTTTGTCCTGTAAGTAGAGCACCGGTGCCATCGGCTGGCCGTCCTGCGCATCGTCATCGGAAGACATATCAAACGTCATGTCCTGGGCCGCCATACGCGACTCCATTTCACGCACGTCTTTGCTGGTCACACCCAGTTCGCGGGCGACCATTTCGACTTCGTCCTGGTTAAACCAGCCGAGACGCTGTTTAGCCTTACGCAGGTTAAAGAACAGCTTACGTTGTGCTTTGGTGGTCGCGACTTTCACGATACGCCAGTTGCGCAGCACATACTCGTGGATCTCAGCTTTGATCCAGTGCACGGCGAAAGAGACCAGACGCACACCGACTTCAGGGTTGAAGCGGCGTACCGCTTTCATCAGGCCGATATTTCCTTCCTGGATCAGATCCGCCTGCGGCAGACCATAGCCCGAGTAGTTACGAGCAATATGAACAACAAAGCGCAGGTGAGATAGAATCAGCTTTTTCGCTGCTTCCAGATCGCCCTGGTAATGCAGCTTTTCAGCCAGCGCCCGCTCTTCATCAGCCGTCAACATCGGCCATGCGTTAGCGGCCCGGACGTAAGATTCCAGGTTGCCAACAGGGGCTAAAGCTAAAGTTTGCATTTCTTTGGTCATTCAAATCCTCTCAATTCACTATCAACTGGCGGCGGTCTGTCCCCATCAGGCAACAAACATGCCAGCATTTTTGAGCAACGAGAATAGCATTCACTTTTTTATCAGACAGTGATTTTATCCACAAGTTCCTTGTAGGCGTGTGAATAAATTACGCACAAATTGTGACATCCGGATGAACAGCCGACGCGGGGAACAGCAAGATAGTTGGATACGCTCTCCCTGCAACGGTATTCGTCATTGCAGGGGAGGAGTATACCAGAGAATCGTTAGTCCGGAGTAAAGTGACGTAAATGTTGCACCGTCGCCAGCCAGGCGGCAATCCAGCCAATCATCGAACAGACCAGCAATAGCAGCAAACATTCATCGAAAGATAAGCCACTTAACTCAAACTGCGTGCCGAAGACCTTCGCCACATCCGTCACCGCCGACGAGAGTCGCATCACCAAAATTTCAGACAAAATGAGCGATAAAAACGCGCCGGAGAAGCCAAGAAGCGCGCCGCCGTAAAGGAACGGGCGCAGGATAAACCCATCCGTTGCGCCAATCAGCTTTTGCACATTAATGGTGTCACGACGGGCAAAGATGCTGAGACGCACGCTGTTACCGATCACCAGGAAGACGGCAGCGATCATCAACACGCCAATCATGGCCGAAACGCGCCCAACCAGCCCGGTCAGCGCCGACAGACGTGCAAACCAGCTATCGTCCATACGCACTTCGTCAATGCCCTGCACGCGCGTAATGCGATCGCGCAGCGTGTTCAGCGCCTCGGTGCTCTGGAAATCAATTTTCGGCACCACCACCGCCACTGCCGGCAGCGGGTTCTCTTCCAGCATATCTAACGCGCCGCCAAAGCCGGACCAGTTACGAAACTCGCCGAGCGCATCCTCGCGGGAGAGATAGTTCACCTTCTCAACGCCCGGTTCGGACTGCAACTGCCCGACCACCTGCTGCGCGGCGTTGTCATCCAGCGCTTTATCGAAGTAGACGGTAATTTGCGGCGAAGGATAGTACTGCGACGCCGCATGGCTGACGTTTTTGTAGACCATATAGCAGACGCTCGGCAGCGTCAGCGAGATGGCAATCACCATCACTGTCAGGAACGTTGCCAGTGGTTTACTCTTCAGATCCTGCAGCGCACCATGCCAGGCGTAGCGCATCTGCTCGTTGAAGACATTGGTTTTACGCGAAGGCGGTCGGGGGGCCTGCTTGCTGCGTCTCGGCGCGCTGCGGCTGCCTTCGCCCGCCGACGAGGCGGATTTGCGAAAACGGTCGAGCTTGCTGCCGAATTGCCGAATATGATTGATTGCGTCGCGCTTATTCACCCGCCAGGCCTCCATGCAAATGGCCGTCGCTCAGGCTCAGCATGCGGTACGAACGCCGGGAAATCAGCCCCATGTCGTGCGTCGCCATCAGTACCGTCACCCCAACGCGGTTAAACTCTTCAAACAGACGTAAAATCCCTTCAGACAGGGCTTCATCCAGGTTCCCGGTCGGTTCATCCGCCAGCAGTACGGCAGGTTTATTCACCACCGCGCGGGCGATGCCCACACGCTGCTGTTCACCGCCGGAGAGCTGGATCGGGAAGCTTTTCGCTTTGTCCAGCAGCCCGACTTTATCCAGCGCCGCCGACACGCGACGACGAATGTCATCCCCGCTGGCACCGGCGATAATCAGCGGGATCGCGACGTTATCAAACACCGTGCGATCCATCAGCAGATGGTGATCCTGGAAAATCATGCCGATCTGGCGGCGCAAAAACGGCACTTCGCGGCTTTTCAGCCGGGAAATATCGTGGCCGCTGAAGAAGATTTTCCCGGCGCTTGGCCGTTCAATCCCGCAGATCAGCTTCAGCAGGGTACTTTTCCCCGCGCCGGAGTGCCCGGTCAGAAACGCCATCTCGCCCTGCTGCAGGTGAAAGGTCACCCCCTGCAGCGCTTGTCTCCCACCGAGATAGGCTTTGCTGACATGTTCAAAGCGAATCATTGTTAATCCTCTCGGGCAAAAAGCGCCTCAATAAAATCGCCCGCATTAAACGGACGCAAATCTTCAATACGTTCGCCAACACCGATATAGCGAATTGGGATACCGAACTGATCCGCAACCGAGAAGATCACCCCACCTTTCGCGGTGCCGTCAAGCTTGGTCAGCGTGATACCGGTTAAACCGACCGCTTCGTGGAACAGTTTGGCCTGGCTTACCGCATTTTGCCCGGTGCTGGCATCAATCGTGAGCATCACTTCGTGCGGCGCATTTTCATCGAGCTTTTTCATCACGCGCACAATCTTTTTCAGCTCTTCCATCAAGTGCGATTTATTCTGCAGACGGCCGGCGGTATCCGCAATCAGCACATCGACATTACGCGCCTTCGCTGCCTGGATAGCGTCAAAGATAACCGAAGCGGAATCCGCGCCGGTATGCTGGGCAATCACCGGAATATCATTGCGCTGGCCCCACACCTGCAACTGTTCAACCGCCGCTGCGCGGAAGGTATCGCCCGCCGCCAGCATCACCGATTTACCCTGCTGCTCAAACTGGCGCGCCAGCTTGCCGATGGTGGTGGTTTTACCAACGCCATTAACGCCGACCATCAGAATAACGAACGGCGTTTTGCCTTCGACATTCAGCGGCTCGTCCACCTTCGCGAGGATCTCGCTCATCTCCTCTTTCAGCAGGCCATACAGCGCTTCCGCGTCGCGCAGCTGCTTGCGGCTGGCCCCTTCCGTCAGGTTGGTGATGATTTTCCGCGTGGTCTCAACGCCGACATCAGCAATCAGCAACTGCTCTTCCAGCTCTTCGAAGAGATCATCATCGATTTTTTTACCGCGGAACAGACTGATAAATCCGGAACCGAGATTCTCTTTTGTTTTCAGCAGGCTGCGCTTCAAACGCGCGAAGAAACCCTCTTTAGTCGGCTTCTCCTGCTCCTGAACCGGCTCGTCGACCGGCACAACCATCACCGCTTCTTCCGCCGCTTCGGCCGCCAGCGCATCCAGCTCTTCCTCGCTCGGCAGCGTCTCGTCTTCTATCTCTTCAACTTCTGGCTCGGTGACTTCAACGTCCGCAGTAACCAGCGGCTCGGCTTCGGCCTGCCACTCTTCGGCGTCAATGCTCTGCTCGCTAAGCTCTTCCGGCAGCGGCAGCGCTTCATGCTCAACGGCAGCAACGGGTGCTACTTCGATAATCTCTTCGACGGGTTCTTCAACAGCCGCTTCTTCTATAACCTGTTCTTCGGCAACCGGCTCTTCTGCAACGCGCTCTTCAGCAACAGGCTGCAATGCCTCTTCATGCGCCAGCTGCTCGCTGACCTCGACAACCTCTTCGGCGAACTTTTCGCTGTCGGCGGCAGGCTCGGCAACCGGCGTCTCTTCTACCTGTTGTTCTGCCGTTTTCTGCTCTTCAGCTTGCGCCTCATCGGCCCGCTCTTTCTGCCCAAAGCCCAGCCAGGAAAAAAAGCCACGTTTCTTTTCATTTGCCATTGGCGACTACACTCCTCGCTGTTGATTCTATAGCGCAGCCTGTCTGCTCGACCAGGACTGAAATCATTGGTGAATTAGTCGGATAGTCTAACACTTTCCTTATCTCTCATCACGGCCTGAGGATTAGGGTTTAACGCAATTCATCCGCCCGCTAGAATAGCAGGCCGAAATGATGAGCAAAGCGAAGACCATGAAGAAACCCAACCGTGCCGCCAGCGGACAAATTCGTATTATTGGCGGGCAGTGGCGGGGCCGTAAATTACCGGTTCCCGACAGCCCAGGCCTGCGCCCGACCACCGATCGCGTGCGCGAAACCCTCTTTAACTGGCTGGCACCGTCAATGGTTGACGCCCGCTGTCTCGACTGCTTCGCCGGCAGCGGTGCGCTAGGGCTGGAAGCGCTCTCCCGCTACGCCGCCAGCGCGACGTTGGTTGAGATGGAGCGCAGCGTCGCCCAGCAGCTTCAGCAAAACCTCGCTACGCTTAAAGCCACCAACGCGAAAGTCGTTAACAGCAACACGCTGAGCTTTTTAGCCGCAGCCGGCACGCCACACACCATCGTGTTTATCGATCCACCGTTTCGCAAAGGGATGCTGGACGACACCGTGCGTTTGCTGGAGAACAACGGCTGGCTGGCGGATGACGCGCTCGTTTATATCGAGAGCGAAGTAGAAAATGGTTTACCGTCAGTGCCTGCGCATTGGCATTTACACCGGGAAAAAGTCGCGGGCCAGGTGGCTTATCGTTTGTATCACCGCGAAGCACAAGGAGAGAAGCATGCCGTTGCTGATTAATCTGGGCCGTCTGATGATGCTCTGCATCTGGGCCTTTCTGATCTTCAATCTGATCCACCCCTTTCCGCGCCCGTTGAATATTTTCGTCAACGTCGCGCTGGTTTTTACCTTCTTTATGCATGCCTTGCAGGCGACGATGATGAAAACCGCGCTGCCGAAAGAGGGGCCGCAAATGACCAAAGTCGAGCAGCTGCGCATTTTTCTTTTCGGCGTCTTTGAACTGCTGGTCTGGCAGAAGAAGCTGAAAGCAAAGAGATAACTCTGTCAGATTAAGTGGAATTGCAGGGCATTGGGGGAAGTTCGCATTGTCATCCCCCTTTTTACGCCACTACACTTGAGGGGAGAGTTTTACGCAACAATAACAGTTACAGGGACTTAATTATGCTGTGGTCATTTATTGCTGTCTGCTTTTCCGGCTGGTTGTACGTCGACGCTTCCTATCGTGGCCCGGTGTGGCAACGCTGGGTGTTCAAACCCGTAACCCTTCTGCTGTTACTCCTGCTCGCCTGGCAAGCGCCCATGTTCGATGCCATCAGCTATCTGGTGCTGGCGGGTCTGTGCGCCTCGCTGGTGGGTGATGCCCTGACGCTGCTGCCGCGGCAAAAGTTACTTTACGCCATCGGCGCTTTCTTCCTGGCCCATCTGCTTTATACCATCTACTTCGCCAGCCAGATGACGCTGACCTTCTTCTGGCCGCTGCCGCTGGTGCTGCTGGTGATTGGTGCCCTGCTGCTGGCGGTGATCTGGACGCGTCTTGAAGAGCTGCGCATGGCCGTCTCCACCTTTGTCGCCATGACGCTGGTAATGGTGTGGCTGGCCGGTGAGCTGTGGTTCTTCCGTCCGACCAGCCAGGCGCTGTCGGCATTTATCGGCGCGTCGCTGCTGCTTATCGGTAATATTGTCTGGCTCGGCAGCCACTACCGTAAACGCTTTAGCGCGGATAACGCCATCTCCTCCGCCTGCTATTTTGCCGGCCACTTCCTGATCGTCCGTTCGCTCTATATCTAAAGCGCTTGACTCTGGAGTCGACTCCAGAGTGTATCCTCCGGTTAATGAGAAAATTATCATTCACCGGAGGATGCGATGGCTGCTCCCGAACTCAAGAAAACGCCGCACTTTGCCGCGCTCAAACTGCGCCCCGTTGCTGAAAGCAATGTCCCCTGCTGCGGCGATACAAGCTGTGAAACCCGCTCCGAACCGCAAATAACCGCCGCCGGCGATCGCTTTAGCTGGCAAGTGAGCGGTATGGATTGCGCCGCCTGCGCACGTAAAGTGGAAAATGCGGTGCGCCAGATCGAGGGTATCACCCAGGTGCAGGTCGCTTTTGCCACTGAAAAGCTGATTGTCATCGCGCAGAGTGATGTGCGCGAGCGCGTCGAAAAAGCCGTTCAAAACGCGGGCTACCAGCTTCGCAGCGAAAACAGCGCTCCCCCGCCTACGCCTTCATCCCTGCGCGAAAACCTGCCGCTGATCCTGCTCATCGTCATGATGGCGCTAAGCTGGGGGCTGGAGCAGTTCAATCACCCCTTCGGCCAGGCGGCGTTTATTCTCACCACGCTGGTTGGTTTGTGGCCGATTGCCCGTCAGGCCGTGCGCCTGATGAGAAGCGGTAGCTGGTTCGCCATCGAAACGTTGATGAGCGTGGCGGCGATAGGCGCGCTGTTTATCGGCGCGACCGCCGAAGCGGCGATGGTGCTGCTGCTGTTTTTAATTGGCGAGCGGCTTGAAGGCTGGGCCGCCAGCCGCGCGCGCAAAGGCGTAAGCGCACTGATGGCGTTAAAACCCGACAGCGCCATTCGCGTGCGTAACGGCGTGCGTGAAACCATTCCTGCCAGCCAACTGCAACCTGGCGATACCATTGAAGTCCCGGCGGGCGGGCGCTTACCGGCGGATGGCCGCCTTATCTCGCCGTTCGCCAGTTTTGATGAGAGTGCCTTAACCGGCGAGTCACTGCCCGTCGAGCGCAGCGCAGGCGAAAGCGTGCCCGCAGGTGCCACCAGCGTCGATCGGCTGATTACCCTGGAAGTCGTGTCAAAAGCGGGCGAAAGCGCCATCGACCGCATCCTGAAACTGATTGAAGAGGCGGAAGAGCGCCGCGCGCCCATTGAGCGCTTTATCGATCGCTTCAGCCGTATTTATACGCCAGCGATTATGGCCGTGGCGCTGCTGGTCGCGGTGGTTCCCCCCCTGCTCTTTTCCGCTCCGTGGCTGGAGTGGGTCTATAAAGGGCTGGCGCTGCTGCTGATTGGCTGCCCCTGCGCGCTGGTGATCTCCACGCCTGCGGCCATCACCTCCGGGCTGGCGGCCGCCGCACGTCGCGGCGCGCTGATCAAAGGCGGCGCTGCGCTGGAGCAGCTCGGCACCCTGCGTCAGGTGGCGTTTGATAAGACCGGCACCCTGACCCTCGGCAAACCGCAGCTGGTCGCCATGCAGGCATTTTCGGGTACAGAGGAGCAGGAGCTGCTGGCGCTCAGCGCCGGGGTTGAGCAGGGCTCGACGCACCCGCTGGCGCTGGCGATTGTGCAGGAGACGCAGCGTCGTGGCATCGCTATTCCGCAGGCCGACGGGCAACGTGCGCTGGCCGGGAAAGGTATCGAAGCGCGTATCGGCGCGCATGACATTCACATCTGCGCACCGGAAAAGGTGCCAGCGGGCCTGCTTAATGACGCCGGGCGCAAGCAGATTGAGCAGCAGGAAGCACAGGGGCAAACGGTGGTAGTGGTTCTGCGCGATAACACCGCAATCGGTACGCTGGCGCTACAGGACACCCTGCGCGACGATGCGAAAGCCGCGGTGGCGGAACTGCATGCCCTTGGCATCACTGGGGTGATCCTCACCGGCGATAACCCGCGGGCAGCGGCAGCGATTGCCGGTGAGTTAGGGCTGGAGTTTCGCGCCGGGCTATTGCCGGAAGATAAAGTGAGCGCCGTGCGCGCGCTGAATGAAGCGGCTCCGCTGGCGATGGTCGGCGACGGCATCAACGATGCCCCGGCGATGAAAGCGGCAACAATTGGCATTGCGATGGGTAGCGGTACCGATGTCGCGCTGGAGAGCGCCGATGCGGCGTTAACCCATAACCGGCTCGCCGGCCTTGGGCAGATGATCCGCCTGGCGCGCGCCACGCACCGAAATATTCGTCAGAACATCGCTATTGCGCTGGGGCTGAAGGGGATCTTCCTGGTCACCACGCTTTTGGGGATCACCGGATTATGGCTGGCGGTGCTGGCAGATACCGGCGCAACGGTGCTGGTGACAGCCAACGCGCTGCGCCTGTTACGCCGCAACGATTAGTGGCTTTTACGCACTAAATAGCGGTAGGGCAGCGTCTCAGTCTGGTCGGCAACCAGCTCATGTTCCATAAAACGGCAGAAGCCGGGAATATCGCGGGTGGTTGCCGGATCGTCGGCGATAATCAGTACAGTTTCGCCAACCTTCATGTTACGCACGGTTTTGCGCACCATCATTACCGGCTCCGGGCAGCGCAGGCCAAGGGCGTCAAGAGTGTGGTCGGCGGTAGAAAACGGATCGCTCATCTTCATCTCACAAGTGAAAAAACCGCCCTAGTTTACGCTGCCATTTTCAGGGCGCAAGGGAGGTTAACGATTGCGTTAAAATTAGCCATTGCATCGCGCGATGATTGCAGTATCATGCGGCGGCTTCTGCCTGGCAGAGCATAAATTGAACTGGGTTCCCTCACCCCATTTACCAAAAAGGTCACAATATGACGCACTTTTCCAACGCACAGCGCATGAAGGCGCTGGTCTGGCTATCGCTATTCCACCTGCTGGTGATTATCTCCAGTAACTATCTGGTGCAGCTCCCGGTCGCCATTTTCGGCTTCCACACCACCTGGGGTGCATTCAGTTTTCCGTTTATCTTTCTGGCAACGGATCTCACCGTACGCATTTTTGGCGCGCCTCTGGCACGAAGGATTATTTTTGCCGTGATGGTGCCCGCCCTGCTCGCCTCTTACGTTATCTCGTCGCTGTTTTATATGGGCAGCTGGCAAGGTTTCGGCGCGCTCGCCCACTTTAACCTGTTTGTCGCGCGTATCGCCGCCGCCAGCTTTATGGCTTATGCGCTGGGGCAGATCCTCGATGTGCACGTCTTTAACCGCCTGCGCCAGAGCCGCCGCTGGTGGCTTGCACCAACGGCCTCGACCATTTTTGGTAACGCCAGCGATACGGTGGCCTTCTTCTTTATCGCCTTCTGGCGCAGCCCGGATCCCTTTATGGCGCAACACTGGACCGAAATCGCACTGGTGGATTACAGCTTCAAGGTGCTTATCAGCATCGCCTTCTTCCTGCCGATGTACGGCGTGCTGTTGAATATGTTGCTGAAAAGACTGGCAGACAAATCTGAAATCTCGGCATTACAAGCGGGTTAAAGGTACGACTTATCAGTTGTGATAATATGGAACAACGAGCCATTATGGCTGTTTATTGAAAGGATGAAGTCAATGCGCAATCTGGTGAAATATGTCGGTATTGGCCTGCTGGTGATGGGGCTGGCTGCCTGTGATAACAGCGACAGCAAGAAGCCCGTTCAGGGTGCCGCCGCAGAGAGTAACGCCTCCGGCCAGCCGGTGACCCTGCTCGACGGTAAACTCAGCTTCTCGCTGCCTGCGGATATGACCGATCAGAGCGGCAAGCTGGGCACGCAATCCAACAACATGCACGTCTACTCTGATGCCACCGGCCAGAAAGCGGTGATTGTGATTGTGGGTGATAACACGCAGGAAGATCTGAGCGTGCTGGCGAAACGTCTGGAAGATCAGCAGCGCAGCCGCGACCCGCAGTTGCAGGTTGTGACCAACCGTGCGATTGAGCTGAAAGGGCAGACTCTGCAACAGCTTGACAGCGTGATCTCCGCCAAAGGCCAGACCGCATGGTCCTCCGTGGTGCTGGGAAAAATTGATAACCATCTGGTAACGCTTCAGGTGACGCTGCCGGCGGAAAATCAGCAGCAGGCGCAGACCGCTGCCGAGAACATTATCAACACCATCGTGGTGAAATAACGCCGCAATAATCGAAAAGAGAAAGGGAACCTGCGGGTTCCCTTTTTTTATGTCAGGCCGGATAAGCGTTTACGCGCTATCCGGTACTCTCTGCTTTAACCGCCACGCCAACAGCAGCGCAATCGCCACCAGCCCGGCGGCGGCAAGATAAATAGATGAGACGCCCGCCCAGGCCATCAGCAGCCCTGCCAGCGGGCCGGTCACGCCTAACGAGAGATCCATAAACACCGTATAGGTCGCCAGCGCCGAGCCCTGATTGTGTTGCGGCACCGCTTTTACCGCCACCACACCCAGCGCCGGGAAGACCAGCGAGAAACCGGCCCCTGTCAGGAAAACGCCCAGTTTCACCATCCACGGGTCGACCGCCAGGCCCACCAGCAGCAGCCCGCAGGTCTCCACCGCGAAGCATATTAGCGCCACATTGAGGCCGCCAAAACGGTTGATACCATTGGGAAACAGCAGGCGCGCGCCAACAAACGCCACGCTGAAGAGCGTCAGGGCGAACGCCGCACCGTCCCAGCCTCTGGCATCGTAATAGAGGGTGATAAAGGTAGCGATCACGCCAAAACCGGCCGAACCGAGCGCCAGCGCCATCCCGTAGAGCCAGACGCGGCCGAGCACGGCGCGAAACGGCAGCGGTTTGCCTTTGCTGGCTTTCACCGCCGCGCGCGGTAGCGCAAGTAGCACCGCCAACAGCGCGACGGCCATAATCGTCACCGCCAGCCCGTGCAGGCCGCCATAGTGATAACAGAGCACGCCGAGCGGTGCGCCAAGCGCCATCGCCCCGTATGTGGCAATACCATTCCACGAGATGACGCGCCCGATATGCACTGAACCGACCACGCCGACGCCCCACAGCGTCGCGCCGGTACCGGCAAAACTCTGGCCGATGCCTAAAATCACCCGCCCAAGGCAGAGCAGCACCAGGCTCAACACGCCCGACTGCATTCCCGCCAGCAGATAGCTCAGCCCGCTGAGAAACGCGCCGCAGAGGCCGAAAATCACCACTTTTTTTGGCCCCAGCAGATCGGCATAGCGCCCGGCATGCGGGCGGCTGAGCAGCGTGGCGAAGTACTGAAGACTTATCACCAGCCCCGCCCAGAAGGCGCTGTAGCCCATCACGTCATGGACAAAGCCGGGCAGCACCGCCAGCGGGAGACCGATGGTGAGATAGCTGGCGAAGTTAAATATTACGACGGACAAAATCCGCAGATTGAGGCGCAATCCGCTCGGCGCCGGTTCAGCGCTGTGTTCAGGCATCAGGATTTACTCAGATTTTTTACAACAGTATTTCACTATTACCACGACACAAGGTAGAAAGCAGCACGACTTTAAGATTATCTCTGTCAGGCGAAGGTGGCGCGGCGCACTACACTTACTGGCAATAAGAAAAAAAAGGAATTAATCATGATGCAACCTCAGCCAGACCGGGCGGGCCTCCACATTCTTCTCAAACTGGCGTCACTGGTGGTAATACTCGCCGGTATCCACGCCGCAGCCGATATTATTGTGCAACTCCTGCTGGCGCTCTTCTTCGCCATTGTTCTTAACCCGCTAGTGACCTGGTTTCT
Organism: Kosakonia cowanii JCM 10956 = DSM 18146; assembly: GCF_001975225.1. Lineage (NCBI taxonomy): Bacteria > Pseudomonadati > Pseudomonadota > Gammaproteobacteria > Enterobacterales > Enterobacteriaceae > Kosakonia > Kosakonia cowanii. The sequence goes on along the minus strand of NZ_CP019445.1, from coordinate 1,993,019 downwards.
ACGCCGCGGCATCAAGCGCCCGGCGGCCATTGCCATTGTCGTGCTGGTGATGCTGGTCTTCCTGACCGCCTTATTCGCCGTGCTTGCCGCGTCGATGAATGACTTTATGACCCTGCTGCCGAAGTACAACCGCGAGCTGACACGCAAGTTTTTGCAGCTTCAGGATGCGCTGCCGTTCCTGCATCTGCATCTCTCCCCGGAGCGCATGCTGCAACGCATGGACTCCGACCGCATGATGTCCTTCGCCACCACCATGGCGACGCAGTTATCGAATGCGATGGCAAGCGTCGTGCTGCTGGTGATGACAGTGGTGTTTATGCTGTTTGAAGTGCGCCACGTGCCCTACAAAATGCGCTTTGCCCTTAACAATCCGCAGATCCACATCGCTGGTCTGCACCGCGCGCTGAAAGGGGTATCGCACTACCTGGCGCTGAAAACGCTGCTCAGCGTCTGGACCGGGCTGATTGTCTGGGTCGGGCTGGTGGCGCTCGATGTGCAGTTTGCGCTGATGTGGGGCGTGCTCGCCTTCCTGCTGAACTACGTGCCGAATATCGGGTCGGTGATCTCCGCCATTCCGCCAATGATCCAGGCCCTGCTGTTCAACGGCACCTACGAGTGCCTGTTAGTCGGCGCCCTCTTCCTGGTGGTGCACATGCTGATTGGCAATATCCTTGAACCGCGCATGATGGGCCACCGCCTCGGCATGTCGACGCTGGTGGTGTTCCTCTCATTATTAATCTGGGGATGGCTGCTCGGCCCGGTGGGGATGCTGCTCTCGGTGCCGCTCACCAGCGTATGCAAAATCTGGATGGAGACCACCACCGGCGGCAGCAAGCTGGCGATTATGCTTGGCCCAGGCCGACCGAAATCGCGATTACCGGGTTAAGCTTTATTGCGGGCGGGCAGGAAGATAACCAGCACGCCCGCCACAATCAGCGCCACGCCAAACGCGCCGCGCAGCGTGAAGGGTTCATGCCAGCCAGGCAGCCAGATGGCGGCGGCCCACACCAGAATGTAACTCAGGCTGAGCAGGGCATAGGCTTTGCTCAGCGCCATCCGGTGCAAAGCCAGGTACCAACAGCCCATCGACGCCACGTAGCCCGCCAATCCCAACAGCAGCGCCAGCGTGCCAGCCCGCGCATGCAGCAGCGCCAGCAAAAAGGCGCGCAGATCGGTTAACGGCGGCAGCGACAGCATGCCATCACGCAGTAACAGTTGCGCCCCGCTCACCAGCAGCACGCTAATAAGCGCCCAGGGTAGCCCCTTCATAATGAACTCCCGAGCAGCGCCACACCGGCAATAATCAACGCCAGACCGCAGGCATGGCGCAACGTGATCCGCTCATGCCAGATCGCCCTCGCCGCCAGGGTCACCCAGACAAAATTGAGGCTCAGCATCGGGTAGGCGACGCCGACCGGAATGCGCTGTAACACCAGCAGCCACAGCACCATCCCCGCCCCCAGCGCCAGCAGTGCCAGCGCCAGCCATAGACCAACGTGCCTGCCGCGCGATGCCCCGCTCGCCGGGCGCGTCGCCTGCTTCTGGCACAGCTGCCCAAGGCAGCTCAACAGGCTGGCGGCGCCGAGCCAGATCCAGCTACTCATTGCGGAAAGTACTGCAATAACACCATCCGCCCCTGCTGATAGACGTTATCCGGTTTTGGAATGGGTAGACGCATAAACTCATCGGCCTGCGACTGGTGCAGCACCAGGGAAACAATTCCCTGTTGGCGATGCCCGGCCAGCCAGTCGGTGAAATCACGCTCGGCGACAAAGCGCCCTTTCGCATCAGGATAATCCAGGCCATAAGCCAACTCACCGCGCGAACCGAACAGCAGAATATCGCTGCGCTTCAGCTCCCAGGCGAGACCGGAGGCGACGCCGGGATTATCCGACAGCACATAGCGGCTCTCCGCCAGCGCGTCATCAATACAGGCGATCAGGAACTGCGGCTGTTTGGAATCCATCACTTTATCCGGAATGGCAAACCCCACCAGCAGCGCCAGCGTCAGTGGCGAAAGCGCGGCGAAGAACCAACGCTCGGCGCTGGCCCTGAAGGTAAACAGCCCGACCAGCGCCCACATCAGGAAGATAAAGGCAGCAAGCGCCGCTTTATAATCTTCGATCGGCAGCCAGACGGGATGCTTCAACATTCCCCACGGCGACACCACCAGCGCGGCGATCGCGCCAGTGACCCCGAAAGTGATATTGATCCCGGCGTTGATGCGCAGCACTTTCACGCTCGCAGCGGTGCGCGCGTAACGCGCCATCAATATCGCCAGCGGCGCAAAGCAGGGCAGAATATAGGTCAGCAGTTTTCCCTGGGCGATGCTGAAGAAGATCAGCGGCATTACCACCCAGCCGAGCAGGTAGAAAGCATCACTGCGCGCGCGCCAGCCGGTTTTCAGCGCGCCGGGCAGCAGGCCAAGCCACGGCAGCGAACCGGCAAGCAAACAGGGAATGTAGTACCAGAACGGGGCTTTATGCTGAGCGTCCTCCAGGGCAAAGCGCTGAATATGCTCAACCCAGAAGAAGTAGCGCCAGAAATCCGGCTCGCGCGCCGCAATGGTCAGCCCCCACGGCAGCACCGTCAGGACGCATGCCAGCACGGCCAGCCAGCCCCAGATCAGCACCTCTTTCCAGCGCCGCTGCGCAATCACCCACGGCAACACGCCGATAACCGGCAGTGCCAGCGCCAGAAACCCTTTGGTCATCACCCCCATACCGCAGGCGATGCCGAGCAGCAGATAGCCGCCCGCTTTCCCACGTCTGCTGGTGGCCTGCGCCGCCAGCCAGAAGCTGAACATCGCCAGCGTCATCCATAAGGCGATCATCGGATCCAGCACGGCATAGGTACCGACACCGTAGACCAGCAGCACGGTCAGGTAGATGACGCCCGAGAGCAGCGCCGTCGCTTTGTCGCGCCACATCTTCCACGCTAACGCGCCAACCAGCAGGGCAGAAACGGTGGTGGAGAAGACCGCGCCAAAGCGTACCGCGAAGTTGTTATGACCAAATACCCACTGCGCGAGGGTGTTGATCCAGTATCCGGCGATCGGTTTTTCAAAATAGCGCAGCCCGAGGAAATGGGGCACTATCCAGTCGCCGCTTTGCAACATTTCGCGGCTGATCTCCGCATAGCGGGTCTCGTCTGGTTGCCAGAGCAGGCGATACTCCAGCGGCGCAAGGTAATAAAGGGCAAACAGCGCCAGCAGCGCTAAACCATAATGAACAGGTTTCATCGTTGTGCACTCAACAGTTTTTGGCATCCCAGCCACCCTTCGCGGCCAACCACTTCGCCGCGTACCACTTTGCCGGGCGGCAGTGTCGTGACATCGTCCGGTAGCAACTGCCCCAGCGGGCAAAACGTAATCTCCTCCTGCGCCGCCAGCGTCAGCAGTTGATCAAACGCATCGGCACCGATAATCCCCTCCACTTCGGCATGGATGGTGTAGACCGGCGTACCCCGGGCGCGATGCATGCGATCGAGGATAAAGCGGTTGAAGCCCTCGGCGCTCACCGAGGAGCCAACGACCTCATCCCAGGTGGGTAACGAAACGGGAATTTGTGGCGCGGCGTAGACGTTTTCCGCCAGTTGCGGGCGGAAAGGCTGGCTGCCGCGACAGTCGCTGTTGTAGCGAAACGGGAAGACCGATTTCGCTTTCACCACCCGCTGATCCGCCCGCCAGCCCGCCGCCGCCGAGCAGGTGACCGGCTGGCCGATAATCCGCTCCAGCGCCGAGAGGCCGCGAGCGATCTCCGTTTCCAGCCGCGCCTGATCCCAGACGCCGCTCCAGCTTTGCCAGGCGTGGTGATCCCAGGCGTGCAGCCCCACTTCATGCATGCGCGCCGTCTGGCGAATGATCTCTGCATTGGCATCGCCAATAATGCGCCCCGGCCAGGCAGTTCCGGCCAGCAGAATATCCCAGCCATATAGCGACGCCGCGCGCGAGCGCAGCATCTTCCAGAAAAATTTCGGCTTCAGCAGACGCCAGATATGCCGCCCCATATTGTCCGGGCCGACGCTAAAAAAGACGCTCGCCTGAATCTGGTGCTTCTCCAGCAGCTGCAGCAGGCGCGGCATGCCCTGCTGCGTGCCGCGAAAGGTATCGACATCAATACGTAAGCCGATTTTTTTCATGCTTATTGCTCATCCGTCAGTTCGACCGTACGCAGGAAGAAGTCGAGCGTCTCGTCAACCGTCTGGCGCATCGCCACCGTCGGCTCCCACTGCAGGCAGCGTTTGGCGTTGCGAATGCTCGGTTTGCGGTGCTCAACATCCTGGTATCCTTTACCGTAATAGCTGCTGCTCTCGACGTCGCGGAAACCGGCAAAAGGCGGGAAGCGGTGGCGCAGCGGATGCTGCTCAAAGCTCTCCAGCAGCATCTCGGCAAGCTCCTTGATACTGGCTTCGTTCTCCGGGTTGCCGATATTGATAATCTCGCCGTCGCAGCGCCCGTCACGGTTTTCAATAATGCGGAACAGCGCTTCGATACCGTCACTGATATCAGTAAAGCAGCGCTTCTGTTTTCCGCCCTCAACCAGCTTGATCGGCGAACCTTCCACCAGGTTGAGGATCAGCTGAGTGATGGCGCGAGAGCTGCCGATGCGCGCGGCATTGAGGTTATCCAGACGCGGGCCCATCCAGTTAAACGGACGGAAGAGCGTAAACCGCAGCCCCTCTTTCTCGCCGTATGCCCAAATCACACGGTCAAGAAGCTGTTTCGACACCGAGTAGATCCAGCGCTGTTTGCTTACCGGCCCGACCACCAGGTTCGAGTTATCCTCATCAAACACTTTGTCGGTGCACATGCCGTACACTTCCGAGGTCGACGGGAAGATGATGCGTTTGTTGTACTTCACGCAGTCGCGGATGATCTTCAGGTTCTCTTCAAAATCGAGCTCAAAGACGCGCAGCGGGTTGCGGGTGTACTCAATCGGCGTGGCGATCGCTACCAGCGGCAGCACCACGTCGCATTTTTTAATGTGGTACTCGATCCACTCTGAATGGATGCTGATGTCGCCTTCGACAAAGTGGAAACGCGGGCAGTCGAGAAAACGTCCGATGGCGTCGGAACCGATGTCGAGGCCGTAAATCTCATAGTTATCGTCGCGCAGCAGGCGCTCGGTCAGGTGGTTGCCGATAAAGCCGTTTACCCCAAGGATCAGCACGCGAGTGCGGCGTTTTACCGCCACCACCGGTTTGCTGCTCAACAGCGCCCCGGCCACCAGCCCCAGCGACTGCGCCAGCTGTGCGCCCTGCATATAAACGCCTTTCTCAGTCTGGCCGGTCATCACCTCCAGCGCGCCCTCGCCGCAGGCGATAATCAGCGGCGCAACGGAGATAACGGTTCCCGCTCGCGCTGGCGCCACGTCGCTGCGCACGCGAGATTTCCAGACGATAAATTTGTGCGTGCCAACAAAGCTGAACGCGCCCGGCCAAGGATCGCTCACCGCACGCACCAGGTTGTGCAGGGTTTGTGCCGGTTTTTCCCACTCCAGGCGACCATCTTCCGGCGTGCGGCGGCCAACATAGCTCGCTTTACTCTCATCCTGTGCGGTTTCGCTGAAGGTGCCGCTTTTCAGCGTCGGTAAAGCGCCTTCCAGCAGATGTTTGGCGCTCTCGGTCAGTTTACGGTGCAGCGACAGCGCGTCATCGGCGTCGGCAATCTCGACCGCTTGCTGGGCGATGATCGCTCCGGCATCCGCGCGGGAGATCATCCGGTGCAGCGTGACGCCGGTTTGCGTTTCGCCATTCACCAGCACCCAGTTCAGCGGCGCGCGTCCACGATAGGCGGGCAGCAGCGAACCGTGCAGGTTAAACGCGCCGATGCGCGCGTTATTCAAAATCGCTTCGCCGAGCAGGTTACGGTAGTAGAACGAGAAAATAACCTCCGGCTTCATCTCGGCAATGCGGTCAACCCACAGCGGATGGTTAACATCATCCGGGGCATAAACCGGAATACCGCGCTCGGCGGCAAGGCGTGCTACCGAGCCAAAAAAGGCGTTTTCCTGTGCGTTGTCGGCATGGGTAAAAATGGCCGCAATATCAAACCCGGCGTCCAGTAAGGCCTGTACGCCGACGCATCCCATATCGTGATAAGCAAAAACAACGGCTTTCATTGGTTCTTTTCCTCTTGCGAAACGTCATGATCCTGGCGGACAACGCGTTGAATAAAATAGCGGGGACGGGCGCGCACATCGTTATAGATGCGCCCGATATACTCCCCAAGCAGGCCCATGCCGATAAACTGTGCGCCGATAAAAGTGAAGAGAATGGCGAAGAGCGTGAATACCCCTTCCCCCGCCCACTGCGCGCCAAACGCCAGCCGCAGAATCACCAGCAGCAGCGACAGCGAGAAGCCAAACAGCGCGATGACGCTGCCAAACACGCTGAGTAGGCGCAGCGGCGTGGTGGTCAGGCAGGTCACCAGGTCGTACATCAGGTTAATCAGGCGCATAAAACTGTATTTCGAGTCGCCAAATTCGCGCTCGGCGTGCTGCACCGGGATCTCAACCGCCCGGCGGGCAAAGGTGTTAGCGAGGATCGGGATAAAGGTGCTGCGCTCGTGGCAGCGCAGCATCGCGTCAACGATATGGCGGCGATAGGCGCGCAGCATGCAGCCGTAGTCGCCCATCGCTTTCCCGGTAGCGCGCTGGATCAAGTGGTTAACGCCGCGCGACGCCAGCTTGCGAAACAGGCTGTCCTGGCGGTTTTGCCGCACGGTGCCCACCACGTCATACCCTTCGTTGGCTTTCGCCACCAGCCGCGGGATCTCTTCCGGCGGATTTTGCAGATCCGCGTCCAGGGTAATCACCAGATCGCCGGTGACATGGCTAAAACCGGCCATGATCGCCGAGTGCTGGCCGTAGTTGCGGTTGAGCAGCACCGCGACGATATGGCTGTCGGGTTGCTCTGCCGCGTCGGTCAGCATACGTGCGGAGTCATCGCTGCTGCCGTCATCCACCAGCAGGATTTCGTAATCGATACCGATTTGCGCGCAGCTGGTGGTGGTGCGGCGGATCAGCTCCGGCAGGCTCTCCTGTTCGTTATAAACCGGGATCACCACCGAGACTTTTTCAATAAGCGGGAGGGTGAACATATCAGCAGCCTGCAATCTGTTTAAGCGCGTCAATGACGCGGGTTGTGTCGTCATGGGTCATATCCGGAAAGAGCGGCAGGGAACAGATACGCGCGCTGTTCCACTCCGTGTTGGGAAGTTCGGTCGGGAAGTTTTCGCGGTAGTACTTCTGGGTATGCGCCGCACGAAAATGGAGGCCGGTGCCGATACCCTGCGCTTTTAGCCGCTCCATCAATGCGTCGCGAGAGAGGCCGCAGCGCTGCTCGTCGACGCGAATAATAAACAGATGCCAGGCGTGCTGATGCGGCCACGACGGCAGCGCCAGCGGCTGAAATGGCGTCGTTGCCAGTTCATTCAGATAGCGTTGGGCAATTTCCTGACGGCGGGCGTTGGCGGCCGGCAGTTTATCGAGCTGCACCAGCGCAATAGCGGCGTTGATATCCGCGAGGTTGTATTTAAAGCCCGGCGAAATCACCTCGGCCTGCGGCGCGCGGCCGTGTGTCTGGCGGTCATAGGCATCGACGCCGAGGCCGTGAAACTTCAGGCTGCGAATGCGGTTTGCCAGCGCTTCGTCATCGGTTACCACCAGCCCGCCTTCGGCACAGGTCATATTTTTGATGGCGTGGAAGGAGAAGATTGCGCAACCGCGCGCGCCAACGTGGTGGCCCTTGTAGTACGTGCCCGCCGCGTGGGCGGCATCTTCAATCACCGGAATGCCGTACTTCTCACCGAGGGCGTGAATGGCGTCGATATCCACCGGTGCGCCGGCGTAGTGCACTGGCACAATTGCTTTGGTACGCGGCGTGATTGCCGCTTCGATCGCCTCGGGTGTCACCATCAGCGTGTCGCGATCGACATCGATCATCACCGGCGTCGCGCCGAGCAGCACGATCATGTTGAGGGTGGAGACCCAGGTCATTGAGGGAGTAATCACTTCATCGCCCGCACCGATACCCAGCGCCATTAACGTGACGTGCATCCCCGCCGTGGCGGAGCTGACGGCAATGGCGTGCTGGTTGCCGGTCAGTGTGCAAAACGCGGCTTCAAGTGCCTGATTCTTCGGCCCGGTAGTGATCCAGCCCGACGCCAGCACCTGCTGAATGGCGGCGAGTTCATCCTCTCCCATCGATGGGCGTGAAAAGGGTAAAAATTCACTCATCATTTTTTCCTGGCATCAACGGCATATTAAAAAACTGCCACAGTGAAACATGTAATGGGAATAAAATGGCGCACAAAACTTAAATGAAAATAGAATGAACCTACGATTTCAGTGTTTTTTACCGAAAAGGTGATAATGGTTAGGGTAGCAATAAAAGATTAGGACAAGATTAAGAATTTAACCTTCAGATAAAAATATAAAAACCTTTAAAAACATCTAGATATATAATACAGCAAGTTTTTTATACTGTGATACCTGTCAAAAAAGTGCAATAAAAAACGCCCATTCAGTCAATGAACGGGCGTTATCTTAATTATTTAAACGGAATGACAACAAAGCAAAAATAGTCTTATTTTTCTGCAAACAATTATTTCATCAGCTACAACGTTAATAGCGTCATAAATGTGAAACTATTCTGATAAGTTTCGCGGGAAATTAGCCGGTAATTCACTGGCCGGGCAGGCAATGACCTGCTCATTATTCTCACCGCAGTCGCGCACAAAGGTGATGGTGGCAAACTCATCAATCACTTCTGTCGGGTAAGCGGGGCCTGCCTCGCGCAGGGATTCCATCAGCGCAATATGCTCGTTCTGGAAGCAGACGGTTTTCTCCGGATTGTTGATCACCCAGCGCGGGAAGAAGATGGTGCCGTGGAACAGGCGATCGCCGAGGTTGGCAATCAGGCTGACGTCGGTGCCGGTCGGCTCAGTCCAGGAAATTTTATAGATGCTTTCGCCAACGCGAACGATATAGACCCGCTGATCTTTCACCCAACGGTTGGCCACAATCCCGCTGTGAATGCGGTAATCAATGGTGTTGGCATTTTTTACATACAGCTCGTAGTTCCAGCCATTATCGTAGGTGTAGACCAGATGTTTACCGACAAAGCCACTCAAATCATGTTTATCAAAGCTGCTCATATCTCATCTCCTCTTGTTGTTGAGGAGATCGTACCTCTGCAAAAAACCAATGAATAACGCTATATTTGCATCACATTCATTCAAAAATTAGATGAGTCATGCACAAGAGCACGCTGGAACAATGGTCGCTGCTGCAAAAAGTGGTCGAACTGGGCAGCTTTGCTAAAGCGGCGGAAGAGACACACCGCAGCCAGTCTTCGGTCAGCTATAACCTCGCGCTCCTGCAGGAGCGGCTCGGCGTTGCGCTGCTGATGCCGGAGGGGCGACGGGCAGTGCTGACGCCAGCGGGCGAACTGCTGCTCAGCCAGGTGAAGCCGCTGCTGAAAGCGTTTGAGTGGGTGGAGACCCGCGCCGCTACGCTGCGTAACGGTATGCGTACCCGGCTGGATCTGGTGGTCGACAGCATCTTTCCGCGCGCGCGACTGTTCGCCATCCTGCGCCAGTTCCAGCACTGTTACCCGCAAACCCAGGTACGCCTGACTGAAGTGCTGGAGACCGCCCCGGACGATGCGCCGAGCTACGCGCAGGCGGATGTGATGGTGCTGACCCGCCGCCAGGATATGACCGGGCGCGGCGAGTGGCTGATGAATATCGATTTTGTCTGCGTGGCGCACCGCGATCACCCTCTCAGCGCGGCGCAGCAGGTGAGCGAAGCGATGCTCGCCGCCTGGCCGCAGATCCGCATCGCCGAAAGCGACGCCCGCCAGACGCCTGTTGCGCAGGAGGCGTGGACCTTTTCCACCATTGATGCCGCCATCGAAGCAGTGCAGTATCAGGTCGGTTACGGCTGGCTGCCGCAGGAGCGTATTGCGCCGCTGCTGGCGAGCGGTCAGTTGAAAGCGCTGCCGCTTAACCACGGCGCGCGGCGCGCCACGCCGCTGCATCTGATCGTCAAAAAGGATCTCGCCCCGCTCGATGAGCAGGTAGAGATGTTGTTGCAGCTGTTTAAAGCGCAGTAAGGGAAGATGCCCGGTGGCGCTGCGCTTAACGGGCCTACGTATTCCGCGCGTATCCATCCGGCAATCCTCATCCGCCCACCGAGAATTAATCCCGCGCAACCGCCCGCCGTTTGATCTAAAACATCTCATTCGTATGATGAATAATTAAAATCGTCATACTTTCCCGCCAATGACGTTTCGTCAGGACGCTTACGTGTTTTTCTACCGTTATGCTGGCGCTCTGCTGCTGCTCTGCGCATCGTTTGCCCTTTTTGCGGCAACGGATACTCTCACCACCGCCTGGCCGGTGAATGTCGGCCCGCTCAACCCTCACCTCTACACTCCGAACCAGATGTTCGCGCAAAGCATGATTTATGAACCACTGGTGAAATATGAGGCCGACGGCACGGTGCGCCCGTGGCTGGCAACAGGCTGGCGCCATTCGCCGGATGGCAAAACCTGGGTCTTCACCCTGCGCGACGGCGTGACCTTCTCCAACGGCGAGCCCTTTAACGCCGAAGCGGCAGCGGAGAACTTCCGTGCGGTGCTGGATAATCGCTCGCGCCACGCCTGGCTGGAGTTGGTGAACCAGATAAGCGAAGTGAAAGTGTTAAGCCCCAATCAGTTACAAATCACGCTCAAAAGCGCCTATTACCCCTTCTTGCAAGAGCTTGCCCTGCCCCGCCCGTTTCGCTTTATCGCCCCGTCGCAGTTTAAAAACCATGAAACCCTGAACGGCATTGTCGCCCCCATCGGCACCGGGCCGTGGGTTTTGCAGGAATCACGCCTGAATCAATATGACGTAATGGTGCGCAACGAGCGCTACTGGGGCGCGAAACCGGCGCTGGCGAAAGTGGTGATTAAGGTGATCCCCGATGCCACCAGCCGCGCCGTGGCGTTTGAAACCGGCGAGATTGACCTGCTCTACGGCAACGAAGGGTTGCTGACGCTCGATACCTTCGCCCGCTATCGCCAGAACCCGCAATGGCGCACCCAACTCTCTGCGCCAGTGGAAACGGTGATGCTGGCGCTCAACTCCGCTCGCGCGCCGACCAACGAGTTGGCGGTGCGCGAAGCGCTGAACTATGCGGTGGATAAAAAAACCCTTATCGTCGGCGCGCTGTACGGTACGCAGCAGGTCGCCGATACGCTTTTCGCTCCGGACGTGCCCTACGCCAATATTGGTCTTAAAGCGCGTCAGTACGATCCCGCCCGGGCGAATGCGCTGCTGGAAAACGCGGGCTGGTTATTGCCCGCCGGGAAAACCATTCGCGAAAAAGCGGGCCAGCCGCTGCATATCGAGCTGGCCTTTACCGGCACCGACGCGCTGAGCAAATCGATGGCGGAGATTATTCAGGCCAATCTGCGCCAGGTGGGCGTGGATATCGCGCTGATCGGTGAAGAGGAGAGCAGCATCTACGCCCGCCAGCGCGACGGCCGTTTCGGCATGATCTTCAACCGCAGCTGGGGCGCGCCCTACGATCCCCACGCGTTTGTCAGTTCGATGCGTGTGCCCTCGCACGCCGATTACCAGGCGCAGCAGGGTTTGCCTGACAAGCCACTGATCGACAAAGAGATTGGCGAAGTGCTCACCGCCCGGGATGAGGCCACCCGGCAGGCACTCTATCGCGATATTCTGACCCGCTTGCATAACGATGCCGTCTATCTGCCGATCAGCTATGTGTCGACAATGGTGGTGGCGAAGCCGGAGCTGGGAGAGATCCCGTTTGCGCCCGTTGCCGCCGAGATCCCGTTTGATCAGATCAAACCGGGCAGCGCGCAATGAGCCGCTACGTGATAAAGCGTTTGCTGCTACTGATCCCGATGATCCTTGCCGCCTCTGTGGTGATTTTCCTGCTGCTGCGCCTCGGCACGGGCGACCCGGCGCTCGATTACCTACGCTTGTCGAACCTGCCGCCGACGCCGGAGATGATTGCCGCCACGCGCGTGGCGCTCGGCCTGGATCAGCCGTTAGTCGATCAGTACGCCCACTGGTTATGGCGCGCGCTGCATCTCGATTTTGGCCTCTCCTATGCCACCCAGCGCCCGGTGCTGGAGGATGTGCTGCGCTTTCTGCCCGCCACCTTGCAGCTGGCGGGCGCGGCGCTGGTGCTGATCCTGCTGACCTCGCTGCCGCTCGGCATCTGGGCAGCGCGACACCGCGATAAGTGGCCCGATTTTGTTGTCCGCGCGGTGGCGTTTCTTGGTGTCTCAATGCCCAACTTCTGGCTCGCCTTTCTGCTGGTGATGCTCTTTTCCGTGCATCTGCACTGGTTGCCTGCGCTCGGTTACGGCGGCTGGCAGCACCTGATTCTGCCCGCCGTCTCCATCGCGCTGATGTCGCTGGCCATCAATGCGCGTCTGCTGCGCGCCAGCCTGCTGGAGGCCGCCGGGCAGCGCCACGTCACCTGGGCGCGGCTGCGCGGGTTGAGCGAGAAACAGACCGAGCGGCGCCATATTTTGCGCAACGCGTCGCTGCCGGTGATCACTGCGCTGGGGATGCATATTGGCGAGTTGATTGGCGGCACGATGATTATTGAGAGCATCTTCGCCTGGCCCGGCATTGGCCGCTACGCCGTCTCGGCGATCTTCAACCGCGACTACCCGGTGATCCAGTGCTTTACGCTGGTGATGGTGATGGTTTTTGCCCTCTGCAACCTGGCAGTGGATCTGCTGAGCGCCGCGCTCGATCCGCGCGTCCGTCATCATGAAGGAGCGCACTGATGCACTTTCTCCACACCGCGCGCTGGCCGGTGCGCCTCGCCCTGCTGATGCTGGCGTTGCTGTTTATCATCGCTCTGAGTTGCCAGTGGTGGCTGCCCTTCGATCCGCAGGCTATCGACCTGCCTGCGCGGCTGCTGCCGCCCGATAGCCAGCACTGGCTCGGCACGGATCATCTCGGGCGCGATATCTTCTCCCGGCTGCTGGCCGCCACCCGCGTGTCGCTCGGATCGGTGCTCTGCTGCCTGATGCTGGTGTTGATCCTCGGGCTTGGCGCCGGTGGCTGCGCCGGGCTGCTTGGCGGACGCGTGGATCAGCTGATTATGCGTGTTGCCGATCTCTTTATGACCTTCCCCACCTCGATCCTGTCGTTTTTTATGGTGGGTGTGCTTGGCACCGGCCTGACCAATGTGATTATCGCCATCGCGCTCTCTCACTGGGCCTGGTATGCGCGGATGGTGCGCAGCCTGGTGCTGTCGCTGCGCAGCCGCGAATATGTGCTGGCCGCACGGCTGAGCGGAGCGGGTTATTTGCATCTTTTTCGCGATCACCTGGCGGGCGCAATAGTGCCGTCGCTGTTGGTGCTGGCGACGCTGGATATCGGCCATATGATGCTGCATGTCGCCGGGATGTCCTTTCTCGGCCTCGGGGTCAGCGCGCCGACGCCGGAGTGGGGGGTGATGATCAATGACGCGCGGCAGTTTATCTGGACGCAGCCGCTGCAAATGCTGTGGCCGGGGCTGGCGCTGTTTCTCAGCGTCATGGCCTTCAACCTGGTGGGCGACGCGCTGCGCGACCATCTCGACCCACATCTGGTTACGGAGCACGCCCACTGATGGCTACGCAATTGAGCCTGCAACATCTCACGCTTTCCGCAGCGCGACCGCTAGTTGCCGATCTCTCTCTTACCCTACGCCGCGGCCAGGTGCTGGCGCTGGTCGGTGCCAGCGGCAGCGGCAAATCCCTCACCTGCGCGGCAGCGCTTGGCGTATTGCCCGCAGGCGTTCGACAAACGGCGGGCGCGGTGCTGATCGACGGCCAGCCGGTTTCTCCCCAGGCGCTGCGCGGCGTGACGGTGGCAACGGTGATGCAAAACCCACGCAGCGCGTTCAACCCGCTGCGAACCATGGCCGACCACGCGCGGGAGAGCAGCCTGGCGCTGGGCAAACCGTTCAGTGAAGCGCACGCTATCGCTGCGCTGGAGCGGGTGGGCCTGCGCGATGCGCGCCGCGTTCTCGCCCTTCACGCTTTTGAGATGAGCGGCGGCATGCTGCAACGGGTGATGATTGCGCTGGCGCTGCTGGCCGAGGCGCCCTTTCTTATCGCCGATGAGCCGACCACCGATCTCGACGCCATCGCCCAGGCCAGTATCCTTGACCTGCTCGACTCCCTGATGCAGCAACGCCAGCCGGGAATGCTGCTGGTAACGCACGATATGGGCGTGGTGGCGCGTCTCGCCGATGAGGTGGCGGTGATGGATAACGGGCGCATCATCGAGCGCGGCGCGGTCGGGGCTATTTTTCACGCGCCGCAGCATCCGCTCACTCGCCAGTTAGTGAGCGCGCACCTGGCGCTCTACGGCATGGAGCTTGCGTAATGACCCTCCTCACCGTTAACCAACTCTCCCACGCTTACCGCCACCAACAGGTGCTGAGCGATATCTCCCTGACGCTAAAGCAGGGTGAAACCGTCGCCCTGCTCGGGCGCAGCGGCTGCGGCAAGAGCACGCTGGCGCGCCTGCTGGTCGGGCTGGAAGCACCTGAGCAAGGCCACGTCTGCTGGCGTGGAACGCCACTTTCGGCGCTTGATCGTGCCGCGCGCCGCAATTTTCGCCGCGATGTACAGATGGTGTTTCAGGATCCGATTAGCGCGGTCAACCCGCGCATGACGGTGCGCGACATCGTGCGTGAACCGCTGCGCCACCTGGCAAAGCTCAGCAAAGCGCAGCAGCTCCAGCGCATCATGCAATTGCTCGCAGATGTCGAGCTGGAGCCTGATTTATTGGAGAAACGCCCTATGCAGCTGAGCGGCGGTCAGTTGCAACGTGTCTGCCTCGCCCGGGCGCTGGCGGTCGCGCCGGGGTTGCTGATCCTGGATGAAGCGGTCTCCAGCCTCGATCGCGTGGTGCAAAGCGGCATCATCGCCCTGCTGCAACGCCTGCAACAGCGCTCCGGCGCGGCGTGCCTGTTTATCACCCACGATCTGCGCCTGGTTGAGCGCTTCTGCCAGCGGGTGCTGGTGATGGACGCCGGGCAGATAGTCGAAAACGTCACCGTCAGTGCGCCGCTGCGCTTTAGCTCCGCTGCGGGCCAGGCGCTACAACAGGCGGTGTTACCCGCCCTCCCTTCACTTCGCCCGAGGAACCCGCTATGCAACGCGTTACCCTAACGCTTGACGACGATCTGCTCGCTGCCCTGGACGCGCTAAGCCAGCGGCGCGGCTACCACAACCGCTCAGAAGCCGCGCGGGATCTGCTGCGCGGCGCACTGGCGCAGGAGGCTCCGGCGGATCCGGAGAAGCAGGGCTTTGCTGTGCTGACCTACGTGTATGAACATGAGAAGCGCGAGCTGGCAAGCCGCCTTGTCGCCACTCAGCACCACCATCACGATCTCTCAGTGGCCACCCTGCACGTGCACATCAGCCATGACGACTGCCTTGAGATTGCCGTACTAAAAGGCAAACGCGGCGAGATTGAGCATTTCGCCGATGAGGTGATCGCCCAGCGCGGCGTGCGCCACGGCCATTTACAGTGTCTGGCGCAGGACCCCCATAGCCACAGCTGATGCTTTTTCGCCCGCACGGCGCCACATGTGCCAGGCTTATTTATTTGCCAAATCCACGTGATAAGGAGCGAATGATGAAGATTGATCTGAGCGGAAAAGTGGCGCTGGTTACCGCCTCGACGGGCGGGATTGGTTTCGCAATTGCGACCGGGCTGGCGCAGAGCGGTGCAGAGGTGATCCTCAACGGGCGCAGCGACGAGTCGGTCAACAAGGCCAAAGCGGCGTTAACCCAGCACGTGAGCGGCGCTCGTGTGCGTACCGCTGTTGCCGATCTTGGCTCGTCTGCGGGCGTCTCTTCGCTGCTTGAGGCGGCCTCCGGGGTTGATATCCTGGTCAATAATGCCGGTATTTATGGCCCGCAGGATTTCTACGCCACCGATGACGAGACCTGGGAGAATTACTGGCAGACCAACGTCATGTCCGGCGTGCGGCTGGCACGCACGCTGCTGCCCGAGATGGTTGATAAGGGCTGGGGCCGCGTGGTGTTTATCTCCTCCGAGTCCGCCCTGAATATTCCGGCAGATATGATCCACTACGGCGTGACCAAAACGGCGCAGCTCTCGCTGGCGCGCGGGCTGGCGAAGTTTGTTGCCGGCAGCGGCGTCACGGTCAACAGCGTATTACCGGGGCCGACGATGTCCGACGGTTTCGCCGGCATGATGCAGGAAGAGATGGAGAGAACCGGTAAATCGCTGGAGACGCTGGCGAAAGAGTTTGTGATGGCGAATCGCCCTTCATCGGTTATCCAGCGCGCCGCCACCGTTGAAGAGGTGGCGAATATGGTGGTCTATGTCTGCTCAACGCAGGCGTCGGCGACCTCTGGCGCAGCGCTGCGCGTCGATGGCGGCGTGGTGGACGATATCGTTTAAACGAGCCAGGAGGTTGTATGCGACGTTTTCCCCGCCGCGCGCTACTGCTCGCGTTGCTCTTCACCGGTGCGGCGCAGTCCGCGGAGTATGGTGGCCAGCTTGAAGGGTTCACCTACCCGTGGCCGCTGATGCACTTTGAGTTTCAGTCCCAGCGCCAGCCCTTAAGCATGGGGTATATGGATATCTCCGCCGATAAACCGAACGGCGAAACCGTGGTATTGCTGCACGGCAAAAACTTTTGCGCCGCCACCTGGGAGAGCACCATTACCGCGCTGCATGAGGCCGGTTACCGGGTGATTGCCCCCGATCAGATTGGCTTCTGCACCTCCACTAAACCGGCCAATTACCAGTACAGCTTTCAGCAACTGGCGGAGAATACCCATCAACTGCTGGCGAAGCTGGGGGTAAAAAAAGCGGTGATTATCGGCCACTCCACTGGCGGCATGCTGGCGACGCGCTATGCGCTGATGTACCCGCAAGAGACGCAGAAGCTGGTGATGGTTAACCCGATTGGGCTTGAGGACTGGAAGGCGAAGGGCGTGCCCTATCGCAGCGTGGACGCGTGGTATCAGCGCGAGCTGAAAAGCACCGCGCAGAGCATTAAAGCCTACGAGCAGAAGACCTATTACATGGGTGAATGGAAGCCGGAATACAATAAATGGGTTGAGATGCTGGCGGGGTTAAATAACGGGCCGGGCAAGACGCGGGTGGCGTGGAACTCGGCGCTGATCTACGACATGATCTACACCCAGCCGGTGTTCTATGAGTTTAAGGATTTACGCGTGCCCACTACGCTGTTTATCGGCACCGGCGATACAACTGCGCCCGGTAGCGATGATGCGCCGCCGGAGGTGAAAAAGGCGGTCGGCAACTACAAGGTATTGGGCAAAGAGGCGGCGGAGCTGATCCCCAATGCCCGGCTGGTGGAGTTTGATGGTTTAGGCCACGCGCCGCAGATGCAGGACCCGGCGACGTTTCACCGGGCGCTGCTCGACGATCTGGCAAAATGACGCATTAAAGAGAAAGGCCCGCTCATTGCGGGCCTTTGCATTACACCTGACGCGCGGCGAAGAAGGCCAGCGTCTCTTCCAGTGATTTCGCTTGCTCCTCCAGCGACATGGCGGCCGCGGAGATCTGCTGCACCAGCGAGGCGTTCTGCTGGGTGGCGCTATCCATCTGATTTACCGCCACGCTGACCTGGTTGATGCCCTTGGTCTGCTCATCCAGCGCCTGTACGATTTCGTTGATCACCAGGTGGACATTGGTGACCGCCTCGATGATCTGCTTCATCATCGCGCCAGTTTCATTCACCAGCGCCACGCCTTTGCTGACGCGGCCGGTCGACTCATCAATCAGCGTTGAGATCTCTTTCGCCGCATTGGCGCTGCGCTGCGCCAGGCTGCGCACTTCACCCGCAACCACCGCAAAACCACGCCCCTGCTCCCCGGCGCGCGCCGCTTCCACGGCGGCATTCAGCGCAAGGATATTGGTCTGGAAAGCGATGCCGTCGATGATGCTGTTGATATCGCCGATCTTCTGCGCGCTTTCGTCGATTTTATTGATGACATCGACCACTTCGTCGACCAGCGCTTCGCCCTGCCCGGCAATCTCCGTCGCCTGCTCGGTAAGACGCGTCGCTTTGTGAGCGTTATCGGCGTTATTTTTCACCGTGACGGCAATCTGCTCCATGCTCGCCGCGGTTTGCACAATCGCCGCCGCCTGCTCTTCGGTGCGTGAAGCGAGATCGAGGTTTCCGGCGGCAATTTCGCTACTGCCCGCACGCACCGAGTTGCTGGCATCGGTGATGGTGCTGACAATGCGGTGCAACTGCCCCTGCATGGCGTGCAGCGCGTAGAAGATGCTGCTGCTGTCACCCCTCTGCACGGGGATGGTGCTGCTGAGATCGCCCTGCGCAACCGAGAGCGCGATCTCCGCCGCTTCGGATGGCTCACCGCCCACCGGGCGCGCGACTTTGCGGGTAAAGACCAGCGCCACCACCAGGCTGACGATAATAATACTCAGCACCATCATCACAATTGCGTTCATCAGGAAGTGCCAGGCTTCCGCCATCACCACGCTGACCGGGGTGATAATCGCCAGTTTCCACGGCGTGCCGCTGTTGCCGACCGCAATGGTGCGCCAGGTAATAAATGCCGGTTCGCCGAGCTGCGGATCGTCAAAACGCACCACCTCGCTGCCCGTAATGGTGCCCTTGTAGGGCTTGCCGATGGCCGCTTTGTCCGGGCTGGAGACGACGTTATTCTCCGCCGACAGCAGCACGGCATAGCCGACGCCGTCCCATGGTTTGATGGCACCAATCCGTTTTTGCAGCGTCGCCAGTGAGAAGTCCGACGTGACCGACCCCTGGAATTTACCGTTGCGCATAATCGGCGCGGCGATGGAGGTAAGCATCACATCGACCCCGTTGTAGGGGTAGATATAGGGCTCGATAATCACCTCTTTTTGGCGCTGGCGCGGCAGCACATAGTAGTTGCCGCTGCCCGGCGTTTCGTAATCGAGCAGGTTGTGCAGAGACGGGTTGCCTGCCGAGTCACGATCGACATAACGGGCGTAGCGACCAGCAGGATCCTGCTCCGGTTTGCCGGCAAATTCGGCATCTTTGCCGTCGAAAGCGTTCGATTCAAAGGCCAGCGACATCGAGAGGAAATCGCTGTGCGCATGCAGGTAGTCGCGCAGGAGCTGATCCAGCCCTTTGCGATCCGCAAGGCCTGCTTCACGCAGTGACCAGGCGCTGTTGCCGACATCGCGCGCCGCAACCAGCGCGGAATCAAGCTGCTGGCTGACCTGCAGGGTTTCGGTCTGGGCAATCTGTTGCAGATGTTTCTTTGCCACCGTCTCCTGCTGCGCCATCGCTTGCCATATCAGCAAGCCAATGGTCACAAGAAAACCGGCGGTTATCGTGACAAAGATGGATATCAACATCAGCGTCCTGGCTTTGAGCTTTTTCCCGGTATTTCTTTTGACTGACATAACTTCTCCGATATGGCGTGGCGCGGGGCGCATGACGGATATATCGGAAGAATGTGCGCAAAAGTTATACCAGCTTTAAATTAAATTTTTGTCTGGCAAGCGAACGGGCAGCGCTGGAAAGGGCTTTGTGAGGAAAATCAAAGGCAAAATGCTCAGGCGAGCAGCTGGTCGATACTCTCAGCGGCAGGCTCCATCGGCAGCGCGCCAAGCGCACCGAGATCCTGCCTGTAGATCGTCTCGTTGCCCGATTTGCCGTGAATAAAGTAGCCAACGTCGCCATCCTGACCAATCAGCAGATACTCAGGCTCCACCTGCTGGATGGCGTAGGTGTCGTTTCGCTCCAGCAGATCGCCGTGGGCGTATAAATAGATAGCATCACCTTCGGGCGTGGTGATTTCAGTAGCGTCGCGCTGCGCGGCGAGAAATCGCGTGTAACGTTCGGGGAAAGTTAAATGGTGAGTGGTTTTGAACGCGTCCAGGGTGGTTTGCAGCAGGCTGGTATTCATCTTTTTTTACGTCCTCTGCGTGAAGCTGGCGGTGCCCAGGAAGAGTAGTCGCTGACGACAATCTCAAAAAGTTGCAGATCGCCGGGTATGTGCTGCAAATGATCGGCAATTTCGTCATAGGGCGAAGGGAGAGAAAAAGCGAGCCCGTAGTCATTATCAACAATCAGAGCGCCGTTAATCAGCAGGACGCTTTTGCTGAGAAGCGTTAGCCGCTCCATGGTGATACCGGCACAGAGCTTATTCTGGTATCTCCCGTGATAATTCTGGTTACCGATGACGGAGACGATGATGTCGTTCGCATCGGTAAAGATCGATACCGTGTTGTCATCAAGAAAATAGCCGTGCATATCGCCGCCCAACGGCGGTGAAGAGGGGTACTCTTTCGTCTCGACAGTAAAGCGGGTAAGCATCTCCTCAAGGTACATATCCACAGAATGCCCGAGACGGATATTGGCAAGTGAGGTGAAGCTAATAATATCGGCGTTAAAATCAATCATGGTTTAATAGGTCGAGGGCTTTCGGGAAAACTAGCGTGGCGAGGTGTGGTTGTCAATTTGGCCTGCCAGAAGAGATAAGTAAGGTCTTAAGAAGCGCGACGTGTTGCGGATAACGCGCCTTCACGCCTTAAAGATCAGCCAATCCAATAAGCTTGTTCTGCTTTAGCGCCGGACTCTATTTAAGTATTTTTGTGCATATTGACGGATTAATTCATTATCAGCGCTGGCTAATAATTTCATTTTCTCAATAGCATTTTGGTCCTGTATTCTCTCCAGCGTCCGTATGCATTTATTTGCCAGTATGAAATCATCATCGTAATCCCTGTAATCAAGATTGAGCAGCGCGGCTTCATAAAGAGGATTAACGCTGGAAGGCTGCCGATAATGATCTAACAATCTTACGATCTCTTCATGTTTCTGATGCCAGGGATCTGTCACAAGCTGGTTTAATATGTCGACATCGTAGTAATCAAATTTTACTACCGCACTGAGATAAAGAAGAAGGTCAACAAGCTCAGCGTCTTTGGCTTCTCGCGCAATGGTTAACTCCTTACAGAGATCTAACACTCCGGAACCATCACCAAACTGGCATAGAAATTCAGAGAGATTAATTTGCTTCATCATTAACTTTAGAATCAGCGCTTTTTTATTTCCCAGCAATTCCATCACTCCTCATCTTTAAATATCAGCGCATTAGTTTTGAGATTGTTATCTTTTATATATTTGCTTTCCCACTCATCGTAGCTACCAGGCGCAGCATAACTAAATCCCTTTTCAAAATACCGATCACCATGTGAAATAACCATAGCCCAATAATACTCCTCCTCGTGCCCCAGCAAGCAAGCTTCCAGATAATTTTGGGGTGGCACATTTAGCATAGGTGAGTTATTAATTATAGACTCTGCCTCGCCTTCTGATTTTTTACCATAAGCGACCATTATGCCTTTGACAAGGCTAACAAAAGTGTAGAAATTAACTATAACGGACTCGCCTGGGTTATCGTCATTTATAAAAACCAAACCATCTTTAAGAGTGCTCTTTTTAATTGCCACGATAAAAATCCAACATAGTATTACTATTGATAAAAAGCAGCGCCGATAAAAACCCCTACAAAATTCCGATTTATCAGTACCCTACTACGAACGTGGCCTCCAATAACGAATATTTTCTAATTCTCTTTCAATATCATCCATCTCATCATCACCTGGCTCAAGGTTAAATTTCTCGCTAATTACTCTTCTTATATTTGCTATTTTTTTAGTAATCTCATTTTCATCTATAAATCTTGCGGTTTCTTCACAATATGCAGATCTATTCTCAGATGTAATCTCACCGTCGACGTTATCGTAGTAATGCCTGGCAATATCTCGCAATGAAATAAGAACATATTCAACATCTGTTAATATTTTAATGGCCTCATCTCCTGATAAAGAGATCTCTTCATTTTCTTTTAATAATTTCATTTTACTGCCTCCTGGATGTTATTGATAAATCCAGACCAAATAACCATCAAGAGCAATACGCTTGATGATTTCAGGCCATAACTGGGGAGATAAGAAAGACAGAGCTATGCTTAAACCACACCTAAATTATGCTATTTCGTATATAAATCATTAAAAGAAATTTCTACGTATTCCTCTGGATTATTTATCAAACAACTTTCTCCTGGAAAGAGACATTCCCAAGCGGCCACATAAAACTGTTTCATACTCATATTGTTAGGCGGATCAAAAAGCGGAATGGCAGACTCATAAAGACGTGAAAGTGGTTTTTCATCATAGAAATTAATCGCATATGCAAGACTATTTTTGCATCTGTCTTTTATAAAATTAGGGAAGTTATCATAAGACGGCTTTATTAACTCCCGGAAGGCTAATGATAAGCTTTTTTCATTCGATAAGCTTAAACCAACAAGGGAAGCATCCATATTTGGATCTTCAGAAAGTACCTGCCAAAGCATCGAAATATAGCTATTGTTGATTTTTTTCATATTTATTCCGCGATTCCTGGCCGTGTGATACCAGAAAGTTTCCGTATGCTTACCGTGGCTGTCGACGCGCGCCAGCGGTTCATAGCTGTTTTCGGTGTAGATATACTGCACCGCGGCGTCGGATGATTTTCGCTGGTTTCCGTCAATATATCCGCTTACTGCATGGCACAACCCACTTTCAGAGGTGATTAATGGCTGAAAAAGTATTACGCCATAAGTCACCATTTCCAAAACACACGCCGTCTTGTCGGCACCTCCCACACTAACCGCAATGCTAAATTGTTTCCTGGGTTTTATTTATTTAATTAAATCAAGAGCAATTATTGCCACCTCATAATTATCACCATCATTTGATGACAATGATATATTAAGCCATCAATTAGTCTTTTGTCAGGAAATGAAACTGCAAACTGAGTTACTTAATATCTGACACCTTTCGTTATAAGAGGATTTTCAATAATATTTGAAATAGACATTATGACATCGTCACTATCATACTTATAAAAATATTTTCAAATAAGTGATATACTCCCCAACCATCCCCACATCCATAAGATTTAATAAATAGAGATATGGCCTCTTTACCGGAGTGATTAATGAAAAATCGTCTAACATCATCATATTTATTAATAAGATCCTCTGTCAAAAGCTGATCAGGCGGCATCGGTTGATCATCTGATAAAAATTACAACGTTAGTTCTCTATTCATATTCCAATCTCAAGCACTTTTCATAGTTCTTTGTCCTAGTGAATCAACCCACATATGGAAATAAATTAATCCTCATTTTCGAAACCATGGTACAGAATAGAATAGAGAAAATCACAACTTAGAATGACTTAATAATTAGGCAGTTGACTTTTTTATCCATAAAACCCCATCCCAGCAATTAGATGAATTAGATATAAAGCTGACAATCTCTTTGCCATCTAAAAAATAACTTACAGGACAATACTCGTCGCCACTCAGCGGCTTAAAACTAGTTAGAACATCACACCTTAACTGTAGAGAAAGCACTTGAGAAATAAAATCAATATATGCAGGTAAATAATTACTTTCAATAGAAGCTACCGATGTACCAAAGTCAACCTCATATATAAAATCCACCTTACTTAATATTTCAATATATTTTGAATCGTCATCAGGGATTATGCCTCTCCCTTCAACATATTCCTTATATTCATTAGCATCAAAATAATCATATTCCATAATAGTGAAGTCAATATCAGCCGCCCCTAATAAATTAGATATTTTTTCTGTCAATATCTCTTTATTTTCATAACTAATAAGAATGCTTGCTTTAGTAATCATGTTTAAAATCTCCAAAAAGGATCCAATACTGATTGATCTATTAAATCTACACGGACGCTAGGGTTATTGGGTTTAAAGCCGCCAAAGAACTCATCAAATTGTTCGAGTGTATTTTTAGAATTAGAACTCCTTATTACTTGAACAATACCATTGTCGCCGACCTGACGTACGCCTTTATTGGCATTCTTTGCAGCATTTCCACCTATACCGCTCAAGAGCTTCGTATCGACCTGCGTACCGTTAACCGTAAAATCAGCCATCGAAATAGAACGGTTCGGCGGTGTGTTAAAATGCACATGATTACCCTGACTGCGCATATATTTAGCATATGCTATCTCTGCTTGTGCTGAGACGTCACCATTTCTGGCAAGTCTAAATTTCTCGCGAATAGTTTTAAAATCACCAGTAACCTTCCCTGGACCACATCCCGCCAATCCCAGCGGATCCACCCACCCCAGCGGATCAACCACATAGGTATAGGTGTTAAGCCCGCCCAGCAGCCCTATCGGGTCCATCTGCGTGTAACACCCGCCCGCGGGGTCGTAGTAGCGGAAGGTGTTGTAGTGCAGGCCCGTTTCACGGTCCAGGTACTGGCCCTGAAAGCGCAGGTTCTGTGGGGTGTCCCAGGTTACCGGTGTGCTCTCGCGCAGGCTGCGGCCCCAGGCAGTGGAAGCTCCGCGCCAGACGGTGTCGCCGTTGCTGTCGGTCACGCTGTCCGGCAGGCCGTTCAGTTCCGTGTGATACCAGAAGATATCCGCGTGCTCACCGTGGCTGTCGACGCGTGCCAGCGGTTCATAGCTGTTTTCGGTGTAGATATACTGCACCGCTGCGTCCGGGTGACTGTCGCTGGTTTCACCCACCATCTGCAGGCCGGACCAGGCGTACTGCGTGCGTTCCGGTTTACGGGCATGGCGTCGCCACACCTGTTTCTCCGTGCGGCGGCCCAGCGCGTCGTAGCGGTATTCTGCTTTTGTGAACTCCGCGTCGCCGTCGATTTCCACCCGGCTGATGCGGTGCTCGTCGTCGTAGCTGAAGCGCTGCGTCACTCTCCGGTGCGTGTCGTGGCGCACGGTCATACGCCCGAAACCGTCATACTCCCGGCTGACGCCGTCCAGGCGTTTCAGCAGGTTGTTCCATACCGGCTGCAGCGCCGGCGTGGTGCGGTTGTCCGCGGCGTCATACCAGAAACGCTCTTCCCCTTCCGGCTGCAGGCTCTGCGTCATGCGCCCGGCCGCGTCGTAGCCCCACAGGGACTGGCGGTACTTCTCCGCCGGGGTGGAGGGTGCGCCGTCGGTGTACATGCGGCGGATTATCTGGTCCGCGCGGTCCCACTGGTAGCGGCGCTCCGAGACCAGACGGTCGCGCAGGTTGTCGGTGCAGCGCCGGTGCGTGATACGCCCGGCCATGTCGTAGTGCGTCTCGAGCTCCAGCGCGCCCATCGTGCGGTGCGTCTCCCGGTGCAGGCGGTCACGCTGGTAGCCGGTGACCGGCAGCGTTTTGCCGCTCAGGGAGAGCTGCATCTCCAGCAGGTGCCCGGTGCCGTAGCGCAGGAACTTCAGTTCCCGCCCGTCCGGGAAGGTGGTGGCGCTGAGGTTGCTTAAGGCATCATATTCATGCTGATAAACGCCGGAGTGGTTCTCCTCGCGGACCAGGTCGCCAAGCTTGTTGCGCGCGAGGATGATGGCTTCGCTGTGCGCGGGCTCGCGCATCTCCACCGCGGCCTGACGCCACTCGGTGTAGGCATAACGGCGGATTTCGGTAGCCAGCGCGCTGTAGCGGTACTCGGTGCGGTGCTCTGGGGTTTCGCGCGCCGTCATGCGCCCGAGGGCATCATATTCGTAATTCAGCACCTGCGCTGGCAGGTCGCTGCCGCGCTCCGGGTGGCGCACCAGAGAAGCCACTTGCTGCGCGGCGTTGTAGTGATACTCCGTCTGCCGCCCGGCGTAATCCTGCTGACAGGTCAGCAGCCCGGTCGGGGTGTAGTCGAAACGCCACTCCTGGTTGTTGGCGTTGGTGAGCGTCACCAGACGGCCCGCCCGGTTGAAGCGGAAACGGGTCACATGCCCCGCCGGATCGGTGGCTTCCGTCACCTGGCCGCGCGCGTTGAGTTTTACCCTGCGCGTGCTGACGCCATCGACGCTCTGGCCGCAGAGCAGGCCGGATTGGGTGTAGCTGAACTGCGTCTCGCGCCCGTCGGCACGAATATAGGTCTGCAGGCGGCCGGCGGGGCTCCAGACGTAGCGGTCCGTATTGCCGAGCGGGTCGGTGCTGCGGATAAGGTGCCCGGCACCATCATACTGATTCTGGCTCTGGTTACCGGAGCAGTCCTCTTCGCGGATCAGCTGGCCCAGCGCATCCCACCAGAAGCGGTGGCTGTTCTCCAGCGCATCAATGCGGCGGATTAAGTCGCCCTGATCGTTCCACTCAAAGCGCGTCACGCCGCCTTCCGGATCGGTCAGCGCCACCACATCGCCCGCCAGGCTGTATTCGTACTGCCAGACGCCGCCGTCCGGCAGCACCTCTTTTAACGGGAAGTCATACAGCGGATGCCAGGTTTTCAGCGTTGCGCGTTCGAGCGGGTCGCGCTCCAGCGTCATATTGCCGCGATCGTCCCAGGCATACTCCCAGCGTCCGCCGTCCGGCTGTACGGCTGAGAGCAACTGTTCGGACTGACCTGCCCAGTTGAACTGCCACTTACCGCCGTGCACATCGGTGTACGCGGTGATGCGGTAGATCTCATCCCAGTAGTGTTCGCTGACCACGCCTTCATCGTTGCTGACGCGGGCGTAGCGTTTGCTCTCATCGGCGTCGATACGCCAGTTTTCCAGCACCGTGCCCTGCTCGTCGTGAACCTGGTACGCCTTCACGCGCCAATGTTCAGCGTCTGCGCTCGGCTGCCACTGGTAATGCACTTTCAGACCGGTCGAGAAGCTGTGCCAGGCCAGCATATCGCTGGCGCGATCCCAGCCAAACTGGCGGGTTACCACATCATCGGCATCGATGACCGCAATCAGCTGCGCCTGGTCGTTGTAGCGATAGCTCACCAGCAGCTGGCGTCCGCCATCAACGATCTGATAAACCGCGCGTAACCGCCCGCTATGGGCGTCGTACTCAAGTTCGACATCCAGCGCTTCGTTGTCACTGGAGATACGCGCCAGCTGGCCCTGGTCGTTCCAGCTGAAGTAGTGGGCGTTTTCATGGCGGTCGTAGATGCGGTGCATGCGCCACTCGCCGGGGCGGGTGGGATCCGGCTCATAGACCTGATGATCGCCTTCGCCGGTCTGGATCGCGATCGCGCCGTTCGGGCTGGAGAAGAGCCTGAGCCCCTCGTCCGGATAGGAGATCATGTCGCCGCTGAGCACTTCACCAAGCCCCAGCTCGCGCCCGCTCATATCTTTGAAAATCAGCTGATTATCCGCCAGACGGTAAAGACGCGTCTCAAACGGCATCATCCAGCCGGGGCCAAACATGCCGGAGGCGCGGTTGCGGCTGTTGTAGATACGCTGCCAGTAGAGCGGCATACGATCCGGCATCACAAAGTCGAGATCCTCCTCTTTGGCGAGGATCTTTGCGCCGCTGGCAATATTGACCGGGAAAGCGGTGCTCGCCGCGGAGACAAGAACGGAGGAAATCGTATCTGAAACCACCGCGCTGCCAAAAGCGCAGACGATATTTTTCAGCACGCTGCGGGTTAGCATGCGTCGGCAGAGCATTCTTGCCAGATTCGCCAGCTCGCCAACCCCCAGCGAGCCGACAATCGCGCCCAGCATATAGGCCAGCTGGTTCTTGCCGCTGCGAATATCACGAACGGTGATCGTGTCGCCACCGATGCGAACCCGGGGATTTTCACTGACTTTGATTTCCGCTTCGCAGGTGCTTTTCTCACCATTGCGCGCCGCGGGCTGATTATTGATTAGGACGCTTTTGGAACCCTGCGCGATAAAGTTACTGCTGGTGACCGCATGGCCTTTTTTGCAGTCAACGGTATCGAGTGGCATCGGGGTCGCATGGGGATCGGCGCTCTCAACCAGCGGTTGCGAAAGGGATTCCCACAGGTTTGAGCCCCACTTTTTCATATCATCGAGGGTGAGATTTTTGGCGCGTTCGGCAAGCGCTATCGTCATGCCGCCGGGCGTCACGATGAGCTTTGCCGCTTCAGCCGCAGTGGCCAGCGCCAGCACGCCAACAGCCGCCCAGTCGATGCTCTCTTCAGGAGCAGGAGGCGCGAGCAGATAATCGCGATCCACGCTTCCGGCGGCACGCGCGGCTTTTTTGCCCTTGATATGCACGTTTTCAGAGCCGGTGACGATATGCGCGTCGGGGGGCCCGGGGTCTATCAGGCTGTCGACCAGCTTCCCGGCGGCATCGCCGATTTTTTCCAGATCGCCGCTCAGGACCAGTGCGGCAATCACCACACCGCCCACTATTGCACCGACACCGGAAAAAATGATCCCGGCGATAATCGCCCCTTCCACGACAGCGCCAACAAAATCTGCCAGCGCCGAGCTGTGAATCAGTGGGTCATCAATACGGGCCGCGATGTAATCCGTCATCCTTACGCCCCTAACTGTAAGCCCGATTTGATCGATGCCCAGAATGCATCAGCCGGTGCGTCAAACGGCGCGGTGCGGCTGAATGTCAGCACCAGAAGATGATCCTCCACGCGGGTGATGGCCAGTTTCTCATGCACCAACACGCCCTGGTTTTCAAAGCGCAGCGAAACTTCACGGGCAGGCTGGTTCGCCACCTGGCTATCTCCCACTTCGCCCATTACTACCTTCTTCATGCTGCGCTTCACTTTCGCCAGTTGCTGGCTGATAAACGCCTCTTCCTCGCCTGCCTTGATGTCCCACGCACGGGTGATCACCAGCGTCGCGTTGCTCTCATTAAAGCGCAGCACGTTAATGCTGCGATCCTGGCATGCTTCCGGCAGGTTGAGGATGCCTTCCGAAACAACAAACTGTGCGGTCGCCATTATTTATCCTTCCCTTGATCAAATGCTTTTGTAACCGCGGCCTGGATTTGGTCGATGGTGGGGGCAACATCGTCATGTTTTTGCGGTGTTGATAAGTTCAAATCCAGCAATCCTTTGGTATTAATCTGCCCACTGCCCAGCGCATCGATTTTAAAATCATTGCACTGCAGTGTGACCGTGCCGTTGGCACCCAGTATCAGGGCTGATTGTCCGGTAACGAGTTTGATGCTGGAGCCAGAGGCAAGTGTCAGATTACCCTGCACTTTCTGCGTAAAATCGCCACCGATCACCTCGTCGTGGGAAAGCTGCGTCGCCTGGAAGTGGGTTCCGGCCACTTTGCCGCTGTGATCGCGCGTGATGTTGACGGTCTGTGAGCCGCCAACGCTGCGCGTCTCATCGTTTTTCACATGGGTATCAAGGTTACGCTCGGCCTGGATCCACACCTGCTCTTCGCCCGCTTTATCTTCAAAGCGCAGGGCGTTGGCATTATCTACCGAGCCATCTTTCGAGCGGCTGAGGAAGCCCATCTGCGTTGCGGCGGCAGGCAGCGCCCAGGGCGGCATGCTCGCTTCGTTGTAAACGCGGCCGGTAACAATCGGGCGGTCCGGATCGCCGTTGATAAAGTCGATGACGACTTCGTCGCCGACGCGCGGGATCTGTACGCCGCCATAGCCCTGACCGGCCCAGGCGCTGGAGACGCGCACCCAGCAGGAGCTGGTGTCATCGCCTTTCGCCAGCCGATCCCAGTGGAACTTCACTTTTATGCGGCCATATTTATCCGTCCAGATGCTCTCACCCTGTGGGCCAACGACGCGCGCGGTCTGCGGGCCGTAAGTGCGCGGCCAGGGAGTGTGCTGCGGCGGGCGAAACACCACCGAGGAGGGAATAACGCTGAAGTCGATGCGGTGCACTGTCTGGCTGTCGGCACCGCTGGCGTAGCGGTTCTCTTCAAAGTTGTAGTGCGCGGCGGTGACAAGGTATTCGCCATTGTCATTAAAGAACGCGGCGTTGGTCAGCTGGAACGTGCAGCCCGGCGCAATTCCGATTGCCGTGGCGGTGCCTTCGATTTGCTGATGCTCAACCTGCCAGCGCTCCTGGCGAATGCGGGCGTAGAATTCACCGTGCCCATGCTCGACGAAGCGGCCCGGCCAGTCATAAACATCAATCGTGCCAGGCGACGGAGAGTTCGGGTTTTGCCGCGCCTGGAAAAGCCACGCGTTCGGTTTGCGGAAATCGTAATCATCCAGGCTGTAAATCCCTGGCGTCACGCTATCTTCCAGCGCCCACTGGCTAATTCCCTCTTCATCGGTGCTACCGCCCGATGGGGTCTGGTGATAGGGAATAAAT
Organism: Kosakonia cowanii JCM 10956 = DSM 18146; assembly: GCF_001975225.1. Classification (NCBI taxonomy): domain Bacteria; kingdom Pseudomonadati; phylum Pseudomonadota; class Gammaproteobacteria; order Enterobacterales; family Enterobacteriaceae; genus Kosakonia; species Kosakonia cowanii. The sequence goes on along the minus strand of NZ_CP019445.1, from coordinate 1,962,933 downwards.
TCATAGCCGCTGAAAGGTTGATGTTGGGTAGCCGCGTCGGTCAGCACCAGCGTGTGTTTGTCCGCTTCATGCTTGAAATGGTAGGCGATGCCTTCCAGCTCCATCAGACGGCTGATGAAATCGAAGCTGCTCTCCTGGTACTGCACGCAGTACTCCCACGTGCGGTAGCTGCCTGTCAGCTTATCTTCAATATTGACCTGGTATTCGCCCAGCAGGGTTTTCACGATTTGCGGCACCGTCTGTCCCTGGAAAATACGCAGGTTGCGGTCGCGCTTCATCGGCCAGAGATCCGACTCTACGGTAAGTTGGTAAACGGCATAACGCGTACCGCTCAGCTCGACGGCGCTTACGGCGACGCGGGTGATTTTACCGTTAAGGTAGCGGCTGCCGGACAAGCCCTGGGTTGGCAGGGTGACGGTGACCGGTTTCCCGAGCAGCTGGCTGCGATCCATGCGCGCGTCAGTCCCGAGCAATTGCAGGGTAAAGGAGAATGCTTCGGACAGGGCTTCACGACCAGAAATTTTCCAGAAGAGCAGCCCCTCGGCAGGTAACTGAACAGTGATGCGATTGCTCATAAAGCGGATCCTGACATAAAACGCACCACTCCAGGCGCGTTCATCGGTTTAACGTGGCGGGCTTGATAGAAAGCTACCGCACCCTTTTTGAAAGCGAAAAGGCCTCTATTGTCTGATTTTTCGGCGAAATAAGTGCCAGGAATTATCCTAATCCATAGCAAACCTACCAAAAAAAGCGTCTGTTTTTAGCGAGTTAATAACACTCTCGCAAAAATAAAGACGCTTAAATCAATGGCCTTCAGCGTAATTTGCTTTAAGTGAAAAGGATTGTGTGAGTGCGCAGCCGCAGAGTCAAATGCTCACATTGCGGTTTCGCGAGGGCTCTCGCAATTTATTGCCTGAAAGATGAACGTTGCTGGCGGTAAACCGTGCGCGATCGAAAAACGCTTATGCCTCTTGCTCCGCCAGTGCCTGTGCGCAGGCCCACGCGCTGGACCATGCCCACTGGAAGTTGTAGCCCCCCAGCCAGCCGGTCACATCCATCACTTCGCCAATAAAATAGAGCCCCGGCACGTTTCGCGCTTCCATCGTGCGCGACGAGAGTTCATGGGTATCCACGCCGCCGAGCGTTACCTCTGCGGTGCGGTAACCTTCGGTGCCGTTGGGCTGGACTCGCCACGCGGTCAGGGCCTCGACCAGCTTCTCCTGGTCACGGCTATTGAGCTGCTTCAGCGTCACATCGGGGATCTGCCCGAGCTGCTGCAAACACTCCACCAGCCGTTTTGGCAACTGCATGCCGAGGGTGTTTTTCAGGCTCTGATTGGGATGCGCATCGCGCTGCTGATTCAGGAATTCTGCCAGATCGCACTCCGGCACTAAGTTAATAGTGACGAACTCGCCCGGCAGCCAGTAGCTGGAGATTTGCAGCACCGCAGGCCCCGACAGACCGCGATGGGTAAAGAGCAGGTTTTCGCGAAATACCGTGCCGTTTTCAGCGGTGATAACAGAGGGCACAGAGACGCCAGAGAGGGTCTGCACCTGCTTAAGCAAAGGTTTGTGCAGGGTAAAGGGCACCAGGCCGGCGCGGGTCGGCAGCACCTTCAGGCCAAACTGCTCGGCGATTTGGTAGCCGAAAGGCGAAGCGCCCAGCCCCGGCATCGACAGCCCGCCGGAGGCGATCACCAGTTTAGCCGCCTGCACCGTGCCGCCGTTCAGCTGTAAGGTGTAGCCGTTATCATCACGCTCGACGGAGAGGATTTCCGTGCGCAGGCGCTGGGTGACATTGCCCTTCTCGCACTCTGCCACCAGCAGATCGACAATCTGCTGCGCGGAGTCGTCGCAAAATAGCTGGCCGAGCGTCTTCTCATGCCAGGCGATGCCGTGTTTACCCACCAGATCGATAAAATCCCACTGGGTGTAGCGCGCGAGGGCAGATTTACAAAAATGGGGGTTCTGGCTTAAGTAAGCCGCCGGTTCGACATAAAGATTGGTGAAGTTGCAGCGCCCGCCGCCGGACATCAGGATCTTACGCCCCGGCTTTTTGCCGTTATCCAGCAGCAGCACGCGCTGGCCCGCTTGCCCCGCCAGCGCCGCACAAAACATCCCCGCCGCGCCAGCACCGACTATAATGGCATCAAAGCTTTCCACATCTTCACCCTCTCTCTTACCTGGTCGCGAATTGTAAAGAGTTCAGGCTGGTCACACCAGCGCGGTGTGGTGAGAAAAGAAACATGCCATTGAAATTTATAAGATAATTTTAAAAATTCAGCGGAATGTAAGCGATGATGTCAAAAAAAGTCGATATTTCACTTTGCCCATACCGCCAATGTCCCTGATAATGCGCGGCGTTCGTGTCCCCAAAATGGCTTAACGACCTATGGTACATTTGTTTGCCGGCCTGGATCTCCACACCGGGCTACTCCTCGTGCTTGCACTGGTTTTTGTTCTGTTTTACGAGGCCATTAACGGCTTCCACGACACAGCGAATGCCGTTGCAACCGTGATTTATACACGCGCTATGCGTTCTCAGCTGGCGGTTGTGATGGCGGCAGTGTTTAACTTCTTCGGCGTTTTGCTGGGTGGGTTAAGCGTTGCGTATGCCATTGTGCATATGTTGCCAACCGATCTGTTGCTGAATGTTAGCTCCGCACACGGCCTGGCGATGGTCTTTTCCATGCTGCTGGCTGCCATTATCTGGAACCTCGGCACCTGGTATCTGGGCCTGCCTGCTTCCAGTTCTCACACCCTGATTGGCGCAATTATCGGTATTGGTTTAACCAATGCACTGATGACCGGCACTTCGGTGGTCGACGCGCTGAACATCCCGAAAGTGCTGAATATCTTTGGTTCGCTGATCGTTTCACCGATCGTCGGCCTGGTATTTGCCGGTGGATTGGTGTTCCTGCTGCGTCGCTACTGGAGCAGCACCAAAAAACGTGCGCGCATCCATATGACGCCTGCGGAACGTGAGAAGATCGACGGCAAGAAAAAGCCGCCTTTCTGGACGCGTATCGCACTGATCCTCTCTGCTATCGGCGTCAGCTTCTCTCATGGGGCAAACGACGGTCAGAAAGGTATCGGCCTGATTATGCTGGTGCTGATCGGCGTCGCGCCGGCGGGCTTCGTGGTCAATATGAACGCCTCCGGTTACGACATCACCCGTACGCGGGACGCCGTCAACAACGTGGAAACCTACTTCCAGCAACATCCGGCGCTGCTGCAAAAAGCGACCGGTGTCGATCCGCTGATCCCAACGCCGGAAGAAGTAGCCACTAAACCTGGCGAGTTTCACTGCCACGCGGGCCGCGCTATCACTGCGCTGGACCGTGCGAAAGCGATGCTCACCGGCATTGAAAACTACGACCAGATCCCGCTGGAACAGCGCGGACAGCTGCGCCGGATTATGCTCTGCCTCTCCGATATCACGGATAAAGTGGCGAAGCAGCCGGAGATCGGTGCCGACGATCAGCGTCTGCTGAAGAAACTGAAAGGCGATATGCTCAGCACCATCGAGTACGCGCCAATCTGGATCATCATGGCGGTCGCGCTGGCACTGGGTCTGGGGACGATGATTGGCTGGCGTCGTGTTGCCACTACCATCGGCGAGAAGATCGGTAAGAAAGGCATGACCTACGCTCAGGGGATGTCCGCGCAGATGACCGCAGCGGTGTCGATTGGTCTGGCGAGCTATACCGGGATGCCGGTCTCAACCACCCACGTGCTCTCTTCGTCCGTAGCCGGTACGATGATTGTCGACGGCGGCGGTCTGCAGCGTAAAACCGTGACCAACATTCTGATGGCCTGGATCTTCACGCTGCCGGCGTCGATTATCCTCTCCGGCGGTCTGTACTGGATTGCGCTGAAGCTTATTTAACCTAAGCCTCAGAGAGACAAAAAACGGGTCAGGAAACTGACCCGTTTTTTTATTGCCGGAACCGTGCACATTGCCGGATGGCGGCTTTCGCCTTATCCGGCCTACGAGAAAGCTCAGCCCGGTCCCCGTAGAACTGATAAGCGCAGCGCTATCAGGCATTTGTTGAAACCGTGCACATTGCCGGATGGCGGCTGGCGCCTTATCCGGCCTACGCGAAAGCTCAGCCCGGTCACCCGTAGGCCTGATAAGCGCAGCGCCATCAGGCAGTTGCCGGAACCGTGCTGATTGCCGGATGGCGGCTTTCGCCTTATCCGGCCTACGCCGAAAGCTCATTCAGGTAACCCGTAGGCCTGATAAGCGTAGCGCCATCAGGCAGTTGCCGGAACCGTGCTGATTGCCGGATGGCGGCTTTCGCCTTATCCGGCCTACGCGGAAAGCTCAGCCCGGTAACCCGTAGGCCTGATAAGCGTAGCGCCATCAGGCAGTTGCCGAAACTGTGCACATTGCCGGGTGGCGGCTGACGCCTTATCCGGCCTACGCCGAAAGCTCATTCAGGTAACCCGTAGGCCTGATAAGCGCAGCGCCATCAGGCAGTTGCCGAAACTGTGCACATTGCCGGATGGCGGCTTTCGCCTTATCCGGCCTACGCGGAAAGCTCATTCCGGTAACCCGTAGGCCTGATAAGCGCAGCGCCATCAGGCATTTATCAAAACAGCGCTCAGTGCCAAATCATCAGCCCAATCAGGCTCAGCACCACCAGCCCGCATAACGAACTGGTCAAAATAAACAGGTGACGCACCCGCTCGCAGCGGCGGATAAACTCATCGTCATGGTGATCGCGGTAACGTTGAGCGTAGATGTACCACACCAGCCGCATCTGCTTGCTCGGCTGACCGTGGGCGGTAAAGAACCCACCGCCATCGACATATTGATACAGCAAGGGATCACACCCGCGAAGTACCACCAACAGGGCGCGCAGCGATGAGTAATAACGCGCCATGTTCACTACACACACCACACACAAAGCCCAAAACAGCGCAACAGTGCTGATCACCATATCCCCTCCCCGGCGAGAGCCCACAGAGTTTCACTCCAGCGCTCACGCTCCTGAAAACCCCACTAAGGTAGACAACAAAGAGTGTAACCAAGGCTCCGGACGGACCACAACGAAGGCGATGTTCCGTAGTTGACCTCGCGCAAAGCATCAGGACAACTTCGGGACACCGTCTCTCTCTTCCGTACGGTTTCTTAATAGTGTAGGAGATAGCGCTCTTTTTTTGCCACAAGCGAACGCATATCCCTGCATCTCGCTGTAAATATTACGTAAGTGAATCGTGATCCAGGTTGATTGACGGTGCTGTTAGAGCGTTATAAGGTAGGAATCATTTTGAATGCGACCTGAAAAGTCGGGCGCAACGCTCACGTACAACGCAGGATGCGAGCGCAGCGCAACCCCATCAGGGTTTCACCCGGATGGCCATCGACAACTTATGGAAGGAGTAACATTATGGCTTACAAACACATCCTTATCGCCGTCGATCTCTCCCCTGAAAGCAAGCTGCTGGTTGATAAAGCCGTCTCTATGGCGCGCCCTTACAACGCAAAGATTTCACTGATTCATGTCGATGTGAACTACTCCGATCTCTACACCGGCCTTATCGACGTTAACCTCGGCGATATGCAAAAGCGCATCTCCGACGAAACGCACCATGCGCTGACGGAGCTCTCCACCAACGCCGGCTATCCGATTACCGAAACCCTGAGCGGCAGCGGCGATCTGGGCCAGGTGCTGGTCGATGCGATCAAAAAATATGATATGGATTTGGTGGTGTGCGGCCATCATCAGGACTTCTGGAGCAAACTGATGTCCTCTGCGCGCCAGCTGATTAACACCGTTCATGTGGATATGCTGATTGTCCCGCTGCGCGATGAAGAGGACGAATAATCGTTCGTTGACCTTTCGTCAGTAGCCTGAATACCGCCCGGTGCGCGCAACGCCACCGGGCTTTTTTATTCCCCGGAGCCGGGGTAGATATCGAAACGGTGGCTTTTGGTCACCACCGCAGATTGCGTAGCGACGCCTGCCAGCGGCGGCGCATAGTCGGGCCGTTTAACCACCACGCGTTTAATCGCTAACTGACGCGCAGGCTCCAGTAAGCCATCAGCATCAAGATCCGGGCCAACCAGCGACTGAAAGACCCGCATCTCCTTTTTCACCAGCGCGCTTTTCTGCTTGTGCGGAAACATCGGATCGAGATAGACCACCTGCGGGCGCGGGGTAATATCCGCCAGCCCGGAAAGGCTTGAAGCGTGAATAAGCGTTAACCGGTCGCGTAGCCACGGGCCGACTTCTGCATCTGCATAGCCGCGCTGCAGACCATCCTCCAGCAGAGCGGCAACCACCGGGTTGCGCTCCAGCATGCGCACCCGGCAGCCAACGGAAGCGAGCACAAAGGCGTCGCGCCCAAGCCCGGCAGTCGCATCCACTACCTCCGGCAGATAGCTGCCTTTAATGCCGACCGCTTTCGCCACCGCTTCGCCGCGACCACCACCAAACTTGCGCCGGTGCGCCATCGCGCCTGCGACAAAATCGACAAAGATACCGCCGAGTTTCGGTTCATCGCGTTTACGCAGCTCAAGATGGGTTGGCGTGCGAACCAGCGCCATCAGGTTGTCGTCATCCGGCTCCAGCCCAAAGCGGGCGATAAGATCGGATAAGGCACCGTCTCCGGTGCCTGTTTCATCCACTAAGCAGATCTTCAAGTGTTAGCCTTCGATACCATAATGCTCAAGCATCGCGTCAATCTGCGGCTCGCGGCCACGGAAGCGTTTGAACAGCTCCATCGGCTCTTCTGAACCGCCGCGCGTCAGGATGTTATCGAGGAATGACTGCCCGGTTTCGCGGTTGAAAATCCCCTCCTCCTCAAAGCGGGAGTAGGCATCCGCTGCCAGCACATCGGCCCACAGGTAGCTGTAGTAACCTGCGGCGTAACCGCCTGCGAAGATGTGGCTGAAGGCGTGCGGGAAACGGCCCCACGACGGCCCAGGCATCACCGCCACCTGGCGTTTGATCTCAGCCAGGGTTTCGAGGATTTTCGCCCCCTCTTGCGGGTTGAATTCCGCATGCAGACGGAAGTCGAACAGGCCGAACTCCAGCTGGCGCAGGATAAACATCGCCGCCTGGTAGTTTTTCGCCGCCAGCATTTTATCCAGCAACTCCTGCGGCAGCGGCTCGCCGGTCTCAAAGTGACCGGAGATAAACGCCAGCGCCTCCGGCTCCCAGCACCAGTTCTCCATAAACTGGCTCGGCAGCTCAACCGCATCCCACGGCACACCGCTGATGCCCGCAACGCCTGCGGTTTCAACCCGCGTCAGCATATGGTGCAGGCCGTGACCAAACTCATGGAACAGGGTGATCACTTCATCATGGGTGAAGAGCGCCGGTTTGCCGCTCACCGGGCGGTTAAAGTTACAGGTGAGATAGGCGACCGGCTTTTGCAGCGTGCCATCAGCGCGGCGCATCTGGCCGACGCAATCATCCATCCACGCCCCGCCGCGTTTGTGCTCGCGGGCATAGAGATCGAGGTAGAAGCTGCCGCGCAGCTCGTTGTTTTCGTCATACAGTTCGAAGAAGCGCACTTCCGGGTGCCAGACATCGACATCGGTACGCTCTTTAGCGGTAATGCCGTAAATGCGTTTTACCACTTCGAACAGGCCGTTAACGGCGCGGTTTTCCGGGAAGTAAGGGCGCAGTTGCTCATCGCTGATGCTGTAGAGGTGCTGCTTCTGTTTTTCGCTGTAGTAGGCGATATCCCACGGTTGCAGATCGTCGACGCCAAACTCCGCTTTCGCAAAAGCACGCAGCTGCGCCAACTCTTTTTCGCCCTGCGGGCGCGCGCGTTTCGCCAGATCGGTTAAGAACTCCAGCACCTGCGCCGGGTTTTCCGCCATTTTGGTCGCCAGTGATTTATCCGCATAGCTCTCAAAGCCAAGCAGCTGCGCCAGTTCGTGACGCAGGGCGAGGATCTCTGCCATCACCGGGCTGTTATCCCATTTACCCGCGTTCGGCCCCTGATCGGAGGCGCGGGTGCTGTACGCGCGGTACATCTCTTCGCGCAGCGCCTGGTTGTCGCAGTAGGTCATCACCGGCAGGTAGCTCGGAATATCGAGGGTTAACAGATAGCCCTCTTGCTCTTTGGCTTCTGCCTGCGCTTTCGCCGCCGCTAAGGCGCTTTCCGGCATGCCGGAGAGTTCAGATTCGTCAGTAACCAGCTTGCTCCAGCCCATGGTGGCGTCGAGCACATTGTTGCTATAGAGGTTGCCCAGCTCAGAGAGGCGCGCGGCGATTTCGCCATAGCGTTTCTGCGTCTCTTTCGGCAGGCCGATGCCCGACAGTTTGAAGTCACGAAGGGCGTTATCGACCGACTTTTTCTCGGCAACGCTCAGTTCAGCGTAGTGGTCGCCGTCGCGCAGATCGCGATAGGCGTTATAGAGCCCTTCATGCTGGCCGACCCAGGTGCTGTACTCAGAGAGCAGCGGCAGGGTCTGTTCGTAAGCTTCACGCAGTTCCGGGCTGTTTTTTACGGAATTCAGGTGGCTGACGGGAGAGAAGAGACGACCCAGGCGGTCATCAACTTCCGCCAGCGGCTGGCAAAGATTGGCCCAGGTATAGGGGCCACCCTGCGCGACAACGCTCTCAACCGCGTTCCGGCAGTCGTCCAGCGCTTTCGTTACCGCAGGGACAACATGTTCAGGACGAATGTGGGAAAACGGCGGTAACTCGAAAGGCGTCAAAAGGGGGTTGGTCATATGCGCAGTCCTGTTGAAAAGGGTGTTTGATTAGCATGGGGCTAACTTATGGAGATTTCAATGCCGGAGGGTGCGCTTAAGCCGGGTATCGCTGCAATAAGCGGAGGGTTGAGCGGTAATCCGCCGCGATCTGCGATAGACTGTGCGAAATCTCGTTTAATTTCTGGAATCTCCAACGCTATGCTCAGTTATCGCCACAGCTTCCACGCGGGCAACCACGCCGACGTCCTCAAACACACCGTTCAGAGCCTGATCATCGAAGCGCTGAAAGAAAAAGAGAAACCGTTTCTCTATCTCGACACCCACGCCGGCGCGGGGCGTTATCAGCTCTCCGGCGAGCATGCGGAGCGCACCGGTGAATATATGGAAGGGATTGCGCGCATCTGGCAGCAGGACGATCTGCCCGCCGAGCTGGAACCCTATATGAATGTGGTGCGTCACTTTAACCGTGGCGAGCAGCTGCGTTACTACCCAGGCTCACCGCTGATCGCCCGCCAGCTGCTGCGCGAGCAGGACACATTGATGCTGACCGAGCTGCATCCGAGCGACTTCCCGCTGCTGCGCCAGGAGTTCCAGAAAGATGAACGCACTCGCGTGGCGCGCGCCGACGGCTACCAGCAGTTAAAAGCCAAACTGCCGCCGGTCTCCCGCCGTGGTCTGATCCTGATCGACCCGCCGTATGAGATCAAAACCGACTACCAGGCAGTGGTAAGCGGTATCAGCGAAGGCCACAAACGTTTCGCCACCGGCGTGTACGCCCTCTGGTATCCGGTTGTAATGCGCCAGCAGATCAAACGCATGCTGCGCGATCTGGAAGCGACCGGCATTCGCAACATCCTGCAAATCGAGCTGGGCGTGCGCCCGGACAGCGATCAACGCGGCATGACCGCCTCCGGCATGATCGTGATTAACCCGCCGTGGAAACTCGAAGCGCAAATGAACAACGTGCTGCCGTGGCTGCACAAGAAACTGGTCCCGGCCGGTACAGGCCATACGCTGGTAAACCAGGTAGTACCAGAGTAATCGCAGCCATCGGTGGCGCATTACGCCCGGCGCGTTACAATCGCGCCACGACTGTCGACTTCGTTCAGGATTAAGGAAACGACCATGAGCAAACATTATGACTACCTCGCCATCGGTGGCGGCAGCGGCGGTATCGCCTCGATCAACCGTGCCGCCATGTATGGTCAAAAATGCGCGCTGATCGAAGCTAAAGAGCTGGGCGGCACCTGCGTTAACGTCGGCTGCGTGCCGAAAAAGGTGATGTGGCATGCGGCGCAAATCGCCGAAGCGATCCATCTCTACGGCCCGGATTACGGTTTCGACACCACGGTGAATCACTTCGACTGGGGCAAACTGGTCGCCAGCCGCAGCGCCTACATTGACCGTATTCACACCTCTTATGACAACGTGCTGGGCAAAAATAATGTGGATGTGATCCGCGGCTTTGCGCGCTTTGTCGATGCCAAAACCGTGGAAGTGAACGGCGAGACGATCACCGCCGACCATATCCTGATCGCTACCGGCGGTCGTCCGAGCCACCCGTCGATTCCCGGCGCGGAATATGGCATTGATTCCGATGGCTTCTTCGCCCTGCCCGCGCTGCCGAAACGCGTGGCGGTGGTAGGCGCAGGCTATATCGCCGTTGAGCTAGCGGGCGTGATCAACGGCCTCGGTGCCGAAACGCACCTCTTTGTGCGTAAACACGCGCCGCTGCGCAGCTTCGATCCGATGATCACCGAGACGCTGGTGGAAGTGATGGCGGCAGAAGGCCCGAATCTGCACACCCACGCGGTGCCGACTGCGGTTATGAAAAATGGCGACGGCAGCCTGACGATCACGCTGGAAGATGGCCGTTCGCAGACCGTTGACTGCCTGATCTGGGCGATTGGCCGCGAACCGGAAACCGATAACTTCAACCTTGCCGCCACCGGTGTGAAAACCAACGACAAGGGCTATATCGAAGTGGATAAGTTCCAGAATACCAGCGTTCCCGGCATCTACGCGGTGGGCGATAACACCGGCGCGGTTGAGCTGACGCCGGTTGCCGTGGCCGCTGGCCGCCGCCTCTCCGAGCGCCTGTTTAATAACAAGCCGGACGAGCATCTGGACTACAGCAATATTCCGACCGTGGTCTTCAGCCACCCGCCAATCGGCACCGTTGGCTTAACCGAACCGCAGGCGCGCGAGCAGTATGGCGACGACCAGGTGAAGGTCTATAAATCCTCCTTTACCGCGATGTATACCGCCGTCACCTCTCACCGCCAGCCGTGCCGCATGAAGCTGGTCTGCGTCGGGCCAGAGGAGAAGATTGTCGGTATTCACGGCATCGGATCCGGAATGGATGAGATGTTGCAGGGCTTCGCCGTGGCGCTGAAGATGGGCGCGACCAAGAAGGACTTCGACAACACTGTCGCCATCCACCCAACGGCGGCGGAAGAGTTCGTCACCATGCGTTAATGCCCCACGCAAACTGGCCCCCGCGGCCAGTTTTGCTTTTACACAAGGTTTAAAGATGGCGGTGCAACTCCCCGTGTTTGATGGTCATAACGATCTGCTGCTGCGGTTATGGATGGAGCAGCCAGACACCTCTGTCGAACAGGTTTTCAGCGGCCTTAACGGCGGCCATCTCGATTTTCCCCGTATGCAGCGCGCCGGTTTTGCCGGCGGGCTGTTCGCCGTCTTTGTGCCTCCCGCGCGTTATATCGCAGAGATGCGCGGCATCACGCCCGATGCGGCGCAGGCGCTGCACGATCCGCTCCAGATCACCCACCAGCAGATCGATCTCTTCTACCGTATGGTCGACGCCTCCGAGGGCAGAATGCGCGTCTGCCACAGTGCGCAGGAGATTGCGCAGTGCCTGCAAGATGGCACCATTGCGCTGGTACTGCATATTGAAGGTGCCGACGCGCTCAACGCAGAGTTAGAGCCGCTTGATGCGCTGGTCGCTCGTGGCGTGCGCAGTATTGGGCCGTTCTGGAACCTGCCGAATGTGTTTGGCGAAGGGGTAAACGGCCGCTTTCCCGGTTCGCCGGATACCGGGCCAGGCCTGAGCGAGGCGGGCAAACGGCTTATCCACGCCTGCAACCAACGGCGGATTCTGATCGACCTCTCGCATATGAATGAACGGGCGTTCTGGGACACCGCTGCCCTCAGCAATGCGCCGTTAGTCGCCAGCCACTCCAATGCTCACGCCCTCTGTCCGCAGCCGCGCAACCTCACCGATGCTCAGCTGGAGGCGATTGCCGCCAGCGACGGGCTGGTGGGCGTTAACTTCGGTACCGCCTTCCTGCGCGAAGACGGCAAGCGCGACGCCCGCACCCCTTTACACAAAATTTTCCAACACATCGACTATCTGCTTACTAAACTTGGTGAGGATCGTGTAGCATTCGGCTCCGACTTTGACGGCATCGACCTGCCGGAAGAGTTGGGCGATGTCACGGGGCTACCGCGACTCATGGCCCTGCTGACATCGTCTGGCATCAGCCAGTCGTTGGCAGAGAAACTTGCCTGGCGCAACTGGCTGCGAGTTCTGAATATGACCTGGGGTAACTGAATCACGCGGGTTACCTCCTCTCATCCCAAGGAGTTACGCTATGTGGACTAAACCAACGTTCGTGGATCTGCGCTTAGGTCTGGAAGTCACTCTCTATATTTCCAACCGCTAAACGCGCCCGCCCGCCTTGCTGCGGGCTTCCTCTTTTTTGCTTACCGGTTTACACAGATGCTGATTACTGTTTTAGGTTCCGCAGCGGGCGGCGGCTTTCCCCAATGGAACTGCAACTGCCCGAACTGCGCGGGAGTGCGTAACGGCACAATGCAAACCTCAGCGCGCACGCAATCGTCGATTGCGATAAGCGATGACGGCAAAAATTGGGTGTTGTGCAACGCCTCGCCCGATATCAGCCAGCAATTACGCGCCACGCCGGCGCTGAACAGGCCAGAACAGCTGCGCGGTACCGCCATTGGCGCGATTATCCTGACCGACAGCCAGATTGATCACAGCGCGGGGCTGCTAAGCCTGCGCGAAGGGTGCCCACATCAGGTGTGGTGCACGCCGGAAGTGCATGATGATCTCAGTACCGGCTTTCCCGTCTTCCCGATGCTCAGCCACTGGAACGGCGGGCTGCAACATCACCCTGTTGAGCCGCTGGCGCGCTTCCAGGTGGCGGTTTGCCCGCAGTTGCACTTTACCGCTATCCCGCTGCTGAGCAATGCGCCGCCCTACTCGCCTTATCGCGATCGCCCGCTACCCGGGCACAACGTGGCGCTGTTTATTGAAGACAGCAACAGCGGGCAGAGCCTGCTTTACGCGCCGGGTCTCGGCGAGCCAGATGAGACGATTATGCCGTGGTTGCAGCGCGCCGACTGCCTGCTGATCGACGGCACGCTGTGGCGTGATAACGAGCTGAGCGCTACCGGCGTTGGCGGCCACAGCGGCAAAGCGATGGGTCACCTGGCGTTAGCCGAAGAGCAGGGTCTTGCATCTTTGCTCGCGACGCTGCCCGCCCGTCGCAAGATTTTAATTCATATTAACAATACCAACCCGATCCTGAATGAAGCCTCCCCGGAGCGAAAAAGCCTTGAGCAACAGGGGATTGAAGTGAGCTGGGACGGGATGGTTATCGCGCTATAAGAGGTTTCATGAGTGAAGCAATATGCCTGACGCCCGAGGAGTTTGAGGCCGCATTACGGGCGAAGGGTCAGTACTATCATATTCATCACCCTTATCACATCGCGATGCATAACGGTGAAGCGACGCGGGAGCAGATCCAGGGCTGGGTCGCCAACCGCTTCTACTACCAGACCAGCATTCCGCTGAAAGACGCGGCGATCATGGCCAACTGCCCGCATCCGGAAGTGCGCCGCCAGTGGGTGCAACGCATTCTCGATCACGATGGCGAGGGGGAAAGCGAAGGCGGCATCGAAGCGTGGCTGCGTCTTGGCGAAGCGGTGGGGTTAACCCGCGAAAGCCTGCTCTCGGAAGAGCGGGTGCTGCCGGGCGTGCGTTTCGCGGTGGATGCTTACGTCAACTTTGCCCGCCGCGCCTGCTGGCAAGAGGCGGCATGCAGCTCGCTGACCGAACTCTTCGCGCCGCAGATCCACCAGTCGCGCCTCGACAGCTGGCCGCAGCACTACACGTGGATTGAACCGCAGGGGTATGACTACTTCCGCAGCCGTCTCGGCCAGGCGCGACGCGATGTCGAGCACGGTTTGTCGCTGGCGCTGGAGTGGTGCGACACCGCCGAGAAGCAGCAGCGGATGCTCGACATCCTGCAATTTAAACTCGACATCCTCTGGAGCATGCTTGATGCGATGACCATGGCCTATAGCCTTCATCGCGCGCCCTATCACACCGTCACCGCAGACGCGGTGTGGCACACAAGGAGACTGGTGTAATGCACATTCAGGCACACCATATTCCCGCCTTCCGCCGGGGTTACCGCCTGCAGTGGGAAGCCGCTCAGGATTGCCATGTGATCCTCTACCCGGAAGGGATGGCGAAGCTGAACGACAGCGCCACGGCGATCCTCTCAGAAGTCGATGGCATTAAAAGTGTGGGCGAGATTATCGCCACGCTGGAGGCGCGTTTTCCCGACGCCGAAGAGCTAGCCGCCGACGTGCTCGATTTCCTGGCGCAGGCCTATGCACAGAAGTGGGTGATTTTCCGTGAGTGAGGCCGTCAAAAGCGTCAATCCGCCGCTCTGGCTGCTGGCGGAGCTGACCTATCGCTGCCCGCTACAGTGCCCCTACTGCTCCAACCCGCTCGACTTCTCGGCCCAGGAGCAGGAGCTGAGCACGGCGCAGTGGATTGAGGTATTTCGCCAGGCGCGGGCGATGGGCAGCGTGCAGCTCGGTTTTTCCGGCGGTGAGCCGCTGCTGCGCAAAGATTTGCCGGAGCTGATTGCCGCCGCGCGCGGGATGGGGTTCTACACCAATCTGATCACCTCCGGCATTGGCCTGAGCGAGAAGAAGCTGCACACCTTTGCCGATGCCGGGCTGGATCATATCCAGATCAGCTTCCAGGCCAGCGATCCTGAACTGAATGCCGCGCTGGCAGGCAACGAAAAAGCCTTTCACCAGAAGCTGGCGATGGCGAAAGCGGTTAAAGCGCTCGGCTACCCGATGGTGCTGAACTTCGTCTTGCACCGGCACAATATCGACCAGATCGACCGGATTATCGCCCTGGCGTTACAGCTGGAAGCCGATGACGTTGAACTGGCGACCTGCCAGTTTTACGGCTGGGCACAGCTTAACCGTGAAGGGCTGCTGCCGAGCCGCGAGCAGATTGCCCGCGCCGAAGCGGTGGTCAGCGACTACCGGGCGAAGATGGCGGAAAGCGGCAATCTGACCAACTTACTGTTTGTCACCCCGGACTACTATGAAGAGCGCCCGAAGGGCTGCATGGGCGGCTGGGGGGCGATCTTCTTAAGCGTGACGCCGGAAGGCACCGCGCTGCCGTGCCACAGCGCGCGCCAGCTGCCAGTGAAGTTCCCCTCAGTGCTGGAGCACTCGCTGGAGCACATCTGGTATGACTCCTTCGGCTTTAACCGCTATCGTGGCAATGACTGGATGCCGGAGCCGTGCCGCTCCTGCCCGGAGAAGGAGCAGGACTTTGGCGGCTGCCGCTGCCAGGCCTATATGCTGACCGGCGATGCAGCGAATGCCGACCCGGTATGCAGCAAGTCGCCGCATCACGGCACCATCCTCGCGGCACGCGAAGAGGCCAACCATAGCCGCATCGGCGTGCATGAACTGCGTTTTCGCAACCGCGTTAACTCGCAACTGATTGTCAAAGGCTAACCATGCAGACCCGACAGCTCCACCTCGACAATGGGTTGCACGTCACCCTGGTGCATCAACCCGACGCGCGCCAGGCGGCAGCGCTGTGGTGCGTCGATGCCGGCAGCCTGCAAGAGCCGCAGGGCTGGCCGGGGCTGGCGCATCTACTGGAGCATATGCTGTTTCGCGGCAGCCTCGGTTTTCCGCAGGCGCAGCGCCTAATCAGCTGGGTACCCTCGCAAGGCGGGCGGCTTAACGCCTCAACCCGGCTGGCGCAGACGGCCTACTTTTTTGAGGTGCCAGCTGACCTGCTGGAGCCGGGTCTGTTACGCCTTACCGATATGCTGGTGACACCGCAGCTTAATGAGAGCGAGATCCTCGCCGAAGCCTCGGTGATCGACGCAGAGTATCGCCTGTTACAGCACGATGCTGAAAAACGCCGTGAAGCCGCCCTGCTAAAAATGTTGGATGGTGATGGTCAGCTGGCGCGTTTTCGCATCGGCAATCACGCAAGCTTTGGCGACGAATCCGCCCCGCTTCAGCAGGCATTGCAGGCTTTCCACCAGCAGCACTATCACGCCGGGAACCTGCGCCTCTTTTTACAGGGGCCGCAAACGCTGGAGAATCTCGAAGCGCTGGCGCGCTGTAGCGCTGCGCCGCCTCCCTCTGCCAGAGAGGCCGATGCGTTAATGCCGCTCACCCTCGAACGGGGAGATTGCGCGCTGCATCAGCCGCGCGAAACCATGCTGGTGCTGAGCTTTACCCCTCCCGCCGCCGCCAGCGGCGCGCTGCGTCTGCTGGAAACCCTGCTGCTGGACGAAACCGCAGGCGGGTTGATGGATATCTGGCGCCAGCGCAACCTGGTGACAGCCATCAACTTGCAGGCCGATTGCCTGAATGCCGAAACCCTCTGGTTGCGGTTCACTTTTACGCTGCGCGATGAAACCGTCAGCCCCGCACAGGTTGAATCCCTCTTCTTCCGCTGGCTGGATGCCGTCAGCGCCCTGAGCGAGGCGCAGTGTCAGGCGCTCTGCAATTTTACGCAGCACGCGTTTATGCAGCTCGCACCGCTTGAAGCACTGCGCGCGCGCGCCATTGGCCTGCTGCCGCCCGATCCCGACGGCTGGCCTGCCTTGCTGGCCGCCATTACCCCGGCAAACGCCAGCCGGTTATGGGCCTCGCCTGAGGTGCGCGGAGAAACCGTTGAGAGCCAGGGCTTTACCCTGACGCTGGCGCCTTTCGTGCCGCAAGCGGCACACGATGAGCCGGTCTCGTTTACCCCCTTCCCGACGCCTGCGCCGCTGCATGCGCCTGCGCTCCCTTCAGCCTCTGCGCCGCTGGCGTGGCAACCGGCAGAGGGCGATGCTTCATTGCGGCTGCGACCACAGCCCACCACGGCGTTTAGTGATGAAACCGGCTGGTGGCTGGCATCACGCCTGCGCCCACTCAGTGCATGGGCAGCCCGCCAGGGCGGCGTGTTGACCGTGCAGCGTGAGCAGGGGATCTGGCAGCTTCACCTCTGCGGAGAGGCGCTGTTGATGCAGTCCCTTCTGGCGGAAATTAACCAGATTTTGCAGCGCGAGGATGCTAACGCCGGGGTGCAGGCGCGCCTTGCGCTGGCGCAGGAGACCGCCCGCGAGATGCAGGGCAGCGCCGTGCGCCGCCTGCTGGCGCAATTGCCGCGCGAACTGACAACGGCTGACATTCATCCCGCTCAACAAGCGTGGCAAGCGCATCTGGCGGGCGGCGACGCGGCGCTGCATCAGGCGCTCTCCCGCCTGTTAAGCACCTTTATCTTTCCTGTTGAGACCGAAACAGACGCACCGCCGCTTATCGCGGTCGGCAAGCACTTCACGCTCGATACGCAGGAGGAGGACAACGCGCTGCTGCTGTTCCTGCCGGTTGAAGAGGAGATTGAGGAGATGCAGGCGCTTGTCCAGCGCTATCAACCGCTCTTTTTCCACCAGATGCGTGTCGAGCGCAGCCTCGGCTACGTCGCCCAGTGCCAGTGGTACTACTGCGCGGATCGGCAAGGTGTGCTGGTAGTGATGCAGTCGCCGACTCACTCCCCGGATGCGCTACGCGAAGAGGCGCAAGGGTTCTTTGTGCAGCAGGCCAGCGCAACGCCCGGCCCGCAAGCCGAGTGGCTGGCGCAGCAGATGCCGAATGCCTGGCGCGGCACGAGCGGGAAAGCAGCGACTGGTGTCCAGAGGAACTCTTATTAGTACTAAAACGATTGGTAAATCTTTACGGGAGAAAGTTGTCTGCCTTATATTGCACCAGTTAGTTAAAGGCAGTCCCATTCCGGACAGAGCAACATTCAGTACCGGAAAATAAAAAAACCGACCTCACCAGTCGGTTTTTTTATGCCTTCGAAACGCAGAGTAAATGCATGTTTACTCTCTTTAATAACGCTTTCTCTTCAACCGCATACAGCATCTATATCCGCACCGTTTTTAATTCATCGATCAGCCACTGCAAGGCGGGTTGATAGTCATAGAGGCGGTGCGACAGCAGCAGTAAATCATATGAGGGCGCGCCTTCCGGCAGCGTCATGATGCGCAGCGGCAACATCTTTGCCAGCTCCTGGGCGATACGAAACGGGACGCACATTAAATACCCCGATGCCACCGCGACACGGCCGCCGACGGCGTAGCTTTGCACTACTGTTGCCAGCGGGCGGTAGAGGTGCTGCGATAAGAGCCAGTTGTCGATATGGTCCGCGCCGGAACTGACGGCGGGCAGGTGAATTTGCGCCTCGCTGACCAGATGGCGCATCGTCAGCTGATCCGGCAGATCGCTGCGCTCAAGCGAGGCGATGGCGACAAAGTGATCGGAGATAAGCCGATGCTTATTAAAGTAGTGAGGAATATGCTGCACATTTTCGACGCCGATAAACGCATCCAGCTGCCCGTTCTCCACACGTTCGACCTTGATCGTCTCCGAAAGGATATCCACCGAGAGCCGCACATTCGGCGCGATAGTTTTAAAGCGCGCGGTGAGCACTGGCATAAACATAAATTCGAAGTAGTCGACCGCGCCAATATAGAAGGTGTGCGCATCACGCGCCGGATCAAAGTGGCTTGGCCCGCGTGTGGCGGTATCGAGCTTGCTCAGCGCGCTCTCAATCACCGGGATCATCCGCGCCGCATAGGGCGTCGGCTCCATGCCGCTATGGGTGCGAATAAACATCTCATCTTTCAGTTGTTCACGCAGGCGGTTCAGCGCGTGGCTAAAGGCCGACTGGGACAAATTCGCCTTCTGCGCCGCGCGGGTAACGTTTTTCTCTTTCGCCAGAATAGGGATAAGGCGCAGCAAATTCAGATCGACCACAATTATGCATCCTGTTCATGTTTTCATGATAACAATACATTTTATTCATAACGCAGATCGTTGCTATAGTTTGCGCCACAATAAGTGCTGAAATTTTGCACTAACCGAACCGAGACCTACGGGAGATGTTTATGAGAAATGTAACTGTCGCCGCCACCCAAATGGCATGCACCTGGGATCTGGAGAAAAACGTACAGAACGCCGAGCGTCTGGTACGTGAAGCTCACCGCCAGGGCGCGCAGGTTATCCTGATTCAGGAGCTGTTCGCCGCGCCTTACTTCTGCATCGATCAGAGCCCGGAGCACTATGCGCTGGCGCAGGAAGTGGACAACAGCCCGCTTATCAAACATTTCTCTGCCCTGGCAAAAGAGCTGGAAGTGGTGCTGCCGCTGAGCCTGTTCGAAAAGAGCAACAACGCCTACTACAACTCGCTGGTGATGATTGATGCCGACGGCAGCGTGCTCGACACCTACCGTAAAACACACATCCCGAACGGCCCGGCGTACCAGGAAAAACAGTTCTTCATCCCTGGCGACACTGGTTTCAAAGTGTGGAACACCCGCTATGCGAAGATCGGCGTCGGTATCTGCTGGGATCAGTGGTTCCCGGAAACTGCTCGCTGCCTAGCTTTGCAGGGCGCGGAACTGATTTTCTACCCGACCGCTATCGGTTCAGAACCGGCTTACCCGGATATCGACAGCCAGCCGCACTGGACCCGCGTCCAGCAGGGCCACGCTGCCGCAAACGTTGTGCCGGTTATCGCCTCTAACCGTATCGGTACCGAAGCCAGCAAATATATTGAAGGCCTGGAAATGACCTTCTACGGCTCCTCTTTTATTGCCGATCAGACCGGTGCGCTGGTTGAGCAGGCAAACAAAACCAGCGAAGCCGTGCTGGTTCACACGTTCGATCTCGATGCGATTGCCGCACAGCGCGCCTCCTGGGGCCTGTTCCGCGACCGCCGTCCGAACATGTACACCGCGCTGGCAACCTCCGATGGCAGCGTAAGGAGCAAGTAATGTCACAGCTGACCATGCCGGTGAAAGACGGATTCAGCATGCCCGCCGAGTGGGCGCCACATCAGGCCGTGTGGATGATTTGGCCCTACCGTACGGATAACTGGCGTGCCGACGCCGCGCCCGCGCAGCAGGCTTTCTCTGCGGTGGCAAAAGCGATCTCCCGTACCACGCCAGTGATCATGGGCGTGCCGGCAGCGGAAATGGCGAAAGCGCGGGCAACAATGCCCGCCGACGTCACGCTGGTGGAGATGGAGAGCGACGATGCCTGGATGCGTGATACCGGCCCGACGGTCGTGACTAACGCTGCCGGCGAAAAACGCGGTATTAGCTGGACATTTAACGCCTGGGGCGGCCTTAACGGCGGTCTCTACGCCAGCTGGGATCGCGATCAGTTAGTGGCAGAACAGGTAGCAAACTACCACCAGATGCCGTGCTACCACACGGACCTGGTGCTGGAAGGCGGCTCGATTCACGTTGATGGCGAAGGCACCCTGCTGACCACCGAGGAGTGTCTGCTTAACGCGAACCGCAACCCGGACCTGAGCAAAGCGCAGATTGAGCAGCAACTGCGCGACTACCTTGGCGTATCGCAGATCATCTGGCTGCCGGACGGCGTGTTTAACGATGAGACCGACGGTCATATCGATAACATGTGCTGCTTTGTGCGCCCGGGCGAAGTGGCTCTGCACTGGACCGATGATGAAAACGATCCGCAGTACGCACGCTCCATGGCAGCGCTTGACGTGCTGCAAAGCGTGGAAGATGCGCAGGGTCGTCGCCTGAAAGTGTGGAAAGTGCCCTCTCCGCAGCCGCTTTACGCCAGCGCGGAAGAGACGTGCGATGTTGAGAAAGGTACGGCGATTGAGCGTCACGAAGGCAACCGCCTCGCGGGCTCCTACGTTAACTATCTGGTCAGCAATCAGCAGATCATTTTCCCGCTGCTGGACCCGGCGACCGATGGCGCGGCGCAGGCGCTGTTTACCGAGATGTTCCCGGATTTCATTATCACCGGGGTGCCGGCTCGCGAGATCCTGCTCGGCGGCGGTAACATCCACTGCATCACGCAGCAAATCCCCCGCTAACACCCTTCCCGGCGGCCTCTGTCGCCGGGAGTTTTCACTCTTTCTCTCGCGCCGTATGGCGGGTATGCCGACCTTGCTCTAACGTAATAAGAGCGTATTCTGATTTCTTTCCCCAGCGATAAAATGAACGACCCTGTTCTGCGGTGGTCAACTGCGTAATACCGGGTTAATTCACAAATCGTTGCAAAACGAATGCTCCGAAATTTACCGCTACTTAAAGCACAGGAATAAGTGACTTATTCGTGCTTTATCAGCCAGTTGTGGATTTTTAGCTGCTGTAAGGCCGATTTTAAAACGTGATCATCCGCACACTTTGATCACCATAGATCGAAGCGAATGTCTAAGCTTTATAGATAGCCGGGCAACACCCGTAGTTTTTTACGACGACATCCGGAGGCCAACGTCACTATGTTCAACCAGAAACTACAAAGCGCAGAATTAATGGAATGGGTATTCGAAGATGAAACCTACGACACCGATCCGTGCGAGTTAAAACTGGATGAAATGATCGAGGCGGAACCGGAACCGGAGATGATTGAGGGGATGCCCGCATCTGATGCGCTCACGCCTGCCGATCGTTATCTGGAACTGTTTGAGCACGTGCAGTCCTCCCGCATCTTCGCCGACAGCAAAACCTTCCCTGACTGTGCGCCGAAGATGGATCCGCTCGATATCCTGATTCGCTATCGCAAAATTAAACGTAAACCGGAATTCAATTTACGCCAGTTCGTGAAGGCGCACTTCTGGATGCCGGAAAACTACGCCAAAGAGTATGTCTCCAACCCGGAAAACTCGCTGAAAGAGCATATCGACCAGCTGTGGCCGATCCTTACCCGTGAGCCGCGAGACCATATTCCATGGTCTTCACTGCTGGCGCTGCCGCAATCCTATATTGTGCCAGGCGGGCGTTTCCGTGAGACCTACTACTGGGACTCCTACTTCACCATGCTGGGGCTGGCAGAGAGCGGGCGCGACGACCTGCTGCGCTGTATGGCCGATAACTTCGCGTGGATGATTGAGCGTTACGGGCATATCCCTAACGGCAACCGTACCTACTACTTAAGCCGTTCCCAGCCGCCGGTCTTTGCGCTAATGGTTGAACTGTTTGAGGAAGATGGCGTGCGCGGCGCGCGACGCTACCTCGACCATCTGCTGATGGAGTATGACTTCTGGATGGATGGCGCGGAGTCGCTGGTGCTGAACCAGGCCTACCGCCACGTGGTGCGTATGCCGGACGGCTCGCTGCTTAACCGCTACTGGGATGACCGCGATACGCCGCGTGATGAATCGTGGATTGAAGACGTGGAGACCGCCCGTCACTCTGGTCGTCCGCCGAATGAGGTGTATCGTGACCTGCGTGCTGGTGCAGCTTCCGGCTGGGATTACTCCTCCCGCTGGCTGCGGGATGCGCACCGCCTGGCGAGCATCCGCACCACGCAGTTCATCCCGATCGATCTGAACGCGTTTATGTTTAAGCTCGAGAGCGCCATTGCCAACATCTCCGGGCTGAAAGGCGACCGGGAGCGTGAAGCGCTGTTCCGCCAGAAGGCGAGCGACCGCCGTGCGGCCATCAACCGCTATCTGTGGGATGACGAAAGTGGCTGCTTCCGCGATTACGACTGGCGTCGCGAGGAGATGGCGCTCTTCTCGGCTGCGAGCATTGTGCCGCTCTATGTCGGCATGGCGACTCATGAACAGGCTGAACGGCTGGCAGAAGCGGTCACCAACCGTCTGCTGACACCGGGCGGGATCCTGACAACAGAGTATGAAACTGCCGAGCAGTGGGATAAACCCAACGGCTGGGCACCGCTGCAGTGGATGGCGGTGCAGGGCTTTAAGCTCTACGGTAACGATGAGCTGGGCGACCAGATTGCCCGCAGCTGGCTGAAGACGGTGAATGTTTTCTATCATCAGCACCACAAGCTGATTGAGAAGTACCATATCGCCAGCAGCACGCCGCGCGAAGGTGGCGGCGGTGAGTATCCGTTGCAGGATGGTTTCGGCTGGACCAACGGCGTAGTACGCCGCTTGATTGGCCTCTACGGCGAGCCAAAAGTGGACGAGCCGGACGACAAGCCGCAAGAGTGATAATGCTGCACATTCCGTAGGCCTGATAAGGCGGAGCCGCCATCAGGCAGTGTTTGCCGGATGGCGCTAGCGCTTATCCGGCCTACGGGGTTTGAGCATTAATTAATCAATGGCGTTATAAATGGCGGTGTGCGTCTCTGCCCATTTACGGTTCTCATCGTTCGGACTGGCGTCATAGCGCAACTGTGCCTGCTCCATCTCATAACGCTGGCGATCGACCACCGGTTTGGTGGTACAAAACGCCTGCAGATAATTTTTGGTGATGGAGGTGAGCGGCTTATTGTTCGCCACCATCTCATGGGTCAGGGTGGTAATAAAACGCCGGCACGGGCGCTTCTCATCCATCTGTAACCGGTAGCGCAGCAGCAGATCGAGCACATCGTTGTAGTCCGAAATCACCGCATGTTCGGTCCAGGAGAGTTTCCAGTTCATGCCGGTACGCAAAAAGAGCGACACCACGCGAGTATCGTTGCGGTCGATAGCCGAGCGGAAGTTGTTCTCATCCCGCGGCAGCCCCATCGAGCTGAGCTCCTCTTTCGCCGACGGCTTCTGACGCTCTTCGGCAATGGGCACCGTAATATTAGTCTGACGTGCCGCCGGCGCGGAGACGCCGCCCATAAAGAGCCAGAAAGCGCCAATCGCAATCACCAAAGCGACGACGCCCACTGCGCCCCACAGCACGCCAGAGACCATCTGTTCACGCTCTTCGCGGCTGCGCACCTGGCGGGTCGCAGGTTTATCAATACTGTCGCGAATCGGTTGTGTATCGCCACCCGCCGCGCGATCCTTCTTGCGCGCCTGCTCCCAATAAGCATCCAGCTCACCTGCCGCCTCTTTCAGTAACGCAGCGGGGTTAATTTTGCCACGCCCCTCATCACAGGCGCGCTGTACTGGCCCGGCGATCTGCGGATAGTAGCCCTCAAGCATCGCTAACTGATTAGAACTCAGCGCATTGCCGGCGATGACGCTGGCGCGGATCTCGCGCACATCATCTAACAGGGTTTGCAGGGTTTTACGCGGTTCGACAAACAGGCTCAGGCCGGACGCATCGTTAAACAGGCTGGCGTAGCGCTGGCCGTACTCTTTTTTATCCACCAGCAGCAGCGCCAGCTCGCTAAACAGCATGCCGCTTAACACATCATTGCGGTCGCCGAGGCGCAGCCAGCGGCGCACGCGATCGGCGCCAAACTGGGTTTTCAGGTGATTGCGCAGACGCTCCGCATCGGGCCACGCCTGCATCACCAGCCCTTTCATCATCATCTCCATCGCGCGCAGGTGTTGCAGCCCGCTCTGCTGCTGGAGCGGATCGTTAGGGCCGAGCGCGGTGCTGTAGGTCAGCAACTTCTGCTTTTTACGCAGGTTCTCCAGCGCGGCGATAAAGCGCAGCGCGGCAATAAGCTGGTTTTCCGTGACGCTCTGACCGTTTTCATAGCGTGGCACCAGCTGTTGCAAGTGACGAAGCTGCAACGTGAACTGCGTTAACTCCGCATCGTTAAGTTTGAGTCTTTTCGCCACCGCTCCCCAACCACCCAAACTGAGGCGCGCAACATCAAGCTGTTCCAGAAACCAGCGCGGATCTTTTCCTTCATCAAAATGCACATTGAGCAGCAACAAAATTTCGACAGAAGCCTGGCGAATAATAGCGATGCATTTTTCAAACTGTTCACCTGTATTAACAGGGGCAGGAGTTGTCATTATTTTCCCTTAAGCACAACTTAAGACATATTGCGCTGACCCGGTCAGCGGGTAATTTTTTCTTTAGTTATTAGTCGTTAAAAGATAGCTCAGCGGCGGCTAATTATCAGTGATACCTGTTTCAGAATAATAAAAACAGCCCCAAATATTCACGATATTTATTTTTTTACGCGCGGCCATTTTTTTATAAGACCAGGAAAACAGATAAATCGCCTGTACAGTTGCCCGCTCTCTGCCAGGCTTAAAGTCGTGTACTGGTAACAATCAGGAGAAGTTATGAAAAAAATCGTGCTTTCCGCCTGCTTAGCAGCTCTCTTTTCGATGTCAGCATTTGCAGATGAGGCACCCGGCCTGAAAGCGGATAAAGCCCCGCCGCCGCCACATAAAATGGATGACGGTTACCGGGGCATTGAAGATGCGCGCAGCATGAACGTTAAACAGGCGAAGAGCCTGCATGACGGCGCTTCCGTCTCGCTGCGCGGCAATCTGCTGAAGAAAGAGGGGAACGATCTCTATCAGTTCCGCGATAAAACGGGCCATATCCAGGTGCAAATTCCGATGGCGGTGTTTGAAGGTAAATCCTTCTCACCGGACGATCTGGTGGGCATCAGCGGCTCGCTGGATAAAAAGCAGAAGCCCGTGCGCGTTAAAGTCACGCACTTCCAGGTGGAGTGAGTGGCCGCCCGGTAGCCTTCACGCTGCCGGGCGTTATGCGCATTACAGGAACATCCCGCCAGAGACCTCCACCCGCTGCGCCGTCATCCATGCCAGCTTATCGCTCAGCAAGGCAGCAATCGCATCGCCAATATCATCCGGCTGCCCAACCCGCCCGAGCGCCGTCTGCGAAGCGATATAGTGATGAACCTGCTCGTTGTCCCGCACCACGCCGCCGCTAAAATCAGTGGCAATCGCGCCTGGTGCGATGATATTTACCGCAATACCGCGCTCGCCCAGCTCTTTTGCCTGGTAGCGGGTCAGCACTTCCATTGCCCCTTTCACCGCCGCATAGCTGGCGCGTCCCGGCTGGCAAAAGCGCGTTAGCCCGGTGGAGACATTCAGAATGCGCCCGCCGTTTTTTATCAGCGGCAGCAGTTTCTGCGTCAGGAAAAAGGGGCCTTTAAAGTGGATGTTGACCATCTCGTCAAACTGCGCTTCACGCGTCTCGGCAAAAGCGGCCTGAATGCCGGTTCCGGCATTGTTCACTAAATAGTCAACGCTATCGCGCTGCCATACTGCTTGCAGCCGCTCCTGTACCTGCGAGACAAAATCATCAAATTGGCTGATATCGCCGACATTCAACGCTAATGCTGTTGCCTTACCGCCTTTTTGCTCAATCTCTTCCACGACTTTTTGCGCTTCAGCGTGGTTGGTGTTGTAGGTCAGGATGATGCCGATTCCACTCGCCGCCAGTTTCAATACCGCGTTTTTACCCAGCCCGCGGCTGCCACCCGTTACGATTGCGATTGGTTGTGTCATATAAACCCCTTTGTTGTTGATAACCTGCACAACAAAAAGCTTATTGGCTGCACTGTAAACAATAAAGATGCTAAATTACGCTTTACTGTTTCATAAATAACAACAATAGTGCACAGTGATGGATAAAATTTACGCAATGCAGCTTTTTGTCCGCGTCGCGGAGCTTTCCAGCTTCTCTAACGCGGCGGAGTCGATGGGGTTACCGAAAGGGAGCGTGTCGCGCCAGATTCAGGCGCTGGAAACGGAACTCGGCACGCAGTTGTTGCACCGCACCACGCGCCGCGTGCAGCTGACGCAGGATGGCATGGTCTATTACGAGCGGGCGAAAGATCTGTTGGCGAATATTGAGGAGCTGGACGGTATGTTCCTGCACGATCCCTCAAGTATCAGCGGGCGTTTGCGGGTGGATATGCCGGTCGCGGTGGCGAAAAATTTAGTGATCCCGCGGCTGCCCGATTTTTTGCAGCACTACCCCGGCATTGAACTGGAGCTGAGCAGCAGCGATCGGCTGGTGGATGTGATCCGCGAAGGGTTTGATTGCGTGGTGCGCGTCGGCACGCTGAAAGATTCCGGCCTGATTGCCCGCCAGCTTGGCAAGCTGTCGATGATTAACTGCGCCAGCCCCGATTATCTGGCGCGTTTTGGCTACCCGGAGTCGCTGGAGGATCTCTCCTCCCACGCGCTGGTGCATTACGCCGTCAACATTGGTGCGCGCCCGCAGGGCTTTGAAGTGTGGCTGGATAAGCAGACACGCTGGGTGAAAACCGGCGGTATTCTCACCGTCAATAGTACCGAAACGTACCACGCTGCCTGCGTGGCAGGGCTGGGCATTATTCAGGTGCCGCGCGTCGGCGTGCGCGAGGCGTTACGCAACGGAAAGCTGGTGGAGATCTTGCCGCAATATCGCGCCGAACCGATGCCGGTTTCGCTGATCTACCCGCACCGGCGCAACCTTTCGCGGCGCGTACATCTGTTTATGGAGTGGCTCTCAACCGTGCTGAAGGATTATGTCGACCAGTAGCGACTATAATTCTGCATACCACACATTCAGGAGAAGGAAATAAAACCTGATGAAAACGGAAGATGTCGAAAAACGTCCCACGCAAGACCTTGAGTATGAGCCTGTCAGGAAGATGGCAGAAACCCCGGAAAAGCCGGAAAAAGAGACCTCTGATAAAGATAGCGGGGCGATTGCCGCCGTGACCGATACGGCAAAGAAGATCCAGCGTAAACCGTTGGTGGCGCATCTTATTCGCGCTACAGAGCGCTTTAACGATCGGATGGGCAACCAGTTTGGCGCGGCGATTACCTACTTCTCCTTCCTGTCGATGATCCCCATCATGATGGTCTCGTTTGCCACCGCCGGGTTTATCCTCGCCTCGCATCCGACGTTATTGCAGGACATCTTCAATAAGATCCTGCAAAGCGTCAGCGACCCGACCATGGCGTCGACGCTGAAAAACACGCTGCATATTGCCGTGGAGCAGCGCACAACCGTCGGCATTGTCGGTTTTGCTATCGCGCTCTACTCCGGCGTGAACTGGATGGGCAACCTGCGGGAAGCGATTCGCGCCCAGTCGCGCGATGTCTGGGAGCGTAACGCGCAGGATGAAGAGAAGATCTGGGTAAAGTACTTCCGCGACTTTATCTCACTGATTGGCCTGCTGGTGGCGCTGGTGATCACCCTCTCCATCACCTCGGTGGCCGGGGCGGCGCAGGAGCTGATCATCTCCACGCTGCACCTTGATTACATCGACTGGCTGAAGCCAGCCTGGGGGCTGATTGGCCTGATGATTTCGGTGCTCGCCAACTACCTGCTCTTCTTCTGGATCTTCTGGCGGCTGCCGCGCCATCGTCCGCGCAAGCGCGCACTGATCCGCGGTACGTTTATCGCCGCCATTGGCTTTGAAGTGATCAAAATCGTTATGACCTGGACCCTGCCGTCGCTGGTGAAATCTCCCTCCGGCGCGGCATTTGGCTCGGTACTTGGTCTGATGGCGTTCTTCTACTTCTTCGCCCGCCTGACGCTTTTCTGCGCGGCGTGGATTGCCACCGCGCAGTATAAAGATGACCCACTGATGCCGGAAAGTCGCCGTCGTCGTACCGCTAAATAAGCTATCGGGCTGATAGATAGAATGAAAATATCAGCCCGATCCATAATTCCAGCATGAAAATCCAGTCCGTAACTTTAATTTAACCGAAAACCAGTTTTATCCACTAACTTCTAAAATGTGTGAAGCATTTCATAGATGTGAAATCACAGGTCTGAAAATTATTCGCTTTTTGCCGCTTTTTTGCCCGCCCGCCGGGTTTGTTACAGATTGAAATAACGCTTTTGCTGTGGCTAATATGCTCGTTCGTTCGCCTAAAAATAAGAAAACATTATGCAAGCTACAGCTACAACCTTTGACAACGAGCAGGAAAATCCCCCGGTAAACTCGCGCAGAAAAGTCGTCGTCGCCTCGCTGATTGGCACCGCCATTGAGTTCTTCGATTTCTATATTTACGCCACCGCCGCGGTTATCGTTTTCCCGCATATCTTCTTTCCCCAGGGCGACACCACCGCAGCCACGCTGCAATCACTGGCAACCTTCGCTATCGCCTTTATCGCCCGTCCTATCGGCTCCGCCGTTTTCGGCCACTTTGGCGATCGCGTCGGGCGCAAAGTCACCCTCGTCGCTTCGCTGCTGACCATGGGTATCTCTACCGTCGCCATCGGCCTGCTGCCGGGTTATGAAACCATTGGCGTGATGGCACCGCTGCTGCTGGCGCTGGCCCGTTTTGGTCAGGGCTTAGGTCTGGGCGGTGAGTGGGGCGGCGCTGCGCTGCTGGCCACCGAGAACGCGCCGCCGCGTAAACGCGCGCTGTATGGCTCCTTCCCGCAACTGGGCGCGCCTATCGGCTTCTTCTTTGCCAACGGCACCTTCCTGCTGCTCTCCTGGCTGCTGACCGATGAGCAGTTTATGCAGTGGGGCTGGCGCGTGCCGTTTATCTTCTCTGCCGTGCTGGTGCTGATTGGTCTCTATGTTCGCGTCTCGCTGCATGAAACCCCGGTCTTCGCCAAAGTGGCAGCGGCGAAGAAGCAGGTGAAGATCCCGCTTGGCACGCTGCTGACAAAACATGTGCGCGTGACGGTGCTGGGCACCTTTATCATGCTGGCGACCTATACGCTGTTCTATATCATGACCGTTTATTCGATGACCTTCAGCACCTCGCCGCAGGGCTTAGGTATGCCGCGCAATGAAGTGTTGTGGATGCTGATGATGGCGGTAATTGGTTTTGGCGTGATGGTGCCGATTGCCGGTCTGCTGGCGGATGCATATGGCCGTCGCAAGAGCATGATTGTCATCACCACGCTTATCATTCTCTTCGCGCTGTTCGTCTTCCCGCCGCTGCTGGGCTCCGGTAGCCCGGCGCTGGTGATGACCTATCTGCTGATTGGCCTGAGCCTGATGGGATTAACCTTCGGCCCGATGGGCGCGCTGCTGCCGGAGCTGTTCCCGACGGAAGTGCGCTATACCGGTGCCTCGTTCTCCTATAACGTCTCGTCGATCCTCGGCGCCTCGGTAGCCCCTTATATCGCCACCTGGTTGCAGGCGAACTACGGCCTGATGTATGTCGGCTTCTACCTGGCGGCAATGGCGGGGTTAACCCTTATCGCCCTGCTGCTGACCCACGAAACCAAGCATCAATCCCTCTGATGATTCCCCCCTCTCTGTCACCAGAGAGGGGTTTTCCTTTTAGCGTTTCATCTGTGACAGAATCGCCTGGCACTGGTTCTCTTCGCCTTCCGAGGGGGAGATAAGCGCCAGCAGCGCGGCGGCTGGCGTCACCAGCGTTGCCAGCGCGGCCGCCACTGCGCCACGGGCAATCAGCGGACCCGGTTTCACACCGGCCTGCGGGTTCTTAAAGCTACCGCGCACATAGAGCGGTGAACGCAGCGTGACGATGCGCACCCCTTTGCTCTCCGGGTTGATGGTCAGGTCGAGCTGTTCAGAAGCCATGCTGGCGGTGCCGGTAATGTTAATCAGCGCGTTTTCCGTATCGAAGGCGAAGATCTGCGGCCGGGCAACGCCGTTAACCAGATCGAGGTTAGCCGCCGCGCAGTTGACGCGCACTTCATCATCGCCAAACAGTTGACCGACCACATAGTTCCCGACGTTGAGGCCGACGATCTCCATCAGGTTGCGGCTTATCAGCCCGTCGTTCATCAGCAGCTTCAGGTTACCGTTGCTGGTGCCGAGCAGGGCCGCTACCGAGTTGCCGACGCCGCGGAATTCAGCATCACCGTTCATCTCGCCGAGGGTTTTCTGCATCAGTTCAACATCGGGCATCAGCTGTTTCAGCTTCAGCTTACGCGCCTGAATAGTAGCGCTGCCCTGCATCGGTTTCTTATCTCCTTCGAGATGAATGTTCGAGGAGATAATGCCGCCCGCAAGGCCAAACTTCAGCGGTTGCAGGCGCAGGTCAGCGTTTTTCAGCAGGATATGGGTGGTGAGATCGCTAATCGGCAGCGAGGAGCCGTGCTCAATGCGGCGGCCTTTAAAGCGCACATCGGCATCCATCACGTTCCACTTATCCGTTTCAAAGCGATCGTAAGGCAGCACTTTGTCGGCAGGCTGCACCGATTTCTCGCCCTTTTTCTGCTCCGATTTCTTCGACTGCTCGGCCCCTTTACCAGAATCGACGCCAATCAGCGGCCCGAGATCCGCCAGACGCAGCTGGCGCGACTCGACATCGCCCTCCAGTTTCGGGCGCGGTTTGCCATTGGTATAGGTCAGGGTGCCGTGAATATCGCTCTCGCCGATATGGCCGTTGAAGTTGCGATAGTCGTAGACCGCACCTTTGTCGCCGTTGAGTTTCGCCACCAGACGACCATCCGTTTCAAACGGCGGCGTATCGGGCAGCAGCACGCCGGTCAGTTCATAGAGATCGCCCAGCGAATCGCCGCCAAACTTCAGCTTCAGATCGACGCCGCCCATATTCATCGGATCTTTCACCGTGCCGACAAACGCCACGCGGGTGTTACCGGAGCGGAAATCCGCCTGCACCGGGAATGGCGTCGTTTCGCTGCGCAGCGACAGCATGCCGCCAATTTTACCTTCGCCGCTCAGCGGCTGGTCGTTGTAGCGCCCTTTCGCCTTCAGGCCGAAGACATAATCGCCCGCTTTGTTGCTGTCATCCTTTTTACCGGTCACTTCGCTGAATGGCAGCGGTTTGCCCAGCGGATCGACCTGAATGGTCATGTCGGCGCGGCTCACCGCGTCATCAATGACAATTCGTCCTTTATCAAACAGGATGTTATCGAGACGGAATGACCAGGAGGAGGGTTTAGCGTTGGCATCGGCGTTCTCATCCGCTGCGAGGGTAAAGGTCCAGTTGTTGAGCTTTTCCGAGCGGCGAATCAGCCGCGCATCGGGCTGTTGCAGCTTGATCCACGGCAGATAAACGGTTTTGGTAAACAGCGCTAACGGCGAAATCGTCGCGTCTACGCGCGGCAGATGCACCATGGTGATCTCATCGATCCCCGGCGGGTTACCCAGAATAATATCTTCGGCGTGAATATGCGGCCATGGGATCCAGCTGCGCCAGCCGGTCTCCTCTTTTGGTCGCGCCCAGTTAACGCCAAGATCGCCGCGGATCGCGAAGGGGCGATTTAGCTCAGTGGAGACTTTTTCATTAATAGTGGGTTTAAGCCGGTTCCAGTCAAATGTCGCAATGATGACGATGGCCACCACAATAACCAATAGCAGCGTCGACACAACCGCCGTCACTATTTTGCTCGTTCTTGTCATTGATATGCCTTTTCCTTTAAAGCCTTACCTCTCATAAAGATAGTAGACCTGGCGGAAAGGGCAGCGGTTAAAGATCGAGAATTACATTCTCAAGATTGGCCAGCGGAACCGGACGCGAGAGGAAATAGCCCTGCGCGGCAAAGGCGGGCGAGTTTTGCACATCGCGCCACTCCTCCAGCGTTTCGACGCCTTCGACGATCACGCCCTGGCAGTAGTGGTTCATCAGTTGCAGCAGCAGGGTGAAGAGATTCTGCCCTTCCGGCGTTTTGCGCAGCATCATAAAGAGCTCCCGCGCGATTTTGATGTAGTCGTAACGCACTTCGCTCAGCGCGGAGAAGTTGGCCATGCCGGTACCAAAATCATCCAGCCACAGCGGGCCAATCTCGCAGATGGAAGCAAACGACGAGTCCTGCGGTAAGCCAATATGCTCCACCAGTTCGAAGCGGATCCACGGTAGCGAATCGACCAGCGCCATGACGTCACCATACTGCCGCATCGCCAGCAGCGTTGGGCCATCGACATTCACCGACGCCAGCACGCCGTGCTGCGCAAAGAACGCTTTCTGCTTCGCCAATAGCGCAAGCTGTTCATGCACCACATCAATACGCTGGCGCACCGGCACTTCTGAGAAGTAGCGATCGGGCGCGATACGTTTTTCCGGCTGCGAGGGGTGAGTTACTACGGTCAGCACTTCAATCGCCATCAGACGACCATCGGTTTTATAGATGGGCTGGTAAGTGTACGCACGCTCGCACTGCAGCCAGTAACGGTGCTCGTGCAAGCTTTCGACATTCATATGAGGAATGTCTGGCGGCGTGTTGACCTGCTGTAACGTCATTTCTGCTGTCCTGTCGATGGGGATGATCTGGAGGAACTCGTCAACAGGTTATCGGCGGGTGTGCTGAGAACTTTACCTCGGGTTGCCCGGCAAAACGGAAAAAGCGTAGCGTGCTAATTGCAGGTAATACGTCTTAGCTCAAAAAAATAGTGGAACGATGTTTTAATATAGTTGACCACAAAACAGCCCCATCGCACACTAGCGATAATTTATCTGATTCAGGTTACGACTATGTCCAGGAAAATTGCCGTCATCGGCGAATGCATGATTGAGTTGTCACAAAAAGGCGCAGAAGTTAACCGTGGCTTTGGTGGCGACACGCTGAACACCTCTGTTTATATCGCCCGCCAGGTCAATCCGTCGGCGCTGGCGGTGCATTACGTTACCGCGCTCGGTACCGACAACTTCAGCCAGCAGATGCTCGACGCCTGGCAGCAGGAAGCGGTTGATACCAGCCTGACGCAGCGTATGGAGAACCGTCTGCCGGGCCTCTACTACATCGAAACCGACAGCAGCGGCGAGCGCACCTTCTACTACTGGCGTAACGAAGCGGCGGCGAAATTCTGGCTGGAGAGTGAACAGTCGGCGGAAATTTGCGAAAAACTGGCGACCTTCGACTACCTCTACCTGAGCGGCATTAGCCTGGCGATTTTAAGCCCCGGCAGCCGGGCGAAGCTCCTGTCACTGCTGAAAGAGTGCCGCGCCAACGGCGGCAAAGTGATTTTCGATAACAACTACCGGCCGCGCCTGTGGGCGAGCAAAGAGGAGACCCGCGAGGTCTATCAGCAGATGCTTGCCTGCACCGATATCGCCTTCCTGACGCTGGATGATGAAGATCTGCTCTGGGGCGAGCAGCCGGTGGAGACGGTGATTGAGCGCACCCAGCAAGCGGGCGTCAGTGAAGTGGTGATCAAGCGCGGCGCGGACTCCTGCCTGGTGGCGATTGCCGGCGAAGCGGTGATTGAGGTCCCGGCGGTGAAGCTGCCGAAAGAGAAGGTGATCGATACCACGGCAGCGGGCGACTCCTTCAGCGCCGGTTACCTTGCCGTGCGCCTGACCGGCGGTGACGCTTCTGAAGCGGCGAAACGCGGGCATCTTACCGCCAGCACCGTTATCCAGTATCGCGGCGCGATTATCCCGCGCGAGGCAATGCCGGAGTAATAGCAAAAAGCCCTCGCTAAACAACGAGGGCTTTTTTTCACTTACTGCTGCGGTGGGATATCCGACACATCCGGTCGCACATCCTCACTGGCGGCGGCGGGCGCGGCGGTCTGCGGTTTCATCACCTCGTCCCACGTTGCCTGCAGATCCTGCATGTTATGCTCCGGCTCGCCTTTCGGCTGCATCAGCACCAGCGTCATCTCCTGCGACAGCTGTTGATGCAGATCCTGGTTCAGCATCTGCGGCGTCAGGTTGTCGAGAAAACGCTGGCGCAGTTTCTGGTACTGCTCCGGCGCGATATCCACCACCTGGTTTTGCAGGGAGCGCATCCGCTGGCTGATGAGAATATCGGTATCGGCGCGCGCATAAGTGGCAAACAGCTTTTGCAGTTCGAGGGACTTCTGCGCAATCAGCGCCTTCAGCTCCTCTTCCGGCAACCCTTTTTCCCGCACTTTCGCCAGTTCACGCGCAATCACGCCGGTATTGGCGTTCAGCTTGTCGTTTGGCGAATCGACGTTAATGGCGCACTGCGCGCGCTGGAACAGCACGCGGCAGTCAAAACCGAGACTCAGATCTTTGGCATTGTTCTTGTTGAGGCTCTGCTGAACGTGCCAGAACAGCGCTTCACGGGCTAAATCTGCGCGCCAGTAGCGCTCCAGCTCCGCCGATTCGCGGATTGGCTGCCAGGCCGACTCCCACATGATCGACAGACGATCCTGGGTGACCGCCTCGCTCATCAGGCTCACCGGCTGATGCGGCAGCGGCGAAAGCGTCGCGACCGGCGTCGGCGTCTGGCGTTTGCCTTTCAGCTCGCCAAAGGTTTTGGTGATCTGCTCGGCGACCGCGCGGCTGTCGACGTTACCGACCACAATCAGCGTCATCGCATCCGGCGTATACCATTTTTCATAGAAATCTTTCAGCTGCGCGGCATCGACCGGCGCTTTCACCTCGGCCGCCGGATCGTGGCTCAGCAGCGACGACCCTTTCAGGCGGTAGCGCCACCAGCTCTCTTTGGTGTCGGCAGGCCAGGTCGCGACCATATCATTGCTGCTCAGCGCGTAGTTTACCGTCTCTGGGGTAACGGTGAGTTTCCCGGCAGCATCGGCCAGGTAGACCATCGCCTCTTTCAGCAGATCGCTGCGGTTATTCGGCAGGCTGAGGTTATAGAGCGTGTATTCGTAGGAGACCAGCGCCGGCGGCAGCGGGCGTTTCGGGTCAATACCCTGTTGCCAGAGAGATCGCACCTGCGCCGGTTCGAGGCGGCCGCTATGGGTTAAGGCAACGCGGGGAATAACGTGACTGAAACCGCTCTGCTGCGCATTTTCAGTGAGCGAGCCGGTATCAATCGAGAGTCGGATTTCAATACGATCGCTGGGGCGCTGCGGAGTGGAGAGAACCTGCCACTGGAAACCATTCGCCAGCTTGCCTTGTTGCCATGCCGGATCGGGCTGGAGCGCCTCTGCCTGCACATAACCGGCCGCTGCCAACATCAGCAACCCGCCTGTTAACAATCGAATTTTTGTGCCCTGCATGAGAACCCCTAATCAACATTCCTGGTTAAAAAGTATGCCGCCCATAGGTCAATGGACAGACATAAAACACTCCGCTTTTAGACCGCAGGAAACGCAAAACGTCACAGCGCGAAGTGAAGAATCCCGAAAATTCAGCGTGAATTGTGACGGAAGCAAGAGGGTAATTATGCTTAGCTGCCCGTAGTCAGACAAGGACTACGGGCGTAAGTCTTGAAATTATGAAGAGATTTCTGACGTTTTTGCGGCGCTGGTTCGATTATTAAGCGTATCGTTGAGCTGTTTTTCATCCAGCTCTTTAACCCATTTCGCCACCACAATGGTCGCTACGCCGTTACCGACCAGGTTGGTCAGCGCACGCGCTTCGGACATAAAGCGGTCAATACCGAGGATCAGCGCCAGGCCCGCAACCGGCAGGTGGCCAACCGCAGAAAGCGTCGCCGCCAGCACGATAAAGCCGCTACCCGTAACCCCGGCCGCCCCTTTGGAGGAGAGCAGCAGCACCACCAGCAGAGTGATCTGATGGAAAATATCCATATGGCTGTTGGTCGCCTGCGCAATAAACACCGCCGCCATCGTCAGGTAGATAGAGGTGCCATCCAGGTTGAACGAATAACCGGTCGGGATCACCAGACCTACCACCGATTTGCGGCAGCCCAGGCGCTCCATCTTCTCCAGCATGCGCGGCAGCGCCGATTCGGAGGAGGAGGTCCCCAGCACAATCAGCAACTCTTCACGGATATAGCGAATGAATTTGAAGATGTTGAAGCCGGTGACGCGGGCGATAGTCCCGAGCACAATCACCACAAACAGAATACAGGTTGCGTAGAAGCAGATGATCAACTGACCCAGCTGCACCAGCGACCCGACGCCATATTTACCGATGGTGAAGGCCATCGCCCCGAACGCACCGATGGGCGCCAGGCGCATGATCATGTTGATGATGCCGAAAATCACCTGCGAGAAGCTTTCGATGACGTTAAAAATCAGCTGGCCTTTGTGGCCCAGTCGATGCAGGGCAAAGCCAAACAGCACGGCGAAGAGCAGCACTTGCAGGATGTTGCCGCTGGCAAAAGCGCCAATCACGCTCGCCGGGATGACATCCATAATAAACGCCACAATCCCCTGCGACTGCGCCTGTTCGGCGTAGACAGCTACCGCCTTGGCATCGAGGGTGGAGGGATCGACGTTCATCCCTGCGCCGGGTTGCACGACGTTGACGATAATCAGGCCGATGATCAGCGCCAGCGTACTGACAATTTCAAAGTAGAGCAGTGCCACCGCGCCGGTACGCCCGACCGCTTTCATGCTCTCCATACCGGCAATACCGGTAACAACGGTACAGAAGATAACCGGCGCGATGATCATCTTGATGAGCTTCACGAAGCCATCACCAAGGGGTTTCATCTGTGCGCCGAGTTCAGGGTAGTAATGGCCAAGCAAAATACCGATAGCGATCGCTGTCAGGACCTGAAAGTAGAGACTTTTAAACAGGGAGGTTTTCATAAGGTGTCCTTGAGATTAACCTCAGGCTTTATAGGGTTTTCGGTTAGCCTGCGGATTAAAAATAACACCCGTCCTGAATGACAGAAATGTGCTTACAGCGTTTCTGAAACAAGAATGTTAAAAACTTTGAGCTGACTCGCACAATCTCGTAACAAAGTAACTATTTTAATCAACGCCCGCAGCCGCCAGATAGCGCTTCTCAAAGGCATCTGGCGATACCACCTCATCCTTAGCGGAAAAGAGCTGACGTTCACAGAGATCGAGACGCAAACTCTGGGGCGGAAGATCGTAGTGGCGCAGCCGCTCAGCAACCCCGGCAACATTCGCCTGCTGCAACAGCGCCTCAGCGGGAAGCGCCACCGCCAGCGGCAGCGTAATGCCCCGTGCCTGCCAGTCGGCCAGCAGGTGACACGCCTCTTCCAGCATCCAGTCGCACACTTTGCCCGTCAGCCCGCAGGCCTCGATTTGCGCGAACAGTTCTGCGTCTGCAACCTCGTTATTATCGGACTTACGTAAACGCAGCAGCGCACGGGCGCTGAGCACTTCGCTATCCGGCTGTGCGCGCAGCGGTTGCAGCCAGAGCGCAAAACGCTGCTGCTCAAGAGCAGAGAGAATGTCAGCTTCCTGCGACAGCCAGCGCTGGGCCGCTTCGCGCTGCTGCGCATCGAAGAAGTGGATCTGGTTTTTGCCATTTCGCTGGGCGGCGGCAAGGGCGGAAGTGGCCTGCTGCATAAGCGCCTGAGCAGAGTGCGTGCTGCCCGTCATTGCCACCCCAAGGTTGGCGTGAGGGCGCAACTGAATGCCCTTTAGCGGCACACGCTCGTTAATAACAGTGAGCACTTGCTTACTTAATTTCATCGCCTGCCAGGGCTGCTGAATGGCGGGCGCGAAGAGGGCAAAATCGCTGATATTAAGCTGCGCCAGCAGCATACCCGGCGACAGCACCGATTTGAGCTTCTCCACCAGCGTCAGTAGCAGCACTTCACGCTGATCTTCATGCAGCACCCCGGCGGTGTCGCGCAGGGTATCGCTGGAGATAATCAACAGCGCCGCGCGCGCATCGGCGGTGACGGCCTGCTCAAGCAGCGCCAGCAGGACGGCTTTATTCGGCAGTTCGGAGACCGGGAAGCGCACCGATTGCGCATGGCTCTCCTCCTGCTGATGCTGTAGCTGCTGCTGGTTGCGGTTATAGCTGCGCACAATGCGGCCAATTTCATCATCTTTATGATGGCGCGGCAGCGGCAACTGGTGGCCGGGCAGCGCCTGCGGCGGTATCTCATCCAGTTCGCGGGCGATTTTACGCAGCGGGTGCATCACCAGCCGGTTGATACACCAGGTGAGCGCCACGGTCAGCATTAACGTCAGCAGTAAGTAAGCCGTCACTAACGTTGATAATGTGCTGATAACAAACTTATAAACGCGGTACGAGTCTGCCTGCAGCACAAGGTAAGCCAGCGGCTGCGGGTTGACCGGGCGCTCAAGCGAATAGATGGGCAGTGAAATCTGGATCGGCAACTCAAACATGCGGGTGATGGTCACCGGCACCGGGCGCTCGGGAATAAAGCGCATGCGCAGCGCCTGGAACTGGTTGGGTAACATCACGTCGGCGCGGCTTACCACCCCGGCGGGTTTAATCTGTTTGATGATCGCTTCGGCTTCAGGAATATCCGCCTTTAAAATTGCTGCCGAGAGGGGTTCGCGCACAGAGCGGGCGATACTTTCCAGTTGCGTAGCCGTGTTATAGCGATTCTGCTGCAGGAAATGGAACAGCAAAATAACGCAAAAAATAAGCACAAAGAACATGGAGACAACAGCAACCATGGCCATTTGTTTGATGGTTAAAGAACGGCTAACACGCAAAATCACTCTCCAGAGAAACAATCGGCGCAGAGGATGGGTCAGGATGACTCTGCCGCCAGAGTATACTCTATCGCAGGGCGATTAAGATAAGGGGCTACGCAGATTCTCATTGGCCCGCGAGTGGCGCAAAAAGATGAAATAACGCTTTGAATCTTAGGCGATTAATCGCCGCGCAACGCAGCCGATGCGCGGCGATCTTCCGCCAGGAATAGTCTATTTTTACCAGTCGGCCTGCGGCACCAGCGGTTGTAGCGGCATATCCATGTCACCCTGCCAGCCCGCGCCGGAGTAGCGCACATAAATCATCCCGTGGCTTGGGGTGTAATCTTTCGCCTGCTGAATATCAATGCCCGCACCGACAAACCAGTTGTTGGTCACCCGCCGCTCGACCAGCGCCCGCGCCGTATAACCAAAGCCGTTACTGTGGCTTCCGCTCTCAGGGATATCACGTGCGCGATTGCGGAATTCTGACGGAATGAGATCTAAACGCGGATAGCGCGGCATGGTTTTATTACGCGAATGGGACCACGACGCGGAACCGCCCAGCTCCCACGACCAGTTCTCGGTGCGTTGACGCCACAGCACCGGCACCGCGAACGAGAGGTACTCCTGCGGGCTGTAGTAACCGCCCTGGCCCAGCGTGTAGTTGCTCAGGTCTTTGTCGTAGTGCCAGATCATGTTGTTCAGACCGACGGTAACGCGACGATTATTCTCGTTAATCAGCTTGTAGTAGTAGCCGGTCATCCAGCGCACGCGCCAGTTATCGTCGACGTTTTTCCCCTGCAGCGTATCCGCGCCGAGGCTTGCCCAGACGCCGTTGGCTTCACCCTTATCGTAACTGAGGCTCAGCGTAGCGCCGTTGGCGCGCACCCCGCCCCAGGTTTTCCCGGTGTTGGGATCTTTCTGCCCGCCAAAGGCCAGCAGCGAGCTGGAGATAGCGCGACGGTGTAGATCAACGGTGTAACCGAGCGGCCCGGCATCTCCGCTGTAGCTCACGCCGCCAACCACATCGACAACGTTAAAGCCCATCGGCGTAGTGCCGATATCCATCCCCCAGCGCTCGTTACGCCAGCCTGCGCCAATACTGACGCCGCGATCGGACTGATGGCGGTTACCGCCCACGCAAGTAATGTCTCCACAGGTACCAAAGTTCGGGCTGTAGGTGCCATCGGCTTTTTGGCTGAAGGTACCAACATCCATATCCACCATGTCGGCGCGCAGCAACAGCCGTCCGTCTGCCAGCGGCGTATCCGCCTGCAACATGGTGGTGTGGCCTTTCAAATCGGAATAGCCGCCGGTGCCGCTGGAGCCGGAGTACTCATGTTGCAGCGTGACGTTGAGATCCTGCTGGCGATAGAGATCCGCCGCATCGCTGCGCACGCCGCGCTTCAGCCAGTCATCACGCTCATCGTTGCGCGTCAGGCGAGTAAAAGTGTCGTTATCGGCAGGGCGCTGCGGCGTAATGCCTGCGGCGACCATCGCCTCTTTATAGTGCTCCAGCGCCTGCTGTGGCGCGCCGTTCTGCGCCTCAAACCGTGCGGCATCGCGCAGCACCAGCGCGCTCTCCATCGACGGCGGCTGCGCTTTGGCCTGCGGCACAATGGCGCTGAAAATGCGTTTTGCGCTGGCGCTATCGCCAAGCTGATTCTCTACCAGCGCCAGTCGCCGCTGGGTGTTGATCGAGGGCGGTTCGCCGCTGGCTGAGGCCGCAGGCAGTTTCGCCAGCTGCGCCCGCGCCGCCAGCGGATTGCCGCTGTAGGCATAGAGTTCAGCCAGCCCGAGCAGAGCCTCTTGATTAGCCGGTTCCCGCTTGAGCGCGCGCTGATAGTAATCCTGCGCCTCGGTGGCGTCGCCGCGCTGCTGCGCCCAGTCGGCAAGGGTTAAATCGAGCCGCGTGCTCGCCGGTTGCTGGGTTAATAGAGCGATAGCCTCATCTTCGTGGCCACTGTCGCGCAGACGGTTCGCCCGATCCAGCAGTTGGTTGCTTTGCAGCCGGTCGGCCAGCTCCTGAATATTGCTGTTCCACTGCGCTTTCGGCAGCGTGTTGAGGTGATTCAGCGCTGCCTGTGCCCGCTCGGTGCCGGAGAGATAGAGCCCGTAG
The DNA here is from genome assembly GCF_001975225.1 of Kosakonia cowanii JCM 10956 = DSM 18146. NCBI lineage: Bacteria > Pseudomonadati > Pseudomonadota > Gammaproteobacteria > Enterobacterales > Enterobacteriaceae > Kosakonia > Kosakonia cowanii. The sequence continues at coordinate 1,921,970 of NZ_CP019445.1, read as the reverse complement.
GCGTAAACCTGCTCCGCATCGCCCGCTTTCTGCGTCGCCAGTTGCCGCATCAGGCTGTCTGCTTCACCCGCCTGCCCGGCCTGGCGCAGATCGCTCGCCAGCCGGTAGGTGATCCAGACGCTGCCCGGATCGAGCGCCAGCCGCTGGCGTTGCAGCGCGGCGGCCTGCGCCCACTTGCCTTTGCTCTCCAGCGCCTCGGCCTGCTGCGCTAAGCGATCATTGTTCAGGCCGCGTTCAATATCGTCGATACTGCGCCGCTGGCTGGCGTTGAGGGAGCGGATAAAGCTTTCGGCTTTTTCCGGCGACTCGGCGCGGTAAATATTGGCCAGCCCGCGCACAGCATTGGTGTTTTCACTGTCCATACGCAGCGCCTGGCGGTAGAAGGTCTTTGCCGCGGCGTTATCTTTGCGCGCTGCCGCCGCGTCACCGAGGCCGAGCACCGCGTAGCTGTCGCTATTATCCGTTGCCCGTGCCTGCTGGTAGTAACGCTCGGCCTGCGCCGGATTATTGGCTTTTAACGCCGCATCGCCCTGCTGGATCAGCAGCCAGTAGCGGTTGGTTTGCAGCAGGCTGTCCCACTTGCTGCGATTGCCGCTGTTTGGATCCATGGCGATCGCTTTTTCAAACTGCGCCACCGCGCGGGCGCGATCGCCGCGTTGGGAATAAGCCTGGCCCAGCGCGCCGACGGCTTCGCTGTCGGCACTGTTAGCATTAACCGCCTGCTGTAGCTCACCAATCGCTTTCCCACCCTGCCCGGCATCGACTGCCGCAAGGCCGGTGGCACGGGCGCGAAACGCCGGGTCAGCCAGCTGTTTTTGCTGCGCCGCCAGCAGGGAACGAGCGTTATCGACCGTGTCGCCAGCGGAGAAGATAGTCAGAAAATGTTGTAATGCTTTCACGCTGGCATCGCTGACCGGCATACGCTGGATCTGCTGATACCAGAGCCCGGCTGCGGTGTCGCGCCCGGCGTTCGATTTCGCCATCTCCTCCAGTAGCGCGTAGCCCTCGGCATCGCGCCCGTCGGCAAACAGCATCTGCGCCAGACCGCCCTGCAACTGCGCATTTCCGGGGTTACGGCTGTTCAGAGCCTGCAATCGGCTGACCGCCTCGTTGTGGCGCGCCGGCACTTTTGCCACCAGCAGCCAGTACTCAACGGCGATATCACCTTCCGGCGGGTTGCCTTTAAACAGCGCGTCATAGGCGGCAATCGCCTCCTGCGTGTGGCCGGTGGTAGCTTGTAAACGCGCCTGTTGCAGCGCCTGGCGGCCTTCAGCCGAGGAGAGCGCCATCGTCGTCACCGACGCTTTATAGGCGCTGGAGTCCGGTGCCAATTGCTTTAAGCGGTCGAGCTGTTTCTGCGCACCGGCACTGTCGCCCTGGCGCAGCAGATAGCGCATACGCGCCGCCACCACTTCAGGGTTATCGGGGTCGATCAGTTCAAGGCGATAGAGCGACTGGCGCACCAGATCTTCGCGGCGCGCGCTTTCGCCCAGACGCACCTGCGACAGCAACTGCTGCTGCGCGCTGGTTGGCTCGGCCGCCCCGGCGGCAGGTGCCAGCGAGAGGCCGATTGAAACACAAAGAAAACTTACGACGAACTTGTGCATTCCGCGCCCCAGTCAGGTTGTAACTCACCGCGAGAGGTGAAGCGAAAACGGTGTTGATCCCAGCCCTGGCCGAACAGCGTCAGCACCGCGCTGAAGTAGGCATCATCGCCGGGATAGTGGTCAGCAACGCGCTGGCGCTGCACGGCCTGTGCGTCACGATCCTGCAAGAAGGGAAGCATCGAGGCGGAAAAACCAACCGGGCCATCGCCGCGGATCTGCCCGCTGGCAACATCCACCTTCTCCGGCACCACGCCATTTTTTATGGTGGCAGTCGCCATCGGCTTCAGTTTGTTGAGCAGGCGCGCTTTTTGCGGATCGGCATCATTCATCATGCCGACCCAGAGATAGACGCGGATGGCATCGTAGCTGCTGACCAGCGTTTTACCTGGCTGTAGCTGCCACCCTTTACCCTTCTCGTAGCGCACCCAGTCCGGTGAGAAGCCTTTCGGCGCGGTCTCCAGCAGCAGGCGCAGGTTGGTTTCACGCAGCGTCGACCACGGCGCGCCAAAGCGGGTGAAGTAGCTCGCCAGCTGCGGCGGGAGGTAGCTCGGATTAAAGCGCCACGTTGTCGGTTCAGCGAAGCTGACCTTACCCGGCAGCAGCATGGAACCGAGCCCCGGCACCGTCACCACTTCCTCTTTCGCAATCCGTGTCAGCAGGGATTTACCCAACTGGCTGTAGCGATCCTCTTTCCACAGCCTGCCCGCCTCCAGCAGCGACCAGGCGATCCAGATATCGGCGTCAGAGGCAGAGTTGGTGTCGAGCACTTCCCAGCCGTTATCGGCCTTCTTGCCCCACAGCCAGGCGGGAAGCTGCTTGTTCAGCGAGCCTGCGGCGAGATTATCTTCGGTCCAGCGCAAAACTTTATCGAACATGGCGCGATCGTTAGCCGCCAGCGCGAAGAAGAGCGCATAACTCTGCCCTTCCGAGGTGGTGATTTTGCGCGAATCGCTCGGGTCGATAACGCGCCCGCCGTCGCTGATATAGGCCTGTTTAAAGTGGTCCCAGGCCGGCCAGCTACAGGCGGCGCGAACGTTCATCGCCGCCATCACCAGCATCGCCATCACCACCCAGCGTACGCTTTTCATTACCGTTTACTCATGATCCGAAGGGTCAAGACGGCGGCGGCTGATGATACGCAGCAGACGCCACAGCACCCACGCCATCAACACCACGCAAACCGCAGCCAGCACCGCCAGCAGCACCGGATGGTTCGCCAGCGCATACCAGATGCGCTCAAACCACGGTAGGTGGCCAACGTAGTAAATATCGCCAACGCGCAGGCCATTTACCCCCGATTCACGGATCACCGTCACCGAGCCGTAGATCGCCGCGCGCTTGCCGCTGTCGTTAATCGCGCCATTCAGCAACTCATAACCGCGCGGGCTGTCGGCAAGCAGCGCCACCACGCTACGCTGGTCGTTGTACGGTGACTGGAAGCCGATAATCGCCGCCATCGGGCCATCAGAAGTAATGCCGGTTTGCGTATCGGCCTGGCGGTCGGCTGCATCCGGCACAATCGACGCGAACGGCGTCTGGCGCAGCGGGGTTTTCACCCAGCTCTGGGCGGCATTCACCAGCAGATCGATATGCTTATCATCTTTCAGCTCAGGCGGAATGGCACCGATGATCATGATATCGGCGTCTTTATCCTTGATCTGGTTGCCATCGCTGGTTAGCTGCACGTTAATTGCCGGGAAACCGGTCTGCGCGCCTACCGTGCCCAACGAGTCGAGCAGCGTGGAGACCTGTGCCGGCGTCGGCTGCGGCGGCGTCACAACGATGGTTTGCGACAGATCCGCCATGCGGCTGAACGGGAAGCCCGCATTGGCAAAGGCACGCAGATCCGGCATCGCGAGGAAGTGGTAATACTTCGAGAAGTCGATGGTGGAGTCATCGCCAATCACCACGCGGTTCGGCACCTGCTGGAAAGTAACGCAGTTATCAATCGTGCCGCCCGGCATCGGGTTCATATACTGGAAATCGAAGCGCAGCTGGTTCACCGCGCCGAGTTTCAGCGCCGGAATGGAGACATCCGTTTTGCTGTCGAGCAGCCCTTGCAGCACCGGCAGACGCAGCAGCAGGTTGTTGCTCTCCTGGGTGCCGGTCAGGTTGAAGTATTGCAGGAACTGGTTATTCAGGCTGATATCCATCCGCGAGCCATCTTTGGTCGGCGGCGCGGTATAGCGATAGTTGAGGTTCATGTCGATGCCGGTGCTGCGCAGCAGATAGAGATCCGGCGGCAGGTTCAGCGACAGATTGATGGACGAGGGCTGCAGGCCGGTCGCCTGCAGCTGCTCTTCGTAGCCTTTCAGCTCGCCAAAGGTCACCGCGCGGTCGGTGCGCACCCAGTTTGGCGCATCGTAAGGCTGGCGGGCCAGCAGCGGTTTCACCTCATCCACCGTCACGCTCTCGCCGCGGAACAGCACATTGCCCTGGGCAATGCCTTTCGCCGCCTGCAGCAGATCCTTATCGTCACGCCCGCTGATCACCAGCAGCTTCAGGTAAGGGTTGTTCGGGTGGTTAACCATTGAGATGGTCGGCCCCTTCGCTGGCGGCAAATCTTTAAGGAAATCAGGACGCTTATCGTTGGTGGCAAAGATAATGGCGTTGCTCTCCGGCAGCGCGTTATAGGAGACCGGGAAGGTCTGCCCGCGCCAGCCGGTGCGTGAACCGAACCACGAAGCGACAATCGCCGCCGCCTGCTGCTGCGCGATATCCGGCGCGCTGGCGAAAACCACCGGCAGCGTCAGCGGGCGGTTATCGCGCGGGTCGTAGAACGGGATCGGGAAGTGGGAGAGATCGTTTTTCACCGACAGCTTCTGGTAGGTGAGATCGAGCGAACTGCTGCGCCCGATATCGAGCCACAGCGTTGAGCTGGCCGGGTTTTCACACACGTCGCGATAGTGGCCGACAAACTCCAGCCGCACGCGGTTAAAGTCGGTGATAAACAGCGGGTTGATCGGCATCTGCGCCTGGGTTTTCTTACCCAGTTGCTCTTTGGTCACCGGCAGCACGCCCATCAGCTCATCGTTGAGATAGACCTTCAGCTGCGACTGCACCGGTAACAGCGACGGCGACGGCGTGTACTCAAGGTTGAGCACCGCATTCGAGACCACTTCATCGCTACGCGTACCGAACTCAATCCCGCCATTCGGGTTGATACCGCGCAGCACCATGCTGCCCGGCGGCGGCGCGATCTCGGCGAAGGTGAGTTTCACGTCGCGTGACGGCGCATTGGCGGCCACCACAGGCGCATTCGCCCCCTGCACGCCAGGCATCACCTGGCCAATGACAGTCTGGCCTTCGGTCGGCATGGTTGGCGTAACGCTCTCCGTCTCTCCCGGCGCAGGCGTGACCACCGGTTGAGTCGCTGGCGCGACGGCGGGCACGCTCGGCGCGGGTTGCGCAGGCGCTGCGTGGGTCATCATTGGGGCCAGCGTGCTCATCCCCACTGCCACTGCACACATCCAGGATAATTTTCTTTTCATCGCGTATTCATCATTGTTAAGCCAATCACGTCATCGGTTGCTGCACGGCCACATTCCGTTCCGGGCGGCGCGGAATAAATGACACCACCCAGGACACCAGCGCGGTGAGCGAGCGGAAAATCACTTTGACGGACGATGGAGCAAATTCCGCGAGATGGCGGTAGCCGCGGAAACCCAGTTTTAAAATATCCAGCAGGCTCTCCAGAGGTTTATCCTCCGGGAAGCTGTCCTGCCACAGCGCCCAGGTATCGGCGCGGGCGAAGGTACACTGCACAAAATCGATATGCTGTTTGGTGGTCAGCGGCAGCAGTTGCAGACCCACTTCATTACCGTTGACGCGCGCTACGGTCGCCGGGAAGGCGTACTCCTGCTGGCCGCGTTTAAGCAGCAGGCTCACCTTCTGCCCTTCCAGCACCTGCGCCTGACCGTTGATCTTGATGCCCAGCCCACCGTCAGAGAAGTCCTGCACGGTACAGGAGAAGAGGTGCCCATCTTCACGGGCAATCGCCGCTGGCATGGTCATCTCCACGCGGTGCGCGCGGCGCACCTGTTTGCTCTCCACCGACACCGCCACCGCGCCGCCGAGGATCACCATGTTGTAGAAGACCCACGCGATACTGACGAAAACCGTGAGAATTTCATTTTCCGGGCCGTAGAAGTAGCGCCAGATGCCGACCGCCACGCCGAGCAGGTTGAGCAGCACGAGGAAGATATAGGGGCGCGAGATCACCCAGTCGACATACTCCTCTTCGACCAGCCCGCCTTTAGCGGTAACGTTGAACTTCCCTTTGTGCGGGTTAATCAGCGCCACCAACGTTGGCGGTGCGATATACCACGCCAGCACCGTTTCGTAGATCTCACTCCAGAAGGAGTGGCGGAACTTGCCCTGGATTTTTGAGTTAGTCAGGCTGGCGTGCACCATATGCGGCATCACAAAGAGCGCAATCATGATCGCCGGGGCATAGATGATGTAGGCATGCAGCAGCAGAAACGCCAGCGGCGCGGTCAGGAAGATAAGCCGCGGAATGCCCGACAGGAAGTGGAACATGGCGTTGACGTAGCAGAGCCGCTGGGCAAACTTCAGCCCTTTGCCCATCAATGGGTTATCGAGGCGGAAAATCTGCACCATGCCGCGCGCCCAGCGGATACGCTGCCCGATATGCGCCGAGAGGCTCTCGGTCGCCAGCCCCGCCGCCTGCGGAATACGCATATACGCGGAGGTGTTGCCAAGGCGGTGCAGGCGCAGCGAGGTGTGCGCATCTTCCGTTACCGTCTCAACCGCAATGCCGCCAATCTGATCCAGCGGCCCGCGGCGGATCACCGCACAGGAGCCGCAGAAGAAGGTGGCATCCCACATATCGTTGCCATCCTGCACCAGGCCGTAAAAGAGCGTGCCTTCGTTCGGCGTTTTACGAAAACGCCCGAGGTTGCGTTCAAACGGATCCGGCGAGAAGAAGTGGTGCGGGGTCTGCATCATCGCCAGCTTCTTCTCTTTCAGGAACCAGCCCATGGTCATCTGCAGGAAGGAGCGCGTCGGCACGTGGTCGCAGTCGAAGATCGACACGAACTCCCCCTTCGCATACTTGAGGGCATTGTTGATGTTGCCCGCTTTCGCATGCTCATGGCTGGTACGGGCGATGTACTCAACGCCGACCTGTTTGGCGAACTGGCGAAACTCTTCGCGGCCGCCATCATCCAGAATCCAGACCTTGAGCTTATCTTTCGGCCAGTCGATACCCAGCGAGGCGTAAATGGTGTTTTTCACCACGTTGAGATCTTCGTTGTAGGTCGGAACAAAAATATCGACCGACGGCCAGAGCGACATATCTTTCGGCAGCGGCACCGGCTGGCGGTTAAGGGGCCAGATCACCTGGAAGTAGCCGAGCACCAGCACAATCCACGCATAGGTTTCAGCAAACAGCAGCACCAGGCCGCACACCAGGCTGACCGGGTCGTCCCAGTTGAGGGTCGAGGTGTAGCGCCACCAGATGTAGCGGCAGGAGACCGTCAGGGAGAGCACCACCAGCATCAGCACCGAGAAGCGCCCCGGAATGCGCCGCACCAGCAGCGCCACGCCCCACAGCAGAATCAAAAAGACGAATTGCGACAGCGGGTTAAAGGGCTGGGTAATACATAAAATGGCGAGCAGGAACGAGAAGACCACCACGGTGCCAAGAATAATGCGCCGCACTTTCGGGTTGATGTGCCCCAGCTCTTTTTTATTGTCGAGATGACCGGTGCGCTGTGTCATGCGCTCCGGCAGCGTTTCAAGGAAGTTATGCCAGCGCCCGCGCAGCACGCGAAGACGGGCAAAGTGCTGGCGACGCGGCGATCTCGGCGCGCCCAGCGGGAGCGTCACCATCAGCCACAGAGTTTGAATCAGGTAGCGCGCCGGGTCGAGCGGGCGCGGACGGTCAGGATCGATATGCGGAAACCAGTGGTTCTGCTGCGCACGAAGCTGCTGCCAGCGCGGGTGCTCCAGCGGGATAAACATCCAGGCGAGGATCGCCCAGAAACAGCCCAATGCCGCGCTAAAACGCGGTGCGCCATGGTCGCGATAATGCTGATAGCGCGCGTTCAACCGCGCGCCCACTGGCGGAATAAGCAGCCAGGTGGCAAGGCGAATCATGCCTCACTCCCCTGTACAGCAGGCGCGAAATGGAGCAGACACCAGTTGGCCAGCGTCAGGATCTCCTCGGCCGCCAGCGCATCGCTGCGGTACTCGCCGAGCGGCTGCTTCGAAGCCAGGCACTCTGCCATCGCCTCATCGCGGTGGATCACCATCGGCATCATGCGCGGCTGGCTTTGCAGCCACACCTGCCAGAGATCGTCCTGCAACTGGCTGCCAATGCGCAGATCGTTAATTAACAGATGCGCACCGGTGGGCAGAGGCTGCTGGTGCAGGCGCACATGGCAGTTGGTATCGGGTTTGATAATGGTAAAGAGATTGTCGCAGAGATCGATAAAGTGCCGCGCCAGCGGTGATACGCCGTGCGGCAGGTCAATCAGCACCCATTGATAGTGCTGCTGGGTTGTTAACCCTTTCAACGCGGAGGTCAGCTGTGCTGCCACGGCGTCAAGCTGCGCGGCATTCTCCCACTCGTTGGCTGCCAGACGGCCAAACGGCAGCAGGTCGAGCTGCGTGGTGTAGCGCATGCCCGCATCGCGCCACTCGTTGCCGTCCAGCAGCGACCGCGCCCAGCCGGTTGGGTTCTCATATTCGACATTAAATGAGAGGCGCAGAAGGTTATCCGGGCAGGCATCAATTACCAGCACCGACTCACCTAAGAGTTGCAGTGACCAGGCCAGAGCCGCGGTGATCGAGGTCGTCCCCACGCCACCACGGATCCCCTGTAGTCCCAAGATGGTCATCCACGGGTCCTTTATTGTTGACGGGCTAATTCAGCCAGCAGCGGCCAGCGCTTAATCGCGGCGGCAAGTTGTTCGCGCTGGGAAATATCGGCATAGTCGATTTCAGGCAGGGAAAATACCCGGCTAAGCACCAAAAAATCGTTCTGGAATGTGTAACCCAGAGTCGGGTCAGATTGCGTAACGGGTTCATTTTTTTTCATGTTGGCCCGATCCCAGTTGCATATAAAATGATGTAAGAAGTCACAAGGCATCGTGCCCAAGAAAATGCGTTTACATGCTAAATCTGATGTTCTTTAATTTCAATGTTAGGTTTATTTCTCGGCTTTCGCTAGTAAACTGAGTTACAGATAAATTCGCTGCAAGAGGGACACCGTGAACCCCATATTTTCTATCGGCATCCAATCATTATGGGACGAATTGCGTCACATGCCTGTGGGCGGGGTCTGGTGGCTAAATACCGACCGTGAACAGGACGCACTGAGCCTGCTTAATCAAACCCTTGCCGCGCAGGATAAAGCGGCGAAAGTCGCGGTAGCGGGCATGGGTCACGACCTGCAAAACCTCATTAAATTAGATAAAAATCACGGCCCGGAAAAAATCGAGCTGTTCTCCATGCCAAAAGAGGAGAATAGTCTATACTTTTTCACCCGCGATTTGCTCAGCTCTATTGACCCGGACAAATATTTAGTGTTTCTGCTCTGTGCGAATAATGCCTGGCAGAATATTCCCGCCCCTAAATTACGCAAATGGTTAGAAAAAACTCACGCCTGGGCGAAATATAATAACTGCACGCTGGTGGTAATTAACCCCGGCAGCAACAATGACAAGCAATCCTCGATTCTGATGAGTGAATATCGCTCGCTTTTTGGTCTGGCGAGCCTGCGTTATCAAAATGGCATTCCGCTATATGATGTAGCGTGGTGGTGTAATGAAAAAGGCATTAGCGCCCGTCAGCAATTACTGCTCACCGAAGTTGAAGGACAGTGGCAATTAGCCAAACAGGAAGAGGCCTCCGTTCAGCCACGCAGCGATGAAAAACGGGTTTTAAGTAATGTCGCCGTGCTGGAGGGCGCACCGCCGCTCTCGGAACACTGGTCCGTGTTTGCCACCAACGAGGCGCTGTTTGAAGAGGCGCGCGCCAGCCAGGCAGCGACGCTGATTTTCGTCCTCGCGCAGAATAGCCAAATCGACGGCCTCGCGCGCCAGATCCACACCCTGCGCCGCCAGCGCGGCAACAATCTCAAAATTATCGTGCGTGAAACCATCGCCAGCCTGCGCGCCACCGATGAGCGCCTGCTGCTCGGCTGCGGTGCGAATATGGTGATCCCGTGGAACGCGCCGCTGTCGCGCTGCTTAACGCTGATTGAGAGCGTACAGGGTCAGCAGTTTACGCGGCTGGTGCCGGAAGATATCTCCACCCTACTGTCGATGACGCAGCCGCTGAAGCTGCGCGGCTTCCAGCCGTGGGAGGTGTTTTGCGATGCGGTGAGCAATATGGTCAACAACACGTTGCTGCCGCCCGATGGCAAAGGGGTGCTGGTGGCGCTGCGTCCGGTGCCGGGCATTCGCGTTGAGCAGGCGCTAACGCTCTGTCGGCCAAACCGTGTCGGCGATATTGTCAGCATGAGCGACAACCGGCTGGTGCTCTTCCTATCTTTCTGCCGGGTGAACGATCTCGATACCGCGCTGAACCACATCTTCCCGCTGCCGACGGGCGATATCTTCTCTAACCGCATGGTGTGGTTCGAAGATAACCAGATTGCCGCCGAAGTGGTGCAGATGCGCGCCCTGCCGCCGGAGCGCGCCTCAAAGCCGCTGCCCGCCACGCGTCAGGAGAAGAAGTTGATTAATGTCGAACACGATGGCACCAGCTGGCGTCGTATCCCCCAACCGCACCGGTTATTAAGCGATGTGACGGAGCCCTCCTCATGATGTCAATCAGCGATATTATTCAGCTTATCGTGCTTTGCGCGCTGATCTTCTTTCCGCTGGGCTACCTTGCGCGCCACTGGCAGCGCCCGTTACGTACCGCGCTCCGTTTAACTTTTACTAAACCCCGCTATGTAAAACCGATTGGCGTTTTACGCAGGGATTCGCACGCCAAGGCAGACCGTAAACATGACAAATAATACGATCCCCTCTTCTGCGCCATCGCCGCTGTGGCAATACTGGCGCGGCCTTTCCGGCTGGAACTTCTACTTTCTGGTGAAGTTTGGCCTGCTGTGGGCCGGATATCTTAATTTCCACCCGATGCTGAACCTGGTGTTTATGGCCTTTCTGCTGGTGCCGCTGCCGCGCCTGAGCCTGCATCGCCTGCGCCATTGGGTGGCAATCCCGCTCGGCTTTGCACTCTTCTGGCATGACACCTGGTTGCCGGGGCTTGAAAGTATGATGAGCCAGGGCACGCAGGTGGCGGGCTTTAGCGCCGATTATCTGCTCGACCTGGTAACGCGCTTTATCAACTGGCAGATGATTGGCGCGGTGTTTGTGCTGCTGGTAGCGTGGCTCTTCTTGTCGCAGTGGATTCGCGTCACGGTGTTCGTGGTGGCGATCATGATCTGGCTGAACGTGCTGACCTTAACCGGCCCGGCCTTTAATCTCTGGCCCGGCGGCCAGCCGACTACCACGGTCACCACCACCGGCGGTTCGCAGGCGGCAACGGTTGCCGCTGCGGGCAATACGCCGGTAGTCGGCGATATTCCGGCGCAAACGGCCCCGCCAACCTCGGAAAACCTCAACGCATGGCTTGCCAGCTTCTATGCGGCGGAAGAGAAGCGTCAAACCACCTTCCCGACGCAGCTGCCCGCCGATGCGCAGCCGTTCGATCTGCTGTTTATTAATATCTGCTCCCTGTCATGGGCCGATATTGAAGCCGCCGGTCTGGCATCGCACCCGCTCTGGTCGCACTTCGATATTGAGTTTAAAAACTTTAACTCGGCAACGGCCTACAGCGGCCCGGCGGCGATCCGTCTGCTGCGCGCAAGCTGCGGCCAGCCATCGCACAAAAATCTCTATCAGCAGGCGAATAACCAGTGTTATCTCTTTGATAACCTGTCGAAACTTGGCTTTACCCAACAGCTGATGATGGATCATAACGGCGAGTTTGGCGGCTTCCTGAAAGAGGTGCGCGACAATGGCGGCATGCAGGCGCCGCTGATGAACCAGGCGGGTCTGCCGCCGACGCTGCTCTCCTTTGACGGCTCGCCGATTTTTGACGATACCGCGGTGCTTAACCGCTGGATGGAATCAGACAGCTTCAAGCAGGGCAAACCGACCGCCACCTTCTATAACCTGCTGCCGCTGCACGATGGCAACCACTATCCGGGCGATCGCAAAACGGCGGATTACAAACTGCGGGCGCAGAAGCTGTTTGATGAGCTGGATGCCTTCTTTACGCAGCTTGATAAGTCCGGGCGCAAAGTGATGGTGGTGCTGGTGCCGGAGCACGGCGCGGCGTTGCAGGGGGATAAGATGCAGGTTTCCGGCCTGCGCGATATTCCAAGCCCGTCGATTACCAACGTGCCGACGGCGATTAAGTTCTTCGGCATGAAAGCGCCGCATCAGGGCGCGCCGCTGGTGATTAACCAGCCGAGCAGCTTCCTGGCGGTGTCGGAGATTGTTACCCGCGTGCTGGATGGCAAAATCTTCACCGAAGATAGTGTCGACTGGGATAAGTTGATTGGCAATCTGCCGCAAACCGCGCCGGTATCGGAGAACGCCAACGCGGTGGTGATCCAGTACCAGAACAAGCCGTACGTGCGGCTTAACGGCGGCGACTGGGTGCCCTATCCGCAGTAACACCCTTGCCTGATGGCGCTGCGCTTATCAGGCCTACGAAAACCGCTCCGGTGGTATTCGCAGGCCCGGTAAGGCGCAGCCGCCCCGTCCATTGATACCGCACACGTAGGCCGGGTAAGGCAAAGCCGTCACCCGGCATCAGACCGCAGTTGTTAACGCTGCTGCGCCAGCCAGACCAGCATCTTCAGGCTGGCGGAATAATAATCATCCTGGGCGGTAATCTGCGGCTCGCCCGTCGGCTCGCCAACGGTTAAATCCCGCACCGCCAGCAGCCCCTCGTTCATGTTGTAAGGCGCATTCTCGTTGCTGGTCACATTGACCCACGCCGGTGTTTTGCTGCGCTCAAACCCCTGCCACCAGCTGCGCCACGGCGTTAACAATGGGCTCTGCGGATTGTGCCAGGCGATGTAGAGCGGCACGCGAATGGCGTCGTAACTCATACGCGGCGGCCACTCTGTTGCCGGGCTAAAGGTACCGTCCGCCGAGAGCGACACCCAGTCGGTCGGCAGGCGCGGCTTGCCGAAGGCCATCTTACCCACCATTTTTTGCCCGTCATCAATCAGTTGCTGCCAGATCACCCGGTGGCTGCGGTTGGCGAAATCCTGCCACGCCGGGAAGATGAAGTAGGAGGGGTTCAGCGTCACGCGGCTGTTGAGGTTAAAGCCCTTCGCCCCCGGCAGCATCACGTGATAGCCAGCAAAATTAATCACGGTATGTTTCAGCACCGCCTGGGTAATGGCGTCCGACGCGGCGGTATACGCGGGCAGATTCCAGCGCTCACCCGCCTTCAGCAACGCCCAGGCGATAAGGATATCGCCGTCGGTGGCATCATTTTTATCGGCAATCGGATCGGCCTCCACCGGGTTATAGCGCCAGTAAAAGAGGCCGTTTTCCTTGTTTTGCAGCGTGGTATGCGTCCAGTGCCACATGCTGTCGAACGCCGCTTTATCGTTATTGCCGACCGCCATCAGCATGGCGAAACCCTGCCCTTCGGTGTGGGAGACGTTGTTATTGCCGGTATCGACAATCCGCCCGTCGGGCATTAAAAAGCGCGCTTTGTAGCTCTCCCAGGCGGTCGCGGCCTGCGACACGGTGGAAAAGAGCAGACTGGTTAACATCACCATCGCGGCAAAGAGGGGTTTAAACATAGTGAGTCTCACTCTGGGTTGGCGTAGCGAAAGAGAACATCCGAGACAGAATAGAGTGCTTCCCGGCTAAACACGAGGCGCGCATCGCCGCCCTGATCCTGCATCCAGCGGCCATAAAGCCCTTCAAGCACGGCGCAAAAGGCGTGACACCAGCGCGTCTGCTGCGCCTCATCGCGGGCGACGGGCAGCGCGCGGTGGCGAAAAGTCATCCCGCTGTCGCTGGCCTCAATATCAATCACGCCCCAGTTGAAGGCGGCAAGCCTGGCGTTGATCGCCGCTTCCAGCTCACCAACGGTAGTTGATGCCATAAGCGGCGTCTGCATGGCCAGCGTCTCGCCCATCTGGCGCAAAAACGGCAGGCTCTGCGCTTCGCCGACGTTTCTCACCATGCCATCGACCATCACGCTAAGCAGATCAAACCAGCCCGGCGGCGTCTGCTGTTGCTGATGCCAGGCCAGTTCAGGGGACAGGTTGGTGGTCATTATTTCTCTCCCAACATATACCGCAGCCAGAGGCCTGCGGTGCTTTCGTTATAACTGCCGAAGGTGTCGTACCCGACGTTGCCACCCACCGACATATTTTTGTTCACGTTGTAATCCAGCCCGGCGCGGAAGTTGTAGCCAATGCCGTTTTGCGACGAGCCACGATACTGCGCCTCTTTGATAAAGCCGAGCGCCGCCAGTTGCTCCAGCATCCCCTGCGCCTGCGGAGAGGTCGGGAAGTAGTCGCTCTTATCCTGGGTGTAGGATTGATACCCCACCGCGCCGCCGAGGCGCACTCTCCAGTTATCGATCTTCTGCGTGAAGTCCACCGGCAGCGAGACGCTGACATAGTTCTGCGGGCTGAAGTAACCGCCCTGGCCGAAGGTGAAGTAGCTGAGGTTTTTCGCGTAATCCATCCAGCTAATGCTCAGCCCGGTCTGTAGCTGGCGGAAATCATCATGCCACGGGCGTAAATAGACCCCGGCGTTTGCGTTGAGGCTGCTGTTGCTGGCCACGTTTTCGCCGAGATAGCTGTAGCCACCGCCGCCGACGTAGAACCCGGCATCGCCATCATCGTAGCTCAGTTGCGCACTGCCGCCGTTTTTGGTCACCCGTCCCCAGCGCTCGCCGGAGAACTTATCCTGCAAGCCGACGTAGGAGAGCAGGCTGTCGGTCACCGCGCGGCGTTCGCCGGTAAGGATCAGCGTCAGGTAGTTGGTCAGCTTCGGCGACCACTTCACGCCGCCCACCAGCGTGCTGAGATCTTCCCCCAGCGGCGTGGTGCCGATATCGAACTTATAGCCTTCGCCGCTCAGCGCCATGTTCAGCTCAACGCCATTGCCGTTCTGCGCATCGGTCGAGGCGCGGATCGGATCGTTATAATTTTTCTTATAGGTCGACTCGCTCAGACTCTGTAAACGGCTTGAGCCGAGCAGCGTGCTGAGGTTGTCGAAACCCTCTGTGGTAAAGGGTGATAGTTTCCCGGCGTCGGCGTAACGGGCCAGGTCGGTGAACTTATCGCTGCCGTCAGTGGCGGTTGAACTGTTCGCCGTTTTAATGGAAGTCGCCAGATTGGTCGCCGCATCCGCCAGAGGGTTACTGCCGTAGCGCCGCCAGGCATCACCCGACGCGCTGCCGGAACTAAGGGAAACCGGCGTGGCGGTCAACTCAAAGCGCGACTCGCCAAACGGCGAGCTGGACCAGGTAAGCGGTGCTTTCGCCTCCGTCAGCTTGCTGGTGCCCGTCTCGCCATCGCGCCCGCGGATCGCCACCCCGCCCTGCAACCACATGCCGGTTTTCTCGTTCATCTGCTGCATCATCTCGTCCACCTGGCGCAGGGTGCGGCTTTGCGTGGTCTCGATCGGCAGATCGGTGCGTGCGGTACCCGGCAGTTGGCTACCCGGCTCGCGCGCCGTCTGCGCCACCTGCCACGGCATAGCTTGCCCGTAAGGGGACGGTGTTTTACTGGTGGTGGTGAAGGGGTTATCCGCCAGCAGCACGCCGCCAAGGGTTGGCGTGCCGGTGCCGTTGCTCTCCTCCAGCCCGACCAGCTTGCCGCGCGCGCTGCGTAAATAGGTCATCGCCTGCTGGTGGTTGCCTTTCGCCTCCTCCAGCCGCGCCAGTAACAGCAGGCGGTCCGGCGAGCTGCCGCTGCGCAGGCCGCTGGCGAGGGTTTGCGCTTTCTCGACGTTGTTCTCTGCCAGCGCGACATCAATCGCGCCGACGCGTGCCGCCTGATCGTCGCTGTCGCGGGTCATCAGGTAGTCATAGAGCACGCCCGCCTCTTTGTTCATCTTGCCGGACTGGTACAGGCGCCCCATCGCGAACATCAAATCGGTGTTCTGCGGGTCGTTTTGCAACGCGCGGATCAGCGTGTCGTACGCCGCGGCGTAGTTCCCCTGCTCGCGCAGCCTGTCGGCCTCGTTGATGACATAGCCATTGCGTACCCCGGCAAGCTGCGCTGGCGTGCTGCGCGCCTGCATCTCGGGGCTTTCGACAAATGTCTGCGCTTCGGCGTTGAGTCCCGCCTGGTTGAGCACGGCAATCTGATCGGCATAATCCCCGGCGTTGCCCTGCACGCCCTGGCGCATATTGCCGCGCACCAGCGCCACCGCCGAGGTGAGATCGCCGCTGCGCGCCAGCATGCGCGCCAGTTTTCCGGCATCGACGGGGCTGGCGGGCGAGGTTTGCGCCAGCGCTTTCAGGGTATTGGCGGCAGCGGTCATATTGCCCTGCGCCAGATAGCGCTCGGCGGTGATCATCTGTAAGTTGTAGTTGGCCCGCTGCGCCAGCTCGCGCATCTGCGTCGTCTGGCTGGCTGGCGAAATGCGCCCCAGCAACGCGCTGGCCTGCTGCCAGCCGCCCTGCTCACTGGCGAACAGCGCAGCGGCATAGAACGCGCTGGCCCCTGCACCCTGACGCTGCGCGGGCAGCATCACATTCGCCGCCTCGTTCTCCTGCCCGGCCTGCACCAGCAGACGCGCCAGATCGAGACGCAGCCAGCCATCATCCGGTAAGCGCGCCACGCCCTGGCGCAGCACGGCAATCGCCTGCTCGCGGTTGCCGCTTGCCGCCAGCTGTTGCGCTTCGCGGCGCAGCGGATCGCCCGGCGTGCCGCTTACCGTGCGCGGTTGCAGCTTTGCCTGTAGCGTGGCGGGCAAGGTGCGCAGAATAGTTTGCGCCTCGGCGGTTTTGTTCTGCTCACGTAACACGTAGTAGAGGTTTTCCCGCGCCGGAGCGTTTTGCGGTTCGCTATTCAGCACGCCGCGCAGCGCCTGCTCCGCCTGTGGGTAATCTTTGTTCTGGCGCAAGACATCGGCACGAAACAGCTTCGCCGCCGTGCCGCGATCGCCGTTCTGCTCTGCCAGCGGCGCGGAGATCGCCAGCGCCTGGCTGAGGTTCCCCTCTTTCAGCGCCTGCTGCGCCTGCGCCAGCTGGCCGTAAAAGGCGGCATCTTCCGCCTGCGCCCGGCGCTCGTCAGAAGCGTCGCCGCCCTGGCTTGCTGCCCGGCTCAGATACTGCGCCGCCGCCTGGTAATCACCGTTGCGCTGGGCGATATAACCCATGCCCGCCAGCGCGTCGGCATCCTGTGGGTTGGTTTGCAGCACCTGGGCAAACTGGCGCTTGGCCGCGCTGCTGTCGCCGCTGTTCAGCGCCTCAAAGCCTGCGCCCTTCGCCCGCCCGCCGATGCTTTTGCGATACCAGGCCTGCATTTCGCTGTCGTCCGGATGACGCTGCAACCAGGTGTCGTAGAAGCGCTCATCGCCCGCCTGCGGCGCGAGCCATAACAGCGCCTGACGCAGCCCCTCGTCAGCCTCTTTGCTGCCGCCTGCCATCGGCTCCAGCGCCAGCATCCCTTCGCGCCGCGTCGCCTCCTGCCAGGTGAGCAGTTTGCCGAGCGCGATGCGCGCAGCGTTATCCTGCGGATGTTGCTCAACCAACGCGCGCAGCTGCGCCAGCGCCTGCGGGTAGAGGCTTTTGTCGCTCGCCATGGTGAGGTAATACTCCGGCGCCAGGCTCTGCGGCGGCGTATCGCCGTTAAACAGGCCGTGCCAGGTCTCCAGCGCCGCCGGAATATTGCCGCTGCGCGCCTGCTGCCGCGCGAGGGTTAGCTGCCCCTGCGGCACCTGCGCCAGCGCGTTGGCGTTATCGAGTGCTTGCAGGCTGCCATCGGCCGGGGCGGTTTGTACCAGCCGCGCGCGCCACTGCGCAGCGCTTTTCAGATCGCCATTTTGCTGCGCCCACAGCGCCAGTAGGTAGAGCGCCTGGGTGTTGTTGGCATCGACCATCAACACCTTTTGTAGCGACGCCGTCGCCAGATCGTCATGGGATTTCTCATGCCAGTAGTTGGCCTGATCAAACAGCGCTTTTAGCGCCGCCGGGTTAGACGCGGCCTGCGCCTGGCCGAGCGCCGCGAAGCTGAGCGCGCCGGAGAGGCAAAATAACGCGGTGATCTTTTTCATTTCTGCTTCTCCGGGTTGAGTCGTTTACGCTCGCGCTGTTTCAGGGTGCGGTAGAGCAGCCCGCCCACCAGCGCGCCCAGCAGCAGGCCGAGCAGCGCCAGCAGCGCCGAGTGCTGGTTGGCATACCAGATAATCATCATCTGCGGCGGCATCTCGCCGCTCGGGAACTGCTCGCCGACGCGGAAACTGCGCACGCCGTTCTCATCGGTGATGATCGCCGCATCGCCGCGAATCCCGGCGTTGATGGTCGCCGAGGAGAGATCGTCATGCAGTTGCGCCAGCTGGGCGTCACTGCTGCCGAGCGCCAGCACCACCAGCCGTTTGCTGCTCCACGGCGAACGGAAGCTGACAAAACCGCGCCACGCTTCGTTGGAGGAGAAGTAGCGATCCGCCTCCAGCCCGTCGGCGGCCCAGTCGCCGGTCATCCAGCGCTGCGCCTTCTGCCATGCGCTGGGTTTACGTACGCCGAGCGTGCTGTCATGGGCGGTGAAAGGTGAGTCAGCGAGCAGCGCACGGTTAAACTCATGCTGATCCATGCCGCTGATCGCCAGCACATCGCGCTTCTCCAGCAGCTCACGTGCCTCGCCGCCGGACGGCATGCCAAGCAGCACGCGGTTATGGGTTAATGCCGTGCCGGTGGCGTTACCGGCGCGCGCCGCCATATCCAGCAGCGTTGCGAGTTGCGTTTCGCTCGGCGCGGACGGCAGCATCAGCACCGTTTCGGCGTAATCCGCCAGCCGGGTGAAGGGGAATGAGGCGCCGACGAAGTAGGAGAGATTGGGCAGCAGCGCGAAGTGGCGCGTATGGCTGAGATCGATCCACGAATGCTCGTCAATGCGGCTCTTGATGTTGTTGTTCAGCAAGGTGCTGCACGGCGCATCCGTCTTCGGCACGATATTGAAGTAGAGGGAGAGCTGGTTGTCGCCATAGATCATGTAAGGCTCAAGTGGCATATCAAACTGCTCCTGGCGGGCATCGCCACCGAGCTTGTGCCACAGCTTCTCCAGCGCGCCCTGCTTGTTCACCGGCAGGTTGTGCAGGAAGGTGTTGTTGAGCGTCATGCTCAGCCACGAGCGCTCTTCATCGATCCAGTTCTCGGTCGGGAAGCGGTAACCGATATGCAGCGGAATGGTCTCGCCATCCCACAAAAAGAGATCCGGCGCGGCGCGAAACGCAACCTGTAACGACGGGTGCCAGATGCCAGTGGCGGTCAGGTTTTGATCCTTGCGGATCAGTTCTGAGAGCATCACCGGACGATCGGTGGCGATCCAGCGCGGCGCATCATAGGGCTGGCTCAGCGGCAGCTTCTGCGCGGCGACTTCTGTGGCAGCCGTTTGCGCATTGAACTCGCCGCGCGTCAGCCGCCAGGCCGCCGCCCGCAGCGCTTCATCATCTTTGCCCACCACCAGCAACAGCTTATAGACCGGGTTAGCCGGGTTATCGATGATCTTCAGCAGCGGCTGTTGGCTCTGCGGCAGCATCAGGCCGCCGATCTGCTCGCCTGGGTGACCAATCAGAATGCCGTTCTTCTCCGGCAGCCGGTCGTGGTAAGCGGCAAAGGCGACGCCGCGATAATCGGCCTGAATGCCTAACCATGAGGCAATCAGCGCTCCGGCGCTAAGGGCATCAGGACTCAGTTTCGCCGAAAAAGCGATGGCGATGGCGGCAGGTGTCATCTGCATGCTGTCGAAAAAGGGGCGCGGGAAGTGGCTGAGATCGGCACCAATATCGAGCTGCTGCCCCTCCAGCTCAAAGCGCGAGTCCGGCAGAATGGTCACATACCTTTTGGTGTCGGCATCGCGCTGGCACTGCGCGGCGTCACCGCCGTTGATTTTGAAGCTGAGGTTATTGCTGGAGACCATCAGCGCCGCCGGAACATCAAGCTGGTAGCGGGCGGTATCGCCCTCAACGGCGCTCAGCGGCACGGTGCCGAGCGGTTGCCCGTTCAGCATCAGTTGCAGCGTGGCGTTAGCCGCCGCCAGCGCCGGGGAGATTTTCAGGTTCAGCGCCAGCCGCGCGTTAGTGACTACCTGATCGACCGGCAGGGTGAAATCGACGCCGCCCTGGAACTGGCCGCCGCTAAGCGTCAGGCCCTGCGGCTGGCCCATCTGCGCCAGCGACACGCTTTCGACGCGCGAGGGGGCAAAGGCGGAGACCGCAGGCAGCAGCGCGTCAACGGAGGTCGGCTCGCTGTGCAGCGGCGCGGTGACCAGCGCGCTGGCCAGCAGGGTTAATAAGGTGAGACGTTTCATACCCGGCCCTCCTCCTGCGCTTTTTCGCCGCGCAGGCGGCGGTTTTCGCGTCGCGAACGCCAGGTGAGCCAGAAGAGGTCAAAAACGCAGCGCACAATGGTCAACATCGAGCGGAACGGGTTGTCCTGCGGTTTCGGCGGGTGGATCCACGCATCGGCACGCGCCAGCACCACGCGCACCAGTTCGCGGCGGCGCGCCAGCGGAATATCATTGAACATCAATCGGATGGCGCTCTCATCGCTGGCGACGGTCTGTACCGGCAGGGCAATCGCCCCGGAGTGCAGCAGCAGTTCGATCTCCTCGATCTCATCCTTTAAGTGACGATCGTCCGGCGCGACAATGCGGCAACCACCCATCGACAGATCCGCCGTCTGGCTGCGGGAGACAATGCCGCTGGCGTAGTGGATCAGCACCGGGATTTCGACCTCAATGCGGATGGTTTTACGGGTTTGCCGCGTTTCGCGCGCCACCGCAATCGCCGCCAGCAGGAAGATGAGGCTGTATAACCCCCAGCCGACGTTGAGGGCAATCACGCGCGGATCGACGCCGAAGTAGTCGTGGGCGCAAGCGCGGACAATCCCGGCAATCACCCCTGCGCCAAGCAGCAGGGCGATAATCAGGTGCGGGCGCACCACGCTGAAGTCGAAGTAGCCGACGTTAAGCAGGCCACCCTTGTCGGTGACGTTGAATTTGCCGCGTTTCGGAAACAGCATGGTGACCGCCGTCGGCAGCACAATGTGGAAGGCGAGCACCAAGTCGTAAATCTCGCCCCAGAAGCTGTAGCGAAAGCGCCCATTCAGCCGCGAGTTAACATACACCGCGAGAAAGAGGTGCGGCAGCGCGTAGGCGAAAATCAGGCTCGCCGAGGAGTGAATGATGTTGAGGTTAAAGAGCAAGTAGGCCAGCGGCGCGGTTAAGAAGGCGATGCGCGGCAGGGCAAACTGGTAATAGAGCATCGCGCTCAAGTAGCAGAGCCGCTGTTGCAGCGTCAGCCCGCGCCCGAGCAGCGGGTTGTCGAGACGGAAGATCTGCGTCATGCCGCGCGCCCAGCGGGTACGCTGAATAACATGCAGCACCAGCCGCTCCGTCGCCAGCCCCGCTGCCAGCGGGATATCAATAAACGCCGAGCCCCAGCCAAGACGCTGCAACTTCAGCGCGGTGTGGGCATCTTCGGTCACAGTTTCGACCGCAAAGCCGCCAATCTGATCGAGCGCGCTGCGGCGAATCACGGCGCAGGAGCCGCAAAAAAAGGTGGCGTTCCAGTTGTCATTCCCCTGCTGGATTGGGCCATAGAAGAGTGCCCCTTCGTTGGGAATATTGCGCCCGACCGAGAGATTACGCTCGAACGGATCCGGCGAGTAGAAGTAGTGCGGCGTCTGCACCAGCGCCAGTTTCGGATCTTGCAGGAAACCGCCGACGGTAGCCTGTAAAAAGATGCGCGTCGCCACGTGGTCGCAGTCAAAAACACAAATTAACTCGCCGTGGGTCAGCTTCATCGCATGGTTGAGGTTGCCCGCCTTCGCATGGGCATTGTCATTGCGCGTGATGTAGCCGACGCCGACATCGGCGGCAAACACCGCGAACTCGCTGCGTTTACCATCGTCGAGTAGGTAGATCTTCAGTTTGTCACGCGGGTAGTCGAGGCACTGCGCCGCCAGCACCGTGTCGCGCACCACCTCCAGCGGCTCGTTATAGGAGGGGATATAGACATCGACCGTTGGCCACAGGCTGGTGTCATCCGGCAGCGGCACAATGTCGCGCTTCAGCGGCCAGGCGGTTTGCAGGTAGCTGAGCAGCAGCATCACCCAGACATAGACTTCGGCCAGAAACAGCCCCATGCCGAGCAGCGTTTCAATTTCCGAGTTGAAGTGCAGCGTCTGGGTCAGGCGAAAGTACATGTAGCGGGTGGAGAGCAGCACCGACATCGCCACCATCACCAGCGAGACGCTGCGCTTTTTACTGATAGTGCCCGCAATAAACAGCGCGCCGATGCTGATGAGACCAAAAATATACTGCTTCTGGCTGTCCATCGGCGTGATGATCACCAACAGGGCGAGCGGCAGCATAACCAGCGCCAGCAGGAGAGAGAGGATTTTTTTCATAGTTGTCCTGACGCTTAAAGCCCCGACATGCGCGGCGAGCTGTGCAGCGTGCCGTCGCCAATGTTGACGCCCAGCATGCCAGCGGCGCGTTTGGCGATAAGCTCAATATCAAATGCCGCAGCCGAAGCCGGGCTGAAGTCGAACACCGACTGCTGTGAAGCGTTGGCTTCCACCACGCTTTCGTCGCGGTGCAGCACGCCGAGCAACTGGTTGCCGAGGCGCTGCTCCATAAATGCGGTGACATCACGGCTGATTTGGCGGCGATTATCGCTCTGGTTGAGCACCACAAAGTGGCCCGCTTTCTGGTTCAGCACATCTCCGGTGAGGCGGTGGTTTTCAATCTGCGGCAGCAGTGAGAGCGAGGCGCTATCTGCCAGCAACGGAATCAGGTGCAGATCGGCCTGGCGCGACAGGGCGGTTAACGCCGCTGAGGGGCCTGTCGGGAAGTCGGCGACAATAATCAGCCCCGGGTAGTTAAGCAGCGTGTTCAGCCCACGGGTGAGGAAGTGCTCATCATGGGTGAGGCGCTCTTCAAAGTCGCAGCGCTGCGCGTCGGTGGCATCGCCATAGGGCAGGACAAAAATATTGCCGCCGGCGGTGAGGACAAACTGGCTCCAGTCGGAGGCATCCGCAGCGCGGGCGACATAGCCGCGTGTGTCGGAGAGCGGCACGCCGAAGTGCAGGCGCAGGCTGTTTTGCACGTCGAAATCGAGCGCCAGCACTTTGCTGCCGTTGCGGGCCAGCGCATAGGCGAGGTTCGCCGCGAGGGTCGTTTTCCCTGTCCCACCTTTCGGCGAGCAGACACAAATCAGCGGCATGCGGCAATCCTTTCTAGCAACGGTTGTAGAGGCTGGTTTTTCTGGCTGCGCGGTTTAGTTTGCGCGGGTTTCGCGGCAAACAGCTGCTCATAATGAATGCTGACGTCACGCTGCGGCGGTGCGGCCGGGCGCTGTGCTGGCGCGCTTTCGGGTTGGCTGGCGATCGCGGTGTCGCGGATTGGCGGGGGCATCATTTGTGCTTCTGAAGCGAAGCGCTCGATATCAACAGGTTGTGGAACAGAAGAGGCCACATGCCCGCCCAGCGCCAGCCCGGCATTTTCATCGGCGGGCGCGAGCTGGTTGAGGATCGCCCAGTTACCCTGGTCGGCGGCAAGGGATTGGGTAGAGAGGTCTTTGAAGGCGTGATGCTGTTTGCCGCTCTTCTCCCTGAATCTCTGCAAATCATCATAATGCTTCATGGTTAAATCCGTGATTTACGCAATAAACGAATACTCCCCACCAGCAGGAGAGGCTCTTCTGCCACGCGTAGGGTGATGAATGTGTTTTTATTGGCGGTACTGTTTATGAGGGTACAGGTGAATGAAACGGCGATGACCTGCGGCCTGCGGTTGCGCTATTAATTTTAGTGGTGCTAATTCGCGCTTTAACTGGCACTAAATATATAAACAATGCTGCTGTTTGCATCTTTTTTTTTAAGCGCGAAGAGGGGTTACAGCGTTAATCGCTGCCAATAAATAGACGTGCGATATTTATACGAACACCAAAGGCAAATCAGATTATTTAAACAGCGGTTAGGCGCGAGAAAAGAGCATAAACAGAATAATGCAGCACGAAGAGCTTCTGAAACCGCGTAGGCCTGATAAGCGAAGCGCCATCAGGCATTTTCTCCGCCGCACCATTGCCGGATGGCGGCTGCGCCTTATCCGGCCTACGTAATCCGAGCTACTGAAACCGTGTAGGCCGGATAAGCGTTAGCGCCATCCGGCATTATCGCCGCGGCACCGATTGCCGGATGGCGGCTGCGCCTTATCCGGCCTACAAAAACGAGCCTACAGCGACACTGACTTTGTTTTTATCTGCAATATGACAGCGAGGGGTTGTGTCCCCGCTGAAATCGGCGAACCGGAGCGGGAATGACAAGGTCTGGACGCCATGGATGGCGGACAGAGGCGAACCGAGACATGGACGAGTCCCGTAGGGGCGAGTAAGTCGAGTCGAGCCGGCCGCAGTCAGGCGCGCGGGAGGTGAGCGCAGTGCGCAGCACCGATTTCCTTGCGGGGCCGCGGGGATTGACAAGGGGAGCGCGGCCGCTCCCCTTGTCCCGTTCACCGCATAAATGGTTAATGAAACTCCCCAGCGCCTGGTGAACGGAACCATTCCACTGAGGTAATCTCATTGCCGAATGGCGCGTAAAACGCTTATCCGGCCTATGGAACGGAACCCTTCCACCAATGCCCCATGCAAGCCC
Organism: Kosakonia cowanii JCM 10956 = DSM 18146; assembly: GCF_001975225.1. Lineage (NCBI taxonomy): Bacteria > Pseudomonadati > Pseudomonadota > Gammaproteobacteria > Enterobacterales > Enterobacteriaceae > Kosakonia > Kosakonia cowanii. Next base: position 1,897,509 of record NZ_CP019445.1, on the reverse strand, counting down.
CATTGCCGGATGGCGGCTTCGCCTTATCCGGCCTACAAATCAACCTACACCTGTGGAATCTCGCGATTCTCATCCTTATCCACCGCAAAACAGGCCACCAGCTGACCATTGTAATCCTTCAACTGCGGCTGCAACTGCGTGCAGGGGCCGAAGCGCCGGCTACAACGGGCATTAAAGGCACAGCCCGGCGGCGGGTTGAGCGGGCTCGGCAGCTCGCCGGTGAGCTTAATGCGCTCGCGGCGATCGTCCGGGTTAAGCCGCGGCGTCGCGGAGAGCAGCGCCTGGGTGTAAGGGTGGCGCGGGTTGGCAAAGATCTGCTCTTTGCTGCCCTTCTCCACGCAGCGGCCGAGATACATCACCATGACTTCATCGGCAATGTGCTCCACCACCGACAGGTCGTGCGAAATAAAGACGTAGGAGAGCCCTAAATCCTGCTGCAGATCCATCATCAGGTTCAGCACCTGCGCACGCACGGAGACGTCGAGCGCGGAGACCGGTTCATCGGCAATCACCACGTCCGGGTCGAGCATGAGGCCACGGGCGATAGCAATACGCTGACGCTGACCGCCGGAGAACATATGCGGGTAGCGGTCGTAGTGCTCGGTTTTCAGCCCCACTTTCGCCATCATCGCCAGCGCTTTCTCGCGGCGCGCCTCTCTGCTGAGGGAGCTGTTAATCAACAGCGGCTCTTCGAGGATCTGCCCCACTTTTTTACGCGGGTTCAGCGAGCCATAGGGGTTCTGAAAGACGATCTGGATTTTCTGCCGACGCAGCTTCTGCGCCTGCGGATCGTGCTTGAGCAGATCCTGGCCCTGGTAGTACAGCTCGCCGCCGGTCGGTGTTTCAATCATCGTCAGCAGGCGGCCAAGCGTTGATTTACCGCAGCCGGACTCGCCGACCACCGCCAGAGTTTTACCGCGCTCCAGCGAAAACGAGACGCCGTCCAGCGCTTTAACCAGGCGCTCCGGGGCGAAAAAGCCCTTCTTCACCGGGTAGTGTTTTTTCAGGTCGATCGCCTGCAACAGCGGCTGCTGCGAAGTGGCCTCATGCGTACTCATAATTCGGCCTCCCGGCATCATCGAGTGGGTAGTGACATTTGGACTGGCGGCCGCCGTCGACGGTGTTCAGATCCGGCTCATCGACGCGGCATTTGTCCGTCGCATAGGGGCAGCGCGGGTTGAGCAGACAGCCGCTCGGGCGGTCATATTTCCCCGGTACTACGCCCGGCAGCGACGCCAGACGCGCTTTGTCCTGGGCAAACTCCGGCAGCGCGCGCAGCAGCGCCTGGGTGTACGGGTGACGCGGCGCGCGGAAGATATCCCGCGATTCGCCCGCTTCCACCACCTGGCCTGCATACATGACGATGATTTTGTGCGCCGCTTCCGCCACCAGCGCCAGATCGTGCGTAATCAGGATCAGCGCCATGTTCTTTTGCTGCTGCAACTCCAGCAGCAGTTCGATGATCTGCGCCTGAATGGTAACGTCCAACGCAGTGGTCGGTTCATCGGCAATCAGCAGCTTCGGCTGGCAGGCAATCGCCATCGCGATCATCACGCGCTGGCTCATACCGCCCGAAAGCTGGTGCGGGTAAACGTCCAGCCGCGAAGCCGGGTCGGGAATACCGACCTGGTTGAGCAGGTCGATCGCCCGCTGGCGGCGGGTTTTCTTATTGCCGCCCTGATGCACTTTGATCGCTTCCATAATCTGGAAACCGACGGTGTAGCAGGGGTTAAGGCTGGTCATCGGATCCTGGAAAATCATCGCCACTTCCGAGCCGACCAGGCTGCGGCGCTCTTTTTCCGAAATCCGTTTTAAATCCTGACCGTTAAACTCCAGCTTCTCTGCCATGACGCGGCCGGGGAAATCAATCAGCCCCATGATCGCCAGCGAGCTGACCGATTTACCGGAGCCGGACTCGCCGACGATGCCGATCACTTCGCCCTGATTTACGCTGTAGCTAATGCGGTCTACGGCGCGGAACTCGGCACCAACGTCGCCGAAGTGCACCGATAATTTATCTACATTTAATAACGCCATCTCGAACCTCTTACTGCTTCAGTTTGGGGTCGAGCGCATCACGCAGTCCGTCACCCATCAGGTTAAATGCCAGCACCGTCAGCAGGATCGCCAGACCCGGGAAGGTCACGACCCACCAGGCACTCTGTGCGAACTGCAACACGTCGGAGAGCATGGTGCCCCACTCCGGTGTTGGCGGCTGCGCACCCATGCCGAGGAAGCCAAGGGCGGCCATATCGAGAATGGCGTTGGAGAAGCCGAGCGACGCCTGAACAATCAGCGGCGCAAGGCAGTTCGGGAAAATATTGACGAACATTTGGCGCATCGCGCCTGCACCCGCCACGCGGGAAGCAGTCACATAATCGCGGTTCACCTCCACCAGCACGGCGGCGCGCGTCAGACGCACATAGTGCGGCAGGGCGACAAAGGTTAATGCCAGCGAGGCGTTAACTATCGACGGGCCGAAGATCGCCACCAGTACCAGCGCCAGCAGCAGGCTCGGCAGTGCCAGCATGATATCGACGACGCGCATGATGATGTTGTCGATAAGCCCGCCAAAGTAGCCCGCCACCAGGCCGAGGATAATCCCGGCGACCAGCGACAGTGCCACCACGAGGCAGCCAACCAGCAGCGAGAGGCGCGCGCCGAACATCAGGCGCGACAGCGTGTCGCGACCCACATCGTCGGTGCCGAGGATATGCGTCCAGGTGCCGCCATCCTGCCAGACCGGCGGTGCCAGCAGCGCATCGCGGAACTGATCCGCCGGGTTATGCGGCGCGATGAAGTTGGCGAAGATGGCGATAATCAACATCACCACCACGTAGGCCAGGCCGACTACCGCGCCTTTGTTGCGTTTGAAGTAGTGCCAGAACTCCTGCAGCGGCGTCATTGGCACCGGTGCAGAGACAACTTTATTTTCAGTAACTTGTGACATGATGGCCCCTTACTTCTTATGCCGAATACGCGGGTTCACCACGCCGTACAGCAGGTCGACCAGCAGGTTGACGAGGATAATCATCGTCGCGACCAGCAGCACCCCACCCTGCACCACCGGATAATCGCGGCGTTGCAGTGCATCAATCAGCCAGCGGCCAAGGCCCGGCCAGGAGAAGATGGTTTCGGTCAGGATCGCGCCCGCCAGCATGGTGCCGACTTGCAGACCGATAACCGTTACCACCGGCAGCATCGCGTTGCGCAGCGCGTGGACGATAATCACCCGCATACGGGTCAGCCCTTTGGCGCGCGCGGTGCGGATATAGTCTTCGCCCAGCACTTCCAGCATCGAGGAGCGCGTCATACGCACAATCACCGCCAGCGGAATGGTGCCGAGCACGACGGCCGGTAGGATCATGTGCGCGACGGCATCAATAAAGTTGCCCTCTTCGCCCCAGATGGCGGTGTCGATCAGCATAAAGCCGGTTAACGGGTTGGTGTCATCGAGGAACACCATATCGCTGACGCGCCCGGAGACCGGCGTCAGGTTTAGCTGCACCGAGACCAGCATAATCAGCATCATGCCCCACCAGAAGATCGGCATGGAGTAGCCGGTCAGCGCAATGCTCACCGCGGTGTGATCGAAGATGGAGCCGCGTTTGACCGCAGCGAGTACGCCCACCGGAATGCCGACGGCAACGGCGAAGATCATCGCGCAGACGCCCAGCTCCAGCGTGGCTTTAAAGCGCGGTACGAATTCGTCCCACACCGGAAGACGGCTCTTCAATGAGAGACCTAAATCGCCGTGCAATACGCCCCACACATAGTGGACATACTGTTCCCACAGCGGCTTGTCGAGACCGAGCTCGGCCAGCAACTGAGCGTGACGCTCAGGGGAGATACCACGCTCACCCGCCATGATCATCACCGGATCGCCGGGGATCATATGAACAAAGGCAAAGGTGAGAAGGGTGATACCGATAAACGTCGGGATAACTAACCCCAGACGTCGGAGGATGAACTGCAACATAACCCGGATTCTCAGTAGTGACGCGACGCCTGGCGACGGCACGTCTGTATTGCTCACAAATGTATTTCCACTCTCATCACAAGAGGGAACAGACCTTTCCCCCTCTCCCAGCGAAGAGGGGGAAGTCAGGCATTTTACTTATTATTCGACAGAGACGTTTTCGAAGTGGTGTTTGCCTAATGGATCAACCACATAGCCTTTCACTTCTTTACGCACTGGCTCATAGACGGTGGAGTGCGCGACGATCAGCGCCGGAGCCTGGTCATGCATCACTACCTGCGCTTGTTTGTAGAGCTCAATACGCTTGTTGTGATCGTCAGTGGCGCGCGCCGGCTGAATCAGATCTTCAAACGGCTTGTAGCACCAGCGCGAGTAGTTGGAGCCATCTTTTGCTGCTGCGCAGCTGAACAGGGTGGCGAAGAAGTTATCCGGATCCCCGTTGTCGCCGGTCCAGCCCATCATAACGGCCTGGTGCTCGCCCGCTTTCGCACGCTTGAGGTATTCGCCCCACTCGTAGGTGACGATTTTGGCCTGTACGCCCACTTTCGCCCAGTCAGACTGGATCATCTCTGCCATACGGCGCGCGTTCGGGTTGTACGGACGCTGTACCGGCATCGCCCACAGTTCAACGGTGAAGCCCTTCTCATGACCGGCTTCTTTCAGCAGCTGCTTCGCCTTCTCCGGATCGTAAGTGTAGTCTTTAACGTCGTCGTTATAGCCCCACATGGTCGGCGGAATCAGGTTTTTCGCCGCAACGCCCGCGCCCTGATAGACCGCTTTGATGATCGCTTCTTTGTTTACCGCGTAGGTCAGCGCCTGACGCACTTTCACATCATCAAACGGTTTTTTCTCGGTGTTGAAGGACATGTAACCGACGTTCAGGCCAGCCTGCTCCATCAGGTTAATGTTTTTGTCCTGCTTCATGCGCGCGATGTCAGCCGGGTTCGGGTACGGCATCACCTGACATTCGTTTTTCTGCAATTTGGCGTAACGCACGGAAGCATCCGGCGTAATGGAGAAGACCAGGCGATCAATCTTCGGCTTGGTGCCCCAGAAGCCTTCAAACGCTTTGTAGAGAATGCGCGAGTCTTTCTGGTATTGCAGCAGCTGGAACGGACCGGTACCGATTGGGTTGAGGTCAACTTTGTCCGGCGTGCCGGCTTTCAGCATGTTGTCCGCGTACTCTTTGGAGAGGATGGAGGCGAAGTCCATTGCCAGGTCAGCGAGGAACGGCGATTCCGGGCGCGTCAGTACGAACTGCACGGTGTGATCGTCGACTTTTTTCACTTCGCTAATCAGATCCGGCAGACCCATGCCTTCGAAGTATTCGTAGCTGCCGCCAGAGATTTTATGGTACGGGTTCTGGGCATTTTTCTGGCGATCGAAAGAGAACACCACGTCATCGGCGTTGAATTCACGCGTCGGTTTGAACTCTTTGTTGTCCTGCCATTTCACGCCTTTGCGCAGGTGGAAGGTGTAGGTTTTGCCGTCTTCGCTGATGTCCCACTTCTCCGCCAGACCCGGAATCACTTCCGTGGTGCCGGTTTTGAACTCAACCAGACGGTTATAAATTGGCACAGAGCTGGCATCGTAAGTGGTACCAGAGGTGAAAAGCTGTGGGTTAAAGCCTTCGGGCGAACCTTCAGAACAATAAACCAGGGTTTTAGCCTGCACGCTTGCCGCGACGGTCATGGCCACCAGGCTAAGACCGAGCTTCAGCATCCCTGACTTCTTCAAGGAAATACTCATTGATTCTGCTCCAATGTGATATGTGTTGTTACCCATGCAGTGGGTATGTCCGACAGGCCTTTTTTAGTTTTTTACCCGGTCTGGTCGGTTGTGCCCGCAGGCGTTATGAGAGATGGGGATTCCTTTCACAAGGTTGACTGAGTTGCAGTACAGATTCTCCATGAAATGCCCCTCATGCCCTACAATCTGTCAACAGAATGTCAAAACGTCAATACAGGTAACCGGGATTTACAACGACGGTGAGAATCGGCAAACAAAGTTAAAAAAAAGTTCAAGCCACCATATTCAGCAGGGAAATTTATGCTAAGGGCGCGGAGGCAGAATATTCCCCTTATAAAGCGCCCTTACCCAGTGATTAACATTCATGCAGATTATGAAAAATTTCTATCACAATGATGATTATCTGAGCGGTATATCCCGCGAACGCTAAAACGCACAGCGCAAAATGCTGACTTTATCCATAAGCAACGCGAAAAAAGATCGTTAGATATATAAATAAATACGATGGAATATCGCAAAAAATAGCCGTCAGGCAGCGGGAAGCAGGGATAAGGAGAGTTTCAGCGGGTTTTGGTTTTTCACGGATGGATTGGCTGCAGAATGGTCGGTTTGCCGGATGGCGCGTGAACGCTTATCCGGCCTACGGAATTGAGGGTTTTGCTGAATCGCGTAGGCCTGATAAGGCGAAGCCGCCATCAGGCAATTGTGCTGACGCAGAAAGCAAAAAACCCAACCTTGCGGTTGGGTTTTTCTGAATTTGGTCGGTGATAGAGGATGACTCGCCACTGCGTGGCTCGCCCTGCGGGCCGTTGCTGCGCAACGTTCTCTCGCTGCGCTCGAGTCGAACCTCCACCCCCGGAGGTTCTCATCCTCTTTTCTTCAGATGCAAAAAACCCCGCCGAGGCGGGGTTTTCAAATTTGGTCGGTGATAGAGGATTCGAACCTCCGACCCCTTCGTCCCGAACGAAGTGCGCTACCAGGCTGCGCCAATCACCGAATGCGGGGCGCATCTTACTGCCGCCGACATGCCCCGTCAATCCTTTAATCGAAAAAAGCTAACTGACTGGCGAGAAAGCCAGCAGCGCCGTTACTTCGCGGCCTGCGCCGGCAAACGGCACCAGTTATTGTTCTCGTTAATGCCACCGTCTGGTGAGGTATAACCGAGGCAACCCATAATGGTGTCGTACAGCTCAACGTGGCGGCGCGGCGTTTTATAGGCCGCCTGCTGCTTAAGCTGCGCCAGCATCTGCGCCTTTTGCGGATCTTCAAGGTACTTATCAGACATCCACACCATCATCGGCACGCGGAACTGCTCCGGCGGTGCCATATGGCGCGGCGTGCCGTGCAGGTGCTCCTGCTCATTGATCGATTCGCCGTGATCCGCTGCGTAAAACACAATCGCTTTGCGGTCGCGCATCTTATCGATCACGCTATCGATAAAGTGATCGACATAGGTCACCGAGTTATCGAAAGAGTTAATCATCTCCTCTTTACTGCACTTGCGATCGACGCCCATGCACTCCGGTTTCCACTGCGCAAAGCTGCGCGGGTAACGCTGGGTATAGTTAAAGTGCGACCCTTTGGTGTGGAGAATAATCATATGCTTACCGTTGGCGTTATCCGCCAGCGAGCGGTCCATCTCATCGACCAGCAGCATATCGTCAACGTGCTTGCCACGGTTGCGCGGCTCAGCGCCAATCTGCTCGCGGTAGGCGATATTGTCCGCCATGGTGTTGCTGTAGAACCACATTTCGCTCTGCATGGCGTAGAGATCGCTGGAGAAGCCAAGCTGCTTGAGCACCGCGAAAATATTCTGCTCTTTCAGGGTACGCTGCGGGTTGGTCTCCGCCCCGCCTTCGCGCACAAACATACAGCGCAACGAGAGCTTCGTCGCGGTATCGCACGAGTAACCGCGGAAGGCGACGAGGTTCTTCTCCTGCGCCAGCTTCGGCGTCGTGTTTCGTTCATAGCCGAGCATGCCCATATGGTCCCAGCGCGTGGTCTCGCCGATGATAAACACCACCCAGGTATCATCAATATCCTTCGGCGCGACGTAGGTAAACTTCGTCGCTGGGTTCATCAATGAACTGTTATCTGAAGACTCATCAACGCGCGCCCAGGCATAGAGCCCCAGCGCAGAGAGCCAGTTAGAGGGCAGATAGGAGTTAGCAACCACGCCGCCGTAGCTTGGCAGGTCAACGCCCGAAGCGCGCTCGGTCTGCTTCTGCTGCACATCCATCAGGCGAATCGGCCCCCACACCAGCAGCCCGGCTAACACCACCAGCCCTGCGCTGCGAATGCGCGCGCCAGGCTGACGTAGCTGGCGCAGCAAGGTGTCGCGGCAGCGGTTGTGCCAGATAAAGAGCAGGGGGAGCGCGCTCACTGCCACGATCCAGACGAACAGCTGCCAGCCCACCACCTCTTTGGAGAGGTCAATATCCGTGGTCATCACCGAGGCGATAATGCCGTAGCCAATCACCACGTTGAGAAAAGTCATGTAGTAGCTGGCGGCGGCCGAGAAGACCACAATCAGCGAAGTCAGAATACGCCAGACGCGTCGGCCAAACAGCGACAGGACGCGCAGCAAGAAGAAGGTGACCAGTACGGTCGCGACCAGCTCCACGGCAGCAGAGAGCCCTTTCAGCAGGGTGAATGCGTGCGCGTAACCATCGAACCGACGGTAAAACACTGCGCTATTCATAAACAGGCCGATATACAACGCAAGCAGGAAGCTCAACTTCTGCTGGGTTATCGTTTTGATATAGTTCATGCAAGCAACTCAAAAAAGAGGAAAAAGCTCCTGAAAGCGAAAGTCATTCACGCGCCAGGCTAAAAAATGCGAAGGAAGTTAATACGTGAAACTTCTGAAGCGCGCTAAGTAGACCATAGCGGCAGAGAAAAGTGTCAATGGGAGATGAGATTCGGCCATATATTTACAAAAAATAGATGGCCGATGACAAAAAATGTTAACCGCGATGGGTTATCAGGAGGTAATTACATTGAGTTTTACATCAATGTTACCGCGAGTGGCATTGGAGTAAGGGCAGACAATATGCGCCTTTTGCACCAGCTCTTCCGCTTCTTTGTGATCCATGCCCGGCAGGTGGATATCCAGCTGCGCTTCGATACCAAAACCGGTCGGCAACGGCCCAATGCCTACCTGACCTTCAATGTAAGCATCCTGCGGCACTTTCTTCTTCTCGGTCGACGCCACGTGTTTTAGCGCGCCAAGGAAACAGGCCGAGTAGCCCGCTGCGAAAAGCTGTTCCGGGTTGGTCACTTCGCCGCCAGGGCCGCCCATCTCTTTCGGTACGCCCAGTTTGACATCCAGCACACCATCAGAGGAGGTTGCACGGCCATCGCGTCCCCCGGTTGCTTTCGCTTTAGCACGGTAAACCACTTTCTCTAAAGACATTTGTGACTCCTTCTGTTGGATGAACCTGATTAATAAGGATAGTCGCTTTGCGGAAAGTGTGCGGCGCAAAGAGAGAAAAGCCTCGCGAAAGCGAGGCCAGGCATTAAAGATTTACGTAGTGGTAGCGGCAAGAAACGATAATCAGCGAGTCATCTTTTATGTAGTAAACGAGACGATGCTCTTTGGTGATGCGGCGCGACCAGAGCGGTTTATGGTGCTTAAGCGCTTCCGGCTTTCCGAGCCCCTGAAAAGGGTGCTCAAGCGCATCCCTGACAAGGGTATCAATCTTCTGCTTTACCTTAGGGTCGTTCTGCTTCCAGAAATCTATATCAGCTTGCGCTTCCGGCGTTATCCTGGGCGTCATTCAAATTTATATTCCTGTAGGTCGCCGCTTTCCGCCTGTTGGATGCTGCGCTCAATATGCGCGGCGTTGACCGGATTACTGAACAGATGAAGCGTCTCTTGCATAGAGGCAAACTCCTCGGCATCGATAACCACCACGCTTTTAGCCCCTTTGCGGGTGACAAGGATCGGTGCCAGCTCGTCATTTGCCTGCTGCATCAGCGAGGCCAGGTTCTGGCGGGCGTCGGTGTAGTTAACATGTTGCATATTCATCTCCCAGATTCTGTTACGCGAGACACTATAGCCCACGTACAAGTACCTGTACATATAGAACCCCGCCCTTTACGCAACGGATGGCAGGGCGAAATCATAGCGGGCCGTGAAAGTTAGCATTGCGATCGCCCGCAACAATCGTTGATGGCGTGAGAAATTCAGAAAATAACAAGGCCGCGACGATTGCCGCGGCCTGCAAAGGTGTAGCCAGTTCGTTATTACGCGTGCGCTTGCTGGTAGACCTCGCGCTGCGGCTGGCGGATGGTGGTGGAGAGAGCCAGCGACAGGATCAGCAGGGCGAAGATGACACAGAAGGTGACATAAAAGCCGCCGAACAGTGAGGCGATAATCGAGCCGCAGATGCTGCCAATACCGAAACCGAGGTAAATCACGCCGTAGTTTTTCGCCAGGTTGTTGAGGCCGAAGAACTCACTGACCAGCGACGGGAAGACGGTGATGGTACCGCCGAAGTTGAAGGCAACGCAGGCGATGGCGGCAAAGAAGCTCACGGCGTTCAGCGGTGCGAAGAGCAGTGCGGCCATGCCGACTAATGAAATCACCTGACCAATGGTAATCACGCGGATACGGGCAATCTTGTCAGAGAGGATACCCAGCACCAGGCGGCCGCTGAGGTTGGCAATCGCAATCACCGTTACCGCATTGGCAGCAGTGGCAATATCCAGATGCACCATCCCCTGCGCAATATCTTTCGCCACGCCAATCACATACAGGCCGCTCATGCAGGCGGTCAGGAACATCACTGCCAGCATCCAGTACTGCGGTTTACGCATTGACTGCGCCAGCGTGAAGTCATTTTCCACTACGCCGTTAACGGTGGAGACTTTCTGCAGCGGCGCATCGGTCATCAGCATCGCACCGAAGACAATCATCACCAGCGTGATCGCGCCCCAGATCATAAAGGTGCTTTCCAGGCCGACGGTCGCCAGCAGATGGCTGTCGATAAATTTAAAACCGAGGCTGCCAAGGCCGTAAGAACCGATAGAGAAGGCAGAGATCAGCCCTTTGCGCTCCGGGAACCACTTCACGCAGTTAGAGAGGGTTAACAGGTAGCCCGCGCCATCTGCCAGGCCAACCAATACGCCTGCGCTGAGCCACAGCATCATCAAATTGGTCGCATGAGCGGTGAGGAAGAAGCCAAGCCCGAGCAGCAGGCCGGAGGCGATGGTGACGCGCTTCACGCCAAAACGCTCCTGCAGTTTACCGGCTACCGAGGAGGAGAGCGCGAGGCCAAGGCTCAGCAGGCCAAAGGAAAATGCGACCTGGCTTACCGGCTCGCCCAGTTTTTCCGCCAACGAACTATTGAACAAACTCCAGGTGTAAACCGATCCTAACGCAAACTGCGTGATGATGGTGCCGACCAGCGTCAGCCAGCGAGTGTGTTGAGCAAAGGAACTATTCATGGCAGTTGTCCCGCAGAAGAATAAAAAGGAATTCACTGCCGACAACCATAACGAAGCGCATTTCATGCCTGGGTAAAAAAGGCATGAAATGCAGCGAGAGAGGAATGAAATGCCGCTAAGCGGGAATGAATGACCGCGCGAAATATCACTGCGGCGAATACTAAGTGTGAGTTAGTACATACTATCAATACAAAACGCGCCGCCATTGTTTCCAGAGTGTAAAAAGATTGTTTTAATCGAGCTAAAAACGGGCGCTGACTCCCATGCTGTAGAGGTAGTTTTGCCCCCAGGTCTCGTTTTCCGATTGCGACATTGAAGCGTAGGCCGCGAGGTGCGGGTTGAGCAGCATATCGGCCCCCAGCGTCACATCCATCCAGTTACCGTACTGGTTGGCGGCGGTAAGGCGATAGAGACCCGACTGGCTCTTCCAGACGTTTTCGCCAAACTGCTGGTTGACGCTAATTTGCGCCCACGGACGCAGATCGCCAAAGCGGCTATCAATGCGCCAGCCCAGCGAACTGACGCTGGCGTGCCACAGCGGATCGCTGTACTGCACGTTGGTCGCGCTGTCGCCGAATTCGTTATACATTGAGGTCGTTGAGCCATCGTAGTGCCACACCGCCACCGGGCCGGTGGTGACTTGACTTGAGAGCGGAATATTCCAGCCAAGGCTCATGGTGCTAATCGTATCGAGCGGCGACGTGTCGGGGAGATTAATGGCCAGCCCCGGCGAGTTTTGCGTCGAACGAATGCGCTCTTCAAGGATATCGTTATAACGGGGTTGCCGTTCGCTATCCCAGCGATAGCGTCCATCGGTGTCATCAGCACCGACATACTCTTGCTGCCACGCCGCCGCCGTCTGAGTAAAAAGCAGACAGGCAGGCAGCAGCGACATCATCAGGCCACTGCGGGTTGTTTTCATTATTTTACGACTCCAGAGAAGAGCCGAACTCGGCGTAATTGTTATCGTTGTTAGAACGGGCAAAAGCCCTGTAATAAATATTGTCTTTCTGAGGTTTACGTCAAGGCAGGACGACGTTTATTTTTCCTTCACAAACGGAGTACGGATATGCAGCGTTGTGGTTGGGTTACCCAGGACCCGCTCTATCTTGATTACCATGATAACGAGTGGGGCGTGGCGCAAAGGGACGGTAAAAAGCTGTTCGAGATGATCTGCCTCGAAGGGCAGCAGGCGGGCCTGTCGTGGATTACGGTGTTGAAAAAGCGGGAGAATTACCGTCACGCCTTCCATAACTTTGACCCGCAGCGCGTCGCCGCCATGACGGCGCAGGATGTCGATAATTTACTGCAAAACGCCGGGATTATTCGCCATCGTGGCAAGATTGAAGCGATTATTGGCAATGCCCGCGCCTACCTGGCGATGGAAGCCAACGGCGAGCCATTTTCAGATTTTATCTGGGGGTTCGTCGATAACCAGCCACAGATCGCGCACGCCGCCCTGCTCGCAGAAATCCCCGCCTCAACGCCCGTCTCCGACGCCTTATCAAAAGCGCTGAAAAAACGCGGCTTCAAATTTGTTGGTTCAACTATCTGTTATGCCTTTATGCAGGCCTGCGGTCTGGTTAATGACCACGTTGTCGGCTGCATCTGTTACCCGGGAGGAACGCATGATTCGCGTATGGAACAGTGAAGATTTAACCCCGCTGCTGGCGCTGTGGCTGGAGAGCACCACCCTCGCCCACCCCTTTATTAAGGCCAGCTACTGGCAGGAGAGCGAAGCGCTGGTGCGCGACGCCTACCTTCCATCGGCGAAAACCTGGGTGGTTGAGCAGGAGGGAGAGTTGCAGGGGTTTGTCAGCGTGATGGATGAGCAGTTTATCGGCGCGCTGTTTGTGCGCCCGCAGGCGTTTGGCCAGGGGTTCGGAAAAGCGCTGATTAACCATGTTAAACAGCACTTTCCCCGCTTAAGCCTTGAGGTTTACCAGCAGAATGAGCGGGCGGTGAACTTCTACCATGCGCAGGGCTTTACCATTACCGAAAGCGCATGGCAGGAGGAGACCGGTCATCCGACGTGGATCATGAGCTGGCAGGCGGATCAAACGCCGTCAGCGTAAGCGCCGGGCCGCGATACTTCTCAACCCACGCCAGCGCCGTATTTCCCGCGCAGCCATTGCCCAGCCGCGAGCTGGGCAGATCTTTGGTCAGCACATTCACCGCGCCGTTTTTACACAGCCCGTCCGCCGTTGGCTCAAGATCCGGCCATGCCCCTTCATGAATACAGATCACGCCAGGCTTAATGCCGCTGCTCACCACCGCGCCCGCCAGCACCTGCCCGCGCTGGTTCCACACCCGCACCACATCGCCCGGCGCAATCCCGCGCGCCTGCGCATCCAGCGGATGGAGCGTAATTGGCTCGCGCCCGGCAACCGCATACTCCTCGCGCAGACGGGTAAAGTTGAGCTGGCTGTGCAGGCGGTGTGCCGGATGCGCAGAGAGCACCTGCAGCTGCTCCGGTTCGGCATTGCCATGCCACTCATCCGGCTCCAGCCATGTCGGATGCGGCGGGCAGTCGGCATAGCCAAAGCTTTTAATGCGCTCAGAGAAGATTTCGATTTTACCGCTCGGCGTTTTCAGCGGGTGCGCCTGCGGATCGCGACAGAAATCGGCGTAACGCACAAAGCGCGCGTTCTGCTCGCTCTGCGGCATCTCAATCAGCTGGTTTGCCTGCCAGAACTCAGCAAATGGCGGCAGCGTCACCTGCTGGCTCGCCCCGCGCTCGCCGGCGATGGTGTAGAAGGTCTCCAGCCACTGCAGATCGCTCTTCCCTTCGGTAAAGCGTTCGCGCCCGCCCGCTTCCCAGCGCTCGCTTAAGTCAGCGAATACCTCAAAGTCATCGCGCGCCTCAAACTGCGGCGGCACGACGCGCTGCATCGGCACCAGGTGCTGGTTGCTGTAATCCCCGGTCATCGTCAGATCGTTACGCTCAAACGAGGTGGTAGCGGGCAGCACGATATCGGCGTGTTTCGCCGCAGCCGTCCAGAAACACTCGGAGATCACCACCAGTTCCGGCTTCTGCCAGGCGCGGATCAGGCGATTGGTATCCTGGTGATGGGTAAAATTGGCGCCGCCCGCCCACCAGACAAAGCGGATATCCGGGAAGTGTCCGTTTATGCCGTTATGTTGATAAGGCGCGCCGGGGTTCTCCAGCGCTTCAACGATGCGCGCGACGGGGAATTTATGTACTGCGTCGGTACCGCCTTTGACCAGCCCCTGCATTGAAGCGAGCACCGCCGCGCGGCGTGTCGGGTTACCGCCGTTGGCAAAGTGATAAGAGAGGCCAAACCCGCCGCCCGGCGTGCCGATCTGCCCAAGCATCGCCGCCAGCGTTACCAGCATCCAGTGTTTTTGCTCGCCAAACTGCTGGCGCTGCATCCCCCAGCCTGCCATCAACATGGTGGTGTTTTTATGGAAAACTTCCGCCAGTTCGCGGATTTTAGCCGCTTCAATGCCGCAGATACCTGCCGCCCACTCCGCCGTTTTCGCCACGCCATCGCTTTCGCCGGTGAGGTAGGCGGCAAAAATCTCGTAGCCCACGGTGCAACGGGAGAGAAAATCATTATCCTGCCAGCCGTTCTCCACCAGCGTATGGGCAATGCCGAGCATCAGCGCCACGTCGGTGCCCATATGCGGCGCGATCCACTCAGCGCGGTCACCGAGGAAATCGACGGTCTCCGATCGCATCGGATCGATACAGATCACCCGCTTGCCGCTGTTGCGCAGCGCATCAAAGTAAGGAATGCCCTGCTCATCCGAGGCGTTCCAGGCGATCTTCAGGGTGTTTAGCGGGTTGGCGCTCCACAGCACCACCACGTCGCTGTGCTCAAGGATCAGCGGCCAGCTGGTCTGCTGCTGGTAAACTTCGTTGCCGCCCACCACGTGCGGCATAATCGCCTGCGCGGCACCGGTGGAGTAATCCCCGAGATGACCGGTATAGCCGCCCGCAAGGCTCATATAGCGCTGTAACAGCGTGGCGGCTTTGTGCAGCACGCCGTTGGAGCGCCAGCCGTAGGAACCCGCAAAGATTGATGACGGGCCATAGCTGTCACGAATACGTTTGTGCTGCTGATGGATCAGATCCAGTGCCTGATCCCAGCTGACGCGCACAAACTCATCCTGCCCGCGCACGCCCTGCGGGCTGTCGGGCGAGGCGAGAAAGCCTTTGCGCACCATCGGGTAGCGCACACGCGTCGGGCTGTGTACCTGCTCCTGCACCACGCTTTGCAGCGAGTTGGGGAAAGGCGTCGGCAGCGCGCCGCGTGAGGCGAGCACCTTTTCACCGTCGGTGTCGACCAGCATCGGGCCCCAGTGGGCCGCCGTAAGAACTGTTTTGATAGCAGAGTTTGCCAAAGCGCGCTCCTGAATAGCTTGCAGGTGGTGTCGGATGTGTTGTTTGCGCTCTATCATCCACGGCGGGGCGCGTTTGGCAAAGAATTAAACGTCATTACCGCCGCGCGCCGGGTGATAAGCGCAGGTTAGTGCTTGATTGCCCGCGATTTCGCGCTAAGGTGTGGGCAACCAGTTACGGCGAGGGAAGCAACAATGGCGAAAACGACGCGCCCAACCATCAGCGATGTGGCGAAAGCGGCCAACACCGGCAAAACCAGTATTTCACGCTATCTCAACGGTGAAAAACATCTGCTTTCCGATGCCCTGCTGGCGCGCATTGAGCAGGCCATCGCCACACTCGATTACCGCCCAAGCCTGATGGCTCGCGGTCTTAAGCGCGGGCGCACCCGGCTTATCGGGCTGATTATCGCCGATATCACCAACCCCTACTCCGTGCACGTGCTGAGCGGCATCGAAGCCGCCTGCCGCGAAAAGGGGTTTACGCCGCTGGTCTGTAACACCAATAACGAAGTCGATCAGGAGCTGCACTACCTTGATCTGCTGCGCAGCTACCAGGTGGAAGGGATTGTGGTGAACGCCGTGGGCATGCGCGAAGAGGGGCTAAACCGCCTGCAACAATCCTCCCTGCCGATGGTGCTGATTGACCGCAAAATCCCCGATTTCGCCTGCGATGTCGTCGGGCTGGATAACACCCAGGCCGCCACCACCGCCACTGAACACCTTATCGAGCAGGGTTTTGAAGCCCTGCTGTTCCTCAGCGAACCGCTTGGCACCGTCAACACCCGCCGCGAACGCCTGCACGCCTTTCACTCCACCCTTGCCCGCTACCCCGGCGTGGTGGCGGAAGATGCGGAAGTGGTGCTGCACGAAGCGGCGCAGCTGGATAACACGCTGCGCCAGTTCCATGCCCGCCACCGCGGCATGCGCAAAGCGGTGATCTCCGCCAACGGCGCATTGACCCTGCAGGTGGCGCGATCGCTAAAGCGTATTGGCCTGAACTGGGGCAGCGATATCGGCCTGCTCGGCTTTGATGAACTGGAGTGGGCAGAGCTGGCAGGCGTCGGCATTACCACCCTCAAACAGCCCACCTGGCAGATCGGTTTTGCCGCCGTCGAGCAGGTGGTGCGACGCATTGAGGGCCACAGCGACACGGTGCACGAGCGGGTTTTCTCCGGCGAACTGATCGTGCGCGGCTCCACGTCGCGTTAATTCTCCCCTTCGTGATGCCGATCATAAATTCGACACAGTGAACTTTTCTTTGGAACCGGTTCCATCTAGCGTTAATGGAAGCTAATCACCCTGCCGTTATCGGGGAACCGGAAGATGGAAAGAAAAATTATTGTTGTTACCGCCGCCTATGGTCATGACCAGGTGGCGGCGCTGGGCGGCCAGGTCGGCACGCTGCCGATCATTGCCGATGCCGGTGCCGACGGCGTGGAGATTCGTCGCGAACTGCTGAACGACGAAGAGTTATCGCATCTGCCCTCGCTGGCCTTCGCCATCGATATGCATAACCTGCTGGTCTGCTACTCCGCCCCGGAGCCGCTCTGCCTGCAAGATGGCACATTAAACCCGCGCCTGCCCGCCCTGCTGGACGAAGCCTGCACGCTAAAAGCGCTGTGGCTCAAAGTCTCACTAGGGCATTTCAAAGATAACGCCGTGCTGGAGACTCTGCGCGGCTGGCTGGCGGCAAGCGATGTGCCGCTGGTGGTGGAAAACGATCAAACTGAGTGCGGCAAGCTCGCGCCAATGCTGCGCTTTAAAGCCGCCTGTCACACCGCGCACCTCCCCGTCACGCTCACTTTTGATACCGGCAACTGGCTGTGGGTTGGCGATGAGCCGGAAGAGGCCGCGCGCCAGCTCGCGCCCGCCGTCAGTTATGTGCACGTTAAAGCCGTTGAGCGCGCAGGCGATAAACACCGCGCAACACCACCGAATGCCGAAAACCCGCGCTGGCTGGCGCTGCTCGATGCACTGCCCGGTGATGTACCGCGCGGCATCGAGTTTCCGCTTGAGGGCGACGATTTGACTGCCGTAACCCGCCACTATGTCTCTCTGCTGCGTAAGGAGTTCAGCCATGCATAACGCGCTGGATGTCATCACCCTTGGCGAAGCGATGGCGATGTTTGTCGCCACCGAAACCGGCGATCTCGCCGAGGCCGGGCACTTTATCAAACGTGCGGCCGGTGCCGAGTTAAATGTCGCTACCGGCCTTGCGCGGCTGGGGTTGAAAGTGAGCTGGGTCAGCCGCGTCGGCGATGACAGCTTTGGCCGCTTTATCCTCAATACGTTGCGCAAAGAGGGGATTGATACCTCTGGCGTGACGCTGGATACCCGCTACCCGACCGGCTTTCAGCTGAAATCGAAATGCGATGATGGAACCGATCCCATTGTGGAGTATTTCCGCAAGGGTTCCGCAGCCAGCCACCTTTCGCCGGAGGATTTCAACGCCGCGCTGTTCAGTGATGCGCGCCATCTGCACATGAGCGGCGTGGCGGCGGCGATCTCCACCACCTCTTACGCGCTCCTGGAGCACGCGGCGAAGGCGATGAAATCGCAGGGCAAAACCCTGTCGTTTGATCCCAACCTGCGCCCGGTGCTGTGGAAGAGCGAAGCGGAGATGGTCGAGAAGCTCAACGCGCTCGCCTTCCAGGCGGACTGGGTGCTGCCGGGGCTGAAAGAGGGCGTGATTCTTACTGGTCAGCAGACGCCGGAAGGGATTGCTGATTTCTATCTGCAACGCGGCGTGAAGGCGGTAATTATCAAAACCGGCCCTGACGGCGCGTGGTTTAAAACCGCCGAGGGCGAACAGGGGGCGGTTGCGCCGGTTATTGTCGAGAACGTCGTCGATACCGTTGGCGCAGGCGATGGTTTTGCCGTCGGGGTGATCAGCGCCCTGCTGGAAGGAAAAACGCTGCACGATGCGGTGCGCCGGGGCAATGCCATCGGTGCGCGGGCGATTCAGGTGCCCGGCGACAGCGAAGGATTGCCAACCCGCGCGGAGCTGGGCGCGCTGTAAGCGCCCGTTTCGCCGATACTCAAACCGCCTGTACCCTACATGACAGGTGGAAAATAACCTCAACCATAGAGGCAACCTTATGAGCAACGCCACCAACTCAGCCAAACGCTGGCTCTATATCATGCCGATTGTGTTTATCACCTACAGTCTGGCCTACCTCGATCGCGCGAACTTCAGCTTCGCCTCCGCGGCCGGGATTAACGAAGATCTCGGCATCACCAAAGGCGTCTCTTCGCTGCTGGGCGCGCTCTTCTTTCTCGGCTACTTCTTCTTCCAGATCCCCGGCGCGGTCTACGCCGAACGGCGCAGCGTGCGCAAGCTGATCTTTATCTGCCTGATTTTGTGGGGTGCCTGTGCGTCCCTGACCGGCGTGGTGAGCAATATCCCAATGCTGGCCGCCATCCGCTTTATCCTCGGCGTGGTGGAAGCGGCGGTGATGCCAGCGATGCTGATTTACATCAGTAACTGGTTTACCAAATCGGAGCGCTCGCGGGCGAATACCTTTTTAATCCTCGGCAACCCGGTCACGGTGCTGTGGATGTCGGTGGTCTCCGGCTACCTGATCCAGTCTTTCGGCTGGCGCGAGATGTTTATCATCGAAGGCGTGCCAGCGGTGATCTGGGCCTTCTGCTGGTGGGTGCTGGTAAAAGATAAACCGACCGAAGCGAAGTGGCTGAGCGAAGATGAGAAGCGCGCGCTGCAAACACAGCTTGATAAAGAGCAGCAGGGCATTAAAGCGGTTCGTAACTACAGCGAAGCCTTCCGCTCGCGTAACGTGGTGCTGCTCTGCCTGCAATATTTCGCCTGGAGCATCGGCGTGTATGGCTTTGTGCTGTGGCTGCCGTCGATTATCCGCAGTGGTGGCGACAACCTTGGCATGGTGGAAGTGGGCTGGCTCTCTTCCGTACCTTACCTGGCGGCGACCATTGCCATGATCCTCGCCTCCTGGGCCTCCGATAAGCTGCAAAACCGCAAACTCTTTGTCTGGCCGCTGCTGCTGATTGGCGCGTTCGCCTTTATCGGCTCGTGGGCAGTGGGCGCGAACCACTTCTGGATCTCCTACACCCTGCTGGTGATTGCCGGGGCGGCGATGTACGCGCCGTATGGCCCCTTCTTCGCGATTATCCCGGAGATGCTGCCGCGTAATGTGGCGGGCGGCGCAATGGCGTTAATCAACAGCATGGGCGCGCTCGGCTCGTTCTGCGGCTCGTGGTTTGTCGGCTACCTCAACGGCGCGACCGGCAGCCCGTCTGCTTCGTACATATTTATGGGGGTGGCACTTTTCGCCTCTGTATGGCTTACTTTAATTGTTAAGCCTGCTAACAATAAGCAGATTCCGGCAGGCGCACCGTCACAAGGGAGAACCGCATGAAGCCATCTATCATCCTGTACAAAGCCTTGCCCGATGATCTGCTCGCACGACTAGAGACGCACTTTACCGTGACCCAGGTTGCCAACCTGAAACCAGAAACGGTGCAGCAACACGCTGAAGCGTTTGCCAACGCGCAGGGGCTGTTAGGCTCCAGCCAGACGGTGGACAGCGCGCTGCTGGAGAAGATGCCGCAACTGCGTGCTACCTCGACCATCTCGGTAGGCTATGACAACTTTGATGTGGATGCGCTGAACGCGCGCAAGATTGCCCTGATGCACACGCCAACCGTGCTGACCGAAACCGTGGCAGACACCATTATGGCGCTGGTGCTAAGCAGCGCACGCCGGGTGGTGGATGTGGCTGAGCGCGTTAAAGCGGGCGAATGGACCAAGAGCATTGGACCGGACTGGTTCGGCATTGATGTACACCATAAAACGATGGGCATTGTCGGTATGGGGCGCATTGGCCTGGCGCTGGCGCAGCGCGCGCACTGTGGCTTCGGTATGCCGATCCTTTACCACGCCCGCCGCCAGCACGCCGAAGCGGAAGAGCGCTTTCAGGCGCGTCATTGCGATCTGGAAACGGTTTTGCAAGAGTCCGATTTTGTCTGTGTCGTGCTGCCGCTCACTGAAGAGACGCAGCATCTAATCGGCAAAGCGCAGTTCGCGATGATGAAAAAATCCGCCATCTTTATTAATGCCGGGCGCGGTCCGGTAGTGGATGAAGCGGCGCTGATTGAGGCGCTGCAAAACGGCGAAATCCACGCCGCCGGGCTGGATGTGTTTGAGCAGGAGCCGCTGCCAGCGGACTCACCGCTGCTGTCGCTGCCCAACGTCGTGGCACTGCCGCATATCGGTTCTGCGACCCATGAGACGCGCTATAACATGGCGGCCTGCGCGGTCGATAACCTGATTGATGCGCTCAATGGCAAGGTGGAGCAGAACTGCGTTAACCCCCAGGTCGTCCGCTAAGGTCAATTGGGCAATAAAAAATGAGGCGATCCTGTCGCCTCTTTTTTATGCCTGCATCCGCTTACTGCTACGGTAAATCGACAGCCTCTTGCCCCTCGGGATCGACAATGTTTTCAACGGCAGTTTTTGGAGGGTTAAGACTGTATTTGAGCACTACAGACGCGCCCTTCTTGATGAGCTTCACTTGCGATACCGGTATCACGCCCGCGGCTTTCAGTACCGTTTTTTCCCCGCTGATAATGCATTCCAGCGTGAACAGGTAGAAGTAGTCAAAATTATGCATGACGCTCAGCTGCTTCCACTCAACAACAGAGGCAGCGGTCACTTCACCTTGCCATTTTCCTCTGCTGTTCCACTGCCTGATTAGCGTGTTCTCTTCTTTATTTACTTTTATTCCTTTTAAGGAATAAAAGATGTTTATTCCAACGAGTATCCATGGAACAAAATGTAAGTATTTGGTTATCTCCACTGATAAATAACCTCTACGTTGAAATCTAACCGCGTTCATGGGTAAAGGCGATGGGCTGGCTCAGCCATTTACGGCGACTTGTTTGCGAAGATTCACTGTGACAGATGAATATAGAGGAAAAAGCGCTGACATAGCTTCCTCGTCTGCCTGAAGAGGAGCGGAACGGCCATTAACAGGCCGTTCCTTTCAGGCGCGGATGGTACAGGTGTCGCGCCAGCCATTAGCAACCGCGCTTCACCGTAACCTTATTACTTATTTCATTCCTGAGACGGTTGCCGTCCAGGCCTGGGTAAATGCCTGATGCTGCGCCGCCAGCGGCCCAATCAGCGCGTTATACTGGCTGGCCTGCTCGGAGGTCGGGAACTGAATGCCGTTCGCCGTAAAGCTCACCTGCGTGCCCTGCTGCGCGATAAAGTCGCCAACCTGCACCAGCTGCTGGGTGAAGACCTGCGCCGCCGGGATCAGCGGTTGCAGCGCGTTAGCCGGGTTGGTCACCACTTTGGTGTAAACCTGGTCATAGACCGGTTTCAGATCGTCTGCCTGCTTGAGCGCGGCATGGGAGGCATCGGCCTGCATTTTCGCGTTCTGCAGCTGCTGGCTCAGCACGCCGAGCGAACCGTTGGCCTGGCGAAGCGGCTCGCGCTGCGTCATATAATCCTGCGGCACGCGGATGGCGTTAACGCTATCAACGACCGGGCGCAGACCGGAATCCATCGCCTGGTTCACCTGCTGGGAATAGCCATAGATAACCGCATAATCAGAGACAAACGGGCCGAACTGTTTTTTCTGATCCGCCGTCAGCGCCGGCAGACGTTCGCTGCTGCGCATTGCCGTATTCTGCAGGAAATCGATAAACGCTTTACGTTGATCGCCTTCTTTATCAAAACACCCACTCAGGCTTACCACCATTAATAGCGCCGCAAGAGACGCAAACCAGCGAGAGCAGGACTGTCCTGTCGCCATTTTATTACTCCTTTCACCCATAAAACCGCTTCTCGGCACACGCGTGCCCAACGGCCTACAAGGATAGTCCAGGTCAGCCTCGCAAGATACCCCTTCATTACACACAAAAGCGTGCGGATCCGTTTTGGCACGATATTTTCCGTGATCGCGGTCAGATTATTCTTAATCCAAATTTTTGCTGACGATTTACAAATTTATACCGAGCAAAATCGCTCTCTTATTAATCAATCAATTAAACAAAACTTAAGCGGCAGAAGGTGCATTTTCAGCACATCTACCCCGCTTACAACGTAAATAATCACTGGCGAAATCATACGCCAGGTTTTTTTCCGACTACTCTTATCAGGCTGTATCACGATATCCGCTGTGTGATTTTATGAGGAGTGCTCAATGGAGTACAAAGACCCGATGTTTGAACTGATGAGCAGTCTCGAACAGATCGTATTTAAGAAAGATGTTGCGCAGACGGGAACCCTGAGCAAGAAGCCGAATTCCTTTAGTGACTTTGAACAATTGCGACGTGGAACCGGTCTGAAGATTGACGACTTCGCTCGTGCGATGGGAGTGTCAGTCTCAATGGTGCATGAGTGGGAATCACAACGTATAACCCCCACCGCCACCGAGATGAAACTGATGCGCCTGATTCATTCGAATCCGATGCTCAGCAAGCAGCTTATTGACTAAGCCGCAACGGTCAGAGCCCCCGCCACGCCGGGGGTTTATGTTTTTCCCGCCTTAACGAGACTTCAACCGCAACGTCCTCGCTACTCTTGTCAGACGCGCTGTTCGACAGTAGAGCGCAAACACCACAAACCCTTCGCCATTAAGCAACCGCCGACACCCTACTAATGCCACCAGCGCAATCAGCAACGGTATCGCCGCGCCGCCGCCCGTCAGCAGATTAATCACCAACTGCGCCACGGTGACCAGCAGTAAGCCGCTAAAGAGATACGCAAAACCGGCAAGCCCGGCGCTAAAGCCGCGCGCCAGCATAAACATGCTGCTAATGGTTGTCGCCAGCACCACCAGCGCAGGCGCAAAAAAGGCGAGTGCGTGTAGCGGCGGCGTCAGCCCTGGCAAGAGGCGCAGCAGAGAAAGCAGATTGAGCGCAAACGCCACCAGCAGCAGCAGCATCACAAACGCCACAGGGAAGCCGTTCTGGCGCGGCTGCTCGACGGCGGTTTCGTCAAAATGGCGCTCCAGCTCGGGCGTGGAGCGCGACAGGACGCGTTCATCTTTGCGCGCTATCAGCGGCTCGATTTCACGCCCGTGCTGCCATAAATCGTAGAACACCGATCCTGTCAGCCAGCTCAACAACGACATCAGATCACCGCCAGCGACTGAATGGTGCCGACGATATAGCGCCCGGTGCGCGGCACGTTGCCCGGTGCGGCAATAACGCCACTCACCGCGCTGCCTGCCAGTGCCGCTGCGCTGGTCACCACCTGGCCCAACTGGCGGGTCAGCTCAACCTGGACCGGCTCGACGGGGAAGCGTTTCGGATAGAGCCCGGCGCGGATGGCAGCCTTGATGCCTTTATTGCTGATACCGGGGTTCTGCGCGCGAATAATCAGCTCCGTCAGGCGGGCGCGATCCTGGCGCGGATACTCTTTCAGCCACTGCGTCGCTTTCAGCGAGGAGACCGACTTCATCGCTTTCCAGGTTGCCAGCGCCTCTTTCAGCGCACCACCTGCGCTCGCCAGTGAGACAAGATCCAGCGAGGTTGAAGTGGCGACATACCACTCCTGCGAATCAAGCCAGGCGACGTTTTCACCGCCGTTCTCCACCAGATCGTACACGCGATAGATACCGTTAAGGCACTGCAAACCGGTCGCCGCCGTGCCCGCATAGCCAATCGCCACCAGCACGGTGCTGCCGCCCGCGGTGAGCGGTGTGGCGACGGTACCGGCGGCCATCACGCCCGCGGTGATAAGCATCGCGCCGCAGGAGAGCACCGTCGAGGCGATCTCGGTGCCCATTGACGTTGCGGAAACCGCTTCCGTCAGCGCTTTACCGTTGCTGGAGTTGGTCGGCTGGGCGGCGGCTTTGGTGACGATAACATGGGTGACGATGCCGCTCTGCCCGTTGGGATGGCGTTTGCTCGGACGCACCAGGTAACGCTCGGGGCCATCGGCATAGATGATGCCTGCGTCGGCAAATTCACGGGTACAATCCATTGCGGCGCCGAGGGCTTTAAAATCAAAATCACTCGCTCCTGCACCGGTCATACGGGCAAATTCATACCCCGGCAGATTTCTTTCGGGGTTCATTCCTGGCAGATTCATCATCGTTTCCTTGTGGCGGTGGCGTAGCAGAAGCTGTCGAGCCGGGGCTAAACAGCGTGAGCATATCTATCGCTTTCACTTATGTTACTTCTTATTAACAGCAGGCAACCGTATCGCGTTTATTTTCATCACTCAAGTTTAGAGCAGGATTGACTACGAGAATTGGTTGCCCGCTCACGCTTGCTGCCAGCACCATCCGCTGGCCTGCCATGTCAGGCTGTGCGTCAGCCCAAGCCCGGCAAGAAACGCCTCATCATGCGACACCACCAGCATCGCGCCGGGAAAATCCGCCAGCGCTGCCTCAATCGCACGGGTGGAGGCGAGATCGAGATGGTTGGTCGGCTCGTCGAGCAGTAACAGCTGCGTGGCATCGCGCTGCCAGAGCACGCAGGCAAGCGCCGCTTTCAACCGCTCGCCGCCGCTCAGGGCCGCCAGCGGCAACATCACCTTCTCTGCGCCCAGCTGTAACTGCGCCAGGCGGCTGCGCAGCACTCCCTCCTCCAGTAATGAGTTGCCCCGCTGAAGGTGCTCAAGCACCGATAACGAGAGATCAAACCGGGAGAGATGCTGATCGAGCCAGGCGCAGCTGACCGAGCGGTGACATTCACCTGCCAGCGGCAATAGCTCACCGAGGATCACCTTTAACAGTGTCGATTTGCCGCAGCCATTTGGCCCACGGATGGCAACGCGCAGCGGGCCGTCGATACGCAGGCTCAGGGGAGGAAGCGCGACGTGCGGCAGTACCACCTCGTCGAGCACCAGCACCTGTTTGCCTGGCGGCACCTGGCTGCCGGGCAGCGTAAACAGCACCGGCATCTCCTCCTCGACCCGCTCACGCGCCTCGGTGACCGCAGCGTTAAGTGCCTCATTTTGCTGCTGATGCTGCTTGCGCCAGCTCGCTGTGCGCTCTTTGGCGAGGTTTTTATATTTCACCCGCTCAAAGGAGGCGATGTTGAGCGTATCGACGGTGCGTAGCGTTTTCGCCGAACGCCGCAGGCTGGCGTCATGCTCCTTCTGCATTCGGCTGCGCGCTCGCCGACGCTCAACGGCGGCATGATCCAGCATCGCGCGGGCGGCCTGCTGCTGCGCCTCGCGCTGCTGTTCATAATCAGCGTAATTGCCGCCGTAGCTGCGAAGCCCGGCGGGCGTCAGTTCAACAATGCGCGACATCTCGCCGAGCAGCTGCCGGTCGTGAGTGGCGATCAGGGCACCGCCTTTATGCTGCCGGAGCTGGTCGCTAAACCATGCCCGCCCTTCTCCATCAAGGTGATTAGTCGGTTCATCCAGTAACAGGTAATCCGCGCCGGTCATAAACGCGCCGCAGAGCAGTGCCCGAACGCGCTCGCCGCCGCTCAGTGCGGCAGCCGGTTTGTCCGGCGCGAACGGTGGCAGATTAGCGTGCGAAAAGGCGGCCTCAAGCCGCTCATGCAGATCCCACTGACCGTCGAGTAACTCCAGATCGGCGGGCTGATAGCGCCCCTGCAACACGCGCTCCAGCGCGGCAATGATTTCGCCATAACCGAGCAGTTGCGCCAGGGTGGTGTGCGCAGAGAGAGTGTGTTGCTGCGCGACATAGGCCCAGCGCACTGCGGATTCGATATGCCCGGTTGCGGGCTGACTTTGCCCGGCAAGCAGGCGTAAAAGTTGGGTTTTGCCGACGCCGTTACGCCCGACCAGCCCGCACAGCGAGGCGTCGAGGGTTAGATTCAGCGGGCCGAAAAGGGTCTCGCCCGTCGCAAACTGACAGGTGACCTGATGCAAAATAAAGGCGGGTGACTGCGCACAATGAGCCATAAGCACTCCTGAATGAGATCGTTAACGGCCTTGCCAACGCGCGAGCGTTTAACAAGGTGGCGGATTCATCAGTCGTGTTTGTTCATTTTCCGGGTGCGCTCCAGTGAGACGAGAAGTTCGTCGCCGCACAGGATAGCCAGAGAGCCAGGCCAGGTTCAAGGTCAAATTTTCATCTTTACGTTGCAGTGCGCAAAATTGAGGGCTAATTGTTTGCGCAATATTGCCGATGAATAAGGTGACTTAACTGAAAGTAGCAGGCCATGCGTGCAATCCAGGATCGCCATTTCAGAAAGGAGACGATAAAACCGCGCGTTACCCCAAACGCATAACGGTGGCATATCGTTCAGTAGTGCTCAGGGAGGAGATCCGGAAGTAAAGCATTGTTCTGGTTTCAGGCCCTGAATCCTAAAATGAGAATGAATGATGTCCAGATATATTCTGATTGTCGATGACAGCCGCCTGTCACGCATGATTTCCCGCCAGTATGTTCTTAACTTGCACAGCGACTGGAGCATTGATGAGGCCGGTACGGGCGAAGAGGCGATTGCCCATGCTGCGGCGAATACCCCCTATCTGATTCTGCTTGATGTGAATATGCCCGGCATTGGCGGCATTGAAGCGGCGTCACGCCTGCGTCAAACGCACCCGCAGACCCACATCGTGCTGCTTACCGCTAACGTGCAGAACTCTGTGCAGGCTGCCGCCGAAGAGATGGGCCTCGGTTTCCTGCCAAAACCGCTGAAAGAGCCGCAGCTGCACGCCATGCTGAAGAGCCTGGAGAGCCAGCCATGACCGAGTTGCCCGATATCAGCGAGATTGAAGCGGACAGCCTGATGGAGATCTTCAACATCGGCGTCGGTCACGCGGCGGCGGCGATGAGCAATATCGTCAATGAAGAGGTGCGCATGTCGGTGCCGACCATTCGCTTTACGCCGCGCTCGAAAGCGGCCGACGAGATGGGTGCGGGCGTATCGCTGTTCGGCATTAGCCAGCATTACGAAGGGGCCTACGCCACCGAAGCGATTCTGATGTTTCCGGAAGCTGCGAGTTTCGAAATCGTGCGCATGATGGTCGGCGATCTGATCCCGGCGCATGAACTGGGCGAGATGGAGCGCGAAGCGATGAGCGAGATTGGCAATATCGTGCTCAATGCCTGTGTCGGCACGCTGGCAAATATGTTCCAGAAAGAGCTACAGGGTTCGCTGCCAGTGGTGCGGGTTGGCAGCAGCGAAGAGATCCTCAACCCGGAAAAAGATAAGAACGATCCGCTGGTTATGATGCTGCGCATTGATTTTGCGCTCGAACGCCAGCAGATCCAGGGCTATCTCGCGTTTATCCTCGATATGTCCGCTCTGTGCGACTTACGCGAGCAGGTTCGGCTTTATATCAGCCGTTTAGAATCCGGTAGTGTTCCCAGCGGAATGCATTAATCATGAAAGATAAGTTGTTATTGGATGCGTTTTCAGCCCTCAGCCTCGGTGTCATCCTTGTGGATGCGCAGTACCGTATCGCGCTGTGGAATGCGTGGTTAGAGACGCATACCGGGCGGGCGGCCAGCGACACCGTTGGCGAAGACTTTTTTTCCGTCTTCCCGGACCTGACCTATCACCGCGTTGGCGATGCGATCCGTCAGGCCATTGGTCACAATTTATCTTCCCTGCTTTCACAATCGCTACACCGCTCCCCTTTTCCGCTCTATGCGGAACCGGCGCGGCCAACCGCCCGTCTGAGCCAGGCGGTGACCATTGTTCCACTCGGCGATGCCGAGCGTTACTGCCTGATTCAGATTGTCGATGTCACTGCGGCAGTACGCCGTGAGTCGTTACTGCGCGATCAGGCCCATGAATTGTTGTCGCAATCCCTGTCGGATGGCCTGACGGGCGTCGGCAATCGCCGCTATTTCGATCTCTGCATTGAGCGCGAGTGGCGCGCCAGCAAGCGTAATAACAAACCGCTGTCGTTGCTGTTGATTGATGTGGACTACTTCAAGTCCTATAACGATAGCTATGGCCACCAGCACGGCGACGAGTGCCTGCAGCAGATTGCGTCGGCGATGCGCAGCACGCTCTGCAACCCGAATGAGATCCTGTTTCGCTACGGCGGCGAGGAGTTTGCGCCCTGCTGCCGGAAACGCGTTCTGCTGATGCGGTGGAGTTGGCGGAGAAGCTGCGCACCAGCGTGCAGCACCTTGAGCTTCCCCACGCCAGTTCACCGGATGGCTGCGTCAGCGTCAGTATCGGCGTCGCCAGCCTGTGTCAGCAGAACCATACCGAATATGGGCAACTGATCCAGAGCGCGGATAACGCCCTTTACGAGGCAAAACGCGCCGGGCGCAACACCGTGCGCGTCAGTAATGCCTTTCGTCGATTCACCCACGCGCCACGCCACTGAGTTGGGCGCTGTTGCCGGATGGCAGTTCCGAACCGTCTGCTTTGCCGGATGGCGGCTACGCCTTATCCGGCCTACGATTTAGCGCGGCTGATGTCCCTTGTAGGCCAGATAAGCGAAGCGCCATCCGGCAAAACCAACTCCCGGCAAAATCGGGGCATAAAAAAACCCGCCGTAGCGGGTTTTTTATCGACTGAACGATTACTGCAGCAGCGAGATATCCGCAACCTGCAGGAAGAGTTCACGCAGTTTCGCCAGCAGCGTCAGGCGGTTGATGCGCACCTCTTTATCGTCGGCGTTCACCATCACGTTCTCAAAGAACTCATCCACCGGCTCGCGCAGCTGCGCCAGCTCGATCAACGCTTCCTGATAGCGCCCTTCAGCAAAGAACGGCTGCAGGGTATCGCGCAGAACCACCACGTTGCCCGCCAGCTTAATCTCTGCGGCCTCTTTCAGTACCGCCGCCTGCACGTTCTCATTCAGCGTTTCGTCAGATTTCGCCAGGATGTTGGAGACGCGCTTGTTGGCTGCCGCCAGCGCCGCCGCTTCCTCCAGCGTACGGAAGTGGGAAACCGCCTTCATACGCGCGTCGAAATCGGCCGGTTTGGTCGGACGGCGCGCCAGCACCGCCTGAATGGTATCAACGCTGTAGCCTTCGTCCTGATACCAGGCGCGGAAGCGGCCCAGCATAAAGTCGATCACATCGTCGACCACTTTGCCGTTCGTCAGCTTATCGCCGTAGAGACGCACCGCCTCTTCGGTCAGGGTTTGCAGATCCAGCGCCAGGTTCTTCTCGACGATAATACGCAGCACGCCCAGCGCGGCACGGCGCAGCGCGAACGGGTCTTTATCGCCTTTCGGATGCTGGCCGATACCGAAGATCCCCGCGAGGGTATCCATCTTATCGGCAATCGCCACAGCACAGGCCACCGGGTTAGACGGCAGCTCATCACCAGCAAAGCGCGGCTGATACTGCTCGTTCAGCGCAACGGCAACGTCTTCCGCTTCGCCGTCGTGACGCGCATAGTGCATGCCCATCACGCCCTGGGTGTCGGTAAACTCAAACACCATGTTGGTCATCAGATCGCACTTGGAGAGCAAGCCCGCGCGCGTGGCGTGGTTCACATCTGCGCCAATCTGACCGGCAATCCAGCCCGCCAGCGCCTGAATGCGATCGGTCTTGTCGCGCAGCGTGCCAAGCTGCTGCTGGAACAGCACGGTTTGCAGACGCGGCAGGTGATCTTCCAGGCGTTTTTTACGGTCGGTATTGAAGAAGAACTCGGCATCCGCCAGACGCGGGCGCACCACTTTTTCATTACCGGAGATAATCTGTTGCGGATCTTTCGACTCGATATTGGCGACGAAGATGAAATTTGGCAGCAGTTTGCCGTCGTTGCCATACACCGGGAAGTACTTCTGGTCACCCTTCATGGTGTAGACCAGCGCTTCCGCCGGAACGGCGAGGAATTTCTCTTCGAACTTCGCGGTCAGCACCACCGGCCACTCAACCAGAGAGGTGACCTCTTCCAGCAGGCTGTCGCTCAGATCGGCGTTACCACCAATCTTACGCGCCGCCTCTTCGGCGTCCGCTTTGATTTTGGCTTTACGCTCGGCGTAATCCGCCATCACTTTGCCGCGCTCCAGCAGGATTTGCGGGTACTGATCGGCGTTGTCGATGGTGAACTCCGGCTCGCCCATAAAGCGGTGGCCGCGAATGACGCGATCGGACTGAATGCCAAGGATCGTTGCCGGAACCAGCTGGTCGCCCAGCAGCAGGGTAACGGTGTGAACCGGACGCACAAAGTGCACGTCCGACGCGCCCCAGCGCATCAGTTTCGGGATCGGCAGTTTGCTAAGCGAGGTGGCGATCATGTTCGGCAGCAGCGCTTCGATGCTTTCGCCTTTAACATGGGCGCGATAGAGCAGCCATTCGCCTTTGTCGGTGGTCAGACGCTCGGCCTGATCGACGGTAATACCGCAGCCGCGCGCCCAGCCTTCAGCCGCTTTGCTCGGTTTGCCTTCCGCGTCGAACGCCTGGGCGATGGCCGGGCCGCGTTTTTCAACTTCGCGATCCGGCTGCGCGGCGGCAAGGTTAGCCACTTTCAGCGCCAGACGGCGCGGTGCGGCGAACCATTTAACGTCGCCGTGGGCAACGCCTGCTGCATCCAGCTCAGCGGTAAAGTTGGCAGCGAAGGACTCCGCCAGGCTGCGCAGGGCTTTTGGTGGCAGCTCTTCGGTGCCGATTTCCACCAGGAATGTTTTCTCTGACATGGCCGCCTCTTATTTATTTCTGTTGCACATCGGGAAGCCAAGGGCTTCACGGGAAGCGTAATAGGCTTCAGCGACTGCTTTGGTCAGCGTACGGATGCGCAGAATGTAGCGCTGGCGTTCGGTGACGGAGATGGCTTTACGCGCATCAAGCAGGTTGAAGCTGTGGGCGGCTTTCAGAATGCGTTCGTAAGCCGGCAGCGGCAGCGGGTTTTCCAGCGCCAGCAGCTGCTGAGCCTCTTTCTCATACTGCTCAAAGCAGGTGAAGAGGAAGTCGACATCGGCGTATTCGAAGTTGTAAGTGGACTGCTCCACTTCGTTTTGATGGAACACGTCGCCGTAAGTGGTTTTACCCAGCGGGCCGTCGCTCCAGACCAGATCGTAGACGCTGTCTACGCCCTGAATGTACATCGCCAGACGTTCCAGACCATAGGTGATCTCGCCGGTGATCGGCTTGCACTCAAGGCCGCCAACCTGCTGGAAGTAGGTGAACTGCGTCACTTCCATGCCGTTAAGCCACACTTCCCAACCAAGACCCCAGGCACCCAGCGTCGGGTTCTCCCAGTTATCTTCCACGAAACGAATATCGTGAATGGTCGGGTCCATACCCAGCTCTTTCAGTGACCCGAGGTACAGTTCCTGAATGTTGTCCGGAGAGGGTTTAATCACCACCTGGAACTGGTAGTAGTGCTGTAAGCGGTTCGGGTTTTCGCCGTAGCGACCATCGGTCGGACGACGGGAAGGCTGAACGTAGGCGGTTGCCATCGGCTCCGGGCCCAGCGCGCGCAGGCTGGTCATTGGGTGCGAAGTACCGGCACCCACTTCCATGTCCAGAGGTTGAACGATGGTGCAGCCCTGACGAGCCCAATAATCCTGTAAGGTCAGGATCAGACCCTGAAAGGTCCTGGTATCAAACTTTTGCATATTATTTCGTGCTGGATACGTGTGGATTTAAAGGAAGCGACCAGTATACCCGCTGACTGCAAGATATACAGTACGAAACGGGGTTGTTTACGGAAAATTGGGAAATAGCGGCGGCATTGGCGCGTATTATGGGGCTTAACGCATCGAAAGATGCAAAAACTGCCCTTCAGCGTCAAAAGTGCAGACAAACGCTTCATGACGCGGCGTAACGCCACGCATCTCGTAACTGCCCTGATACTGTTCGAAGCCGGTAACGTTCACTTTTTCCGCCCCGGTGTTGTAGCGGTGCGCGGCGTTTTCCCGGCAGAGTTGCTCCATATCGAGGGAGCGTGTCGGGCCAGGCCGTGCCGTTTGCGCCTTCTGCTCCGGCGTTTTCTCGGGCGCGCTGCAACTTGTCAG
This sequence comes from Kosakonia cowanii JCM 10956 = DSM 18146, assembly GCF_001975225.1. Taxonomy (NCBI): domain Bacteria; kingdom Pseudomonadati; phylum Pseudomonadota; class Gammaproteobacteria; order Enterobacterales; family Enterobacteriaceae; genus Kosakonia; species Kosakonia cowanii. Next base: position 1,865,110 of record NZ_CP019445.1, on the reverse strand, counting down.
CAGCAACATCAGCATCGGCAGAGTAAACTTCATCATTTTCTTACGCATTTCCTTGCGGGCTGATAGGGTGAACGGCCAAAAACGCCATTGTGCAGCACTGCGCTTAGTGCACAACCACGCGTGGGAAAACTCAGAATTATCCAAAGAGATACGCAGGTAAATTACCAGTCTTAGGATATTTGTCGACAATAAGAAATTGAGGAAGTGATGCCGTCAAAAATTCACTGGATAGATAATTTACGCGGGATAGCCTGTTTAATGGTGGTCATGATCCACACCACCACCTGGTACATTACTAATCCAGCCGCCGTTACCAGCTTCGACTGGAATGTTGCCAATCTGCTCAACTCCGCCTCGCGCGTCAGCGTTCCCCTCTTTTTTATGATTTCAGGCTACCTCTTTTATGGCGAACGCAGCGCCCAGCCGCGCCACTTTTTGCGTATCGGCCTCTGCCTGCTGTTTTATAGCCTCATCGCCCTGCTCTATATCGTGCTGTTTACCTCGATTAACAGCGACCTGTCGCTGAAGAACATCCTGCAAAAGCCGATTTTTTACCATCTGTGGTTCTTCTTCGCCGTCATCGTTATCTACCTGCTCTCGCCCCTGATTCAGGTCAAAGCCCTGAGCGGCAAGATGCTGCTGGCGCTGATTGCGGTGATTGGCGTTGTCGCTAACCCCAATCTGGTGACGTTAAAAAGCGATGGCGTTGAGTGGTTGCCGATCAATCTCTACATCAACGGCGACACCTTTTACTACGTGCTCTACGCCATCCTCGGTCGCGCCATCGGCATGATGGAGACGCAAAAACGGGCGCTGAACTGGCTGAGCGCCGCAGTTGTGGTGCTGGCAGTGGTGGCGATTTCACGCGGTACGCTGCATGAGCTGAGATGGCGCGGCAACTTCGCCGATACCTGGTATCTCTACTGCGGCCCGATGGTCTTTCTCTGCGCCATCGCGCTGTTTACGCTGGTAAAAAATACCCTTAACAGCCGCACTCTGCCCGGGCTGGCGCTGATTTCGCGCCACTCACTCGGTATTTACGGTTTCCACGCGCTGATTATTCATGCGCTGCGCACGCGCGGCGTTGAGGTGCAAAACTGGCCGCTGCTCGACATTCTGTGGGTCTTCAGCGCGGCGCTGGCGGCAAGCCTGGCGCTCTCAATGCTGGTGCAGCGCATCGACCGGCGGCGGTTTGTCAGCTAATTATTCGCGCCCGCGCCCGGTGCAGCTGGCGCGGGGAGGAAAAACCGGCGGCCAGCGCCGCCTGCTCCGCGCCCTGGCCCTGCAACAGCGCCTGCTCGGCAATCACCAGCCGCAACTGCTCCAGATAGTCCCGCACGCTGATCCCCAGATGTTGCTGAAAAAGACGGGTGAGATGCCGGGCGCTGACGTGTGCCTGCGCGGCAATCTCCGCCAGTTGCCAGGCCTTTTGCGGCTCGGCGGTCAGCGCATCCTGCGCCCGGTGCACCGCCGGGTGGAGATGGTTGCGATAGCGCAACCACGGTGAAAGCTGCGGGTCATCGCCGGAGCGGCGAAACCAGACCACCATTTCGCGCGCCACCGCCAGCGCACGCGCCGGCCCGCATAAACGGTTGATAATATGCAGGGCGAGATCGATGCCTGAGGTGATGCCCGCGCTGGTCCAGATGCCGCGATCCTCAATAAATATCCGGTTCTCTTTGACCAGCGCTGCCGGTTCGAGCGCCTGCAAGCGGGCAATCACATTGTGATGGGTCGTGCACTGAACCCCGTTAAGCAGCCCGGCTTTCGCCGCCAGCATTGCGCCGGAACAGACGCACATCAGCGTAATCGCCCGGCGGTGGAGCAGCGGTTGCAGACGCATCAGCCAGTTGCGCACCTGCCTTGCCTGCGGCGTGTCGAATAACTGCGACGAATCGCTGACGCCGGGCAGCACCAGCAGGCTCCCCTCCGGCAACGTCTCCGGCAGCGGCGCGATGTTGCCCATCGTTAAGCCAAGGGAGGTTGCCACCTCCGCTTGCGGGCCGATGTAGTGCAGGCGAAAAGTCTCCTGCGCCTGCGCAAAGGTCTCCGCCGGACCGGCCATATCGAGCGCCAGCACGCCGGGCAGCATCACAAACCAGACATCACACATTTATTGTTCCAGCGTCTCCTGGACGGTTTTAATGGCGGCAAAGCGCCCGACGAGCACGGTTTCCGTACGGTGGCGCAGCGTGTGGCTATCCAGCGTCACGCCATTATGTGTCATTGGGAAAGTGAGCGTCGCTTCGCTGACGAAGGTCACGCGATAGCCCAGATCCGATGCCACCCTGGCGGTCGTTTCACAGCACTGCTCCGTACGAATACCACAAATAATCAGATGAGTGATATCGCGCTGACGCAGCCAGCGATCGAGGCCGGTATCGGTAAAGGCGTTGTGGACATGCTTGTGGAAGGTGACATCCGCCTGGTGCTTTAAAAAGGGCATCGGTTTCACGAAGCCGCTCTCCAGCGAGAAGGGGCCGCTGTCGGCGACGTGAAAAATATCCACCAGCGGAATGCCGCGCGCCTGGCAACCGGCAATCAGCGTCAGCATCGCCTGCTGGAAAGCGGGAAAGTCGTTATCCTGCCAGAAGTCACGGTGGAAAAAGGATTGCTGGGTGTCGATGTTAATCAGGGCGGTACGGGTCATTTCAGGACTCCTTGCTCAGTGGGGTTAACGCTATTCTGGCAAGGCTTTACGCCGCTGCTAAGACCAAAAAAGGACAACATCAGGGTGATTACGGCCCACCGTTGCCAGCGGGCCGAAAAGGTTATGACATCAGCGGCAACAGCTGCTGATAGATGCGGCGGAAGGTGTCGCGCTTCGCGGCATAGTGCGCGTGGCGCTGCGCGTCCGGCTGATGCTGCTGCTCCACCGGCAGTTGCGGCAATAGCGTTGCCAGCGGTACGTCAGGATTAACGGCGATTTGCGCCAGCCGCGCCGCGCCGAGCGCCGGGCCAACATCCCCGCCGGTGCGGTAATCAAGCTGCAAGCCGCTGATATCCGCCAGCATCTGCCGCCACCAGTCGCTGCGCGCGCCGCCGCCGATAAGGGTAATGCTTTGTGGCGTTACGCCGCAGGCATGCACCACATCCATCCCGTCTGCCAGCGCATACCCCACCCCTTCCAGCACCGCACGCGCCAGCTCTGCCGGGCCATGCTGATGGGTCAGACCAAAGAAGACGCCTTTTGCCTGCGGGTTGTTGTGCGGTGTGCGCTCGCCGGAGAGATAGGGCAGAAACCAGATATCGCCCGCGTTCTCGTCGGCTTGCTGCGCAGCGCTAATCAGCGCCTGCACCGATGCCATGCCGGTCAGTTTGGCCGCCCAGTCCAGACAGGAGGCCGCACTCAGCATCACCGACATCAGGTGCCAGCGCCCCGGCAGCGCGTGGCAGAAGCTGTGCACGGCGCTTTCCGGCTTGCTGAGGAACCCTTCGCTGACGGCAAAGTAGACGCCGGAGGTGCCGAGCGAGAGCATCGCCTGGCCCGCATCCGCCATGCCGACGCCGACCGCGCCAGCGGCGTTGTCGCCGCCGCCTGCAACAATCGGCACTACCGGCATCGCCCAGCGCCGGGCAACTTCTGGCAGCAGTTCGCCGGTGATCTCACTGCCTTCAAAAAGCGTTGGCATATGGCTGCGCGACAGCGAGCAGGCGGCGAGCATCTCGTCACTCCAGTCGCGCCTCGCCACATCAAGCCACATGGTGCCTGCGGCATCGGACATATCGCTGGCAAAGACGCCGGACATCTTCAGCCGCAGGTAATCTTTCGGCAGCAGCACCTTCGCCACCTTTGCGAAGATTTCCGGCTCATGCCGCTGCACCCACAGCAGCTTCGGCGCGGTAAAGCCCGGCATCATCAGGTTACCGGTGATCGCACGGGCGTTAGCGACCCGCGCTTCCAGCAGCCCGCACTCCTCACCACAGCGACCATCGTTCCAGAGGATCGCCGGGCGCAGAACGCGGTTTTCGCTATCGAGCAGCGTCGCGCCGTGCATCTGCCCGGCAAGGCCGATGGCCTTCACCTGCTGCAACGAATGCGCTGCGCCGAGCGCCTGGATGGCGCGATCCGTCGCCTGCCACCAGCTTTCGGGATCCTGCTCCGACCATAGCGGGTGTGGGCGAGAGACGCTGAGTTTCTCCGTATGGGAGGCCAGCACCTCGCCCTGCTCACCGAGCAGAATCGCCTTCACGCCCGAGGTACCGAGATCGATCCCGATATACATAGTGACTACTCCTTGTTGAGTGTGCCGCGCAGAGGCCGGTTACTTATCGAAGAGATACGCGTTGACCAGGTTCTCCAGTTGCTCCTGGTGACCGCTCTGGTGACGCGGCGCCAGGTTCTGCTCTTCAGCGTACTTCGCCAGCTCCGCAAGGCTAAGCTGCCCCTGCAAAATTTGCTGGCCCAGCTCACCATTCCAGCCCGCGTAACGTTTAGCGACGCGTTTATCCAGCTCGCCCTCTTCGACCATGCGGGCAGCGATTTTCAGCGCCAGCGCCATGGTGTCCATCGCGCCGATATGGCCGTAGAAGAGATCGTACTTATCGGTACTCTGGCGACGGACCTTGGCGTCAAAGTTGAGGCCGCCGGTGGTGAAGCCGCCCGCTTTGATGATTTCATACATCACCAGCGCGTTCTCTTCGACGCTGTTCGGGAACTGGTCGGTATCCCAGCCGAGCTGCGGATCGCCGCGGTTGGCGTCGACGGAGCCAAACAGCCCCAGCGCAATGGCGGTGGCGATTTCATGATGGAAGGAGTGGCCCGCGAGGGTGGCGTGGTTGGCTTCGATATTGAGCTTGATCTCTTTTTCCAGCCCGAACTGTTTCAGGAAGCCATAGACGGTCGCGGCGTCATAATCATACTGGTGCTTGGTTGGCTCCTGCGGTTTTGGCTCAATCAGCAGCGTGCCGCGGAAACCGATTTTGTGCTTATGCTCAACCACCATGTTCATAAAGCGGCCAATCTGCTCGCGCTCCTGGCGCAGATCGGTGTTGAGCAGGGTTTCGTACCCTTCGCGTCCGCCCCACAGCACGTAGTTTTCGCCGCCGAGTTTATGGGTGGCGTTCATCGCGCTTACCACCTGGGTTGCCGCCCAGCTGAAGACTTCCGGATCCGGGTTAGTGGCCGCGCCCGCGCCGTAACGTGGGTTGGTAAAGCAGTTTGCCGTGCCCCACAGCAGCTTGACGCCGCTCTGCTGCTGTTTTTCCCCCAGCACATCAACCATTTCGGCGAAGTTGCTCAGGTACTCTTTCAGCGAGGCGCCTTCCGGGGAGACATCGACATCATGGAAGCAGTAGTAGGGCACATTGAGCTTATGGAAGAATTCGAAGGCGACATCGGCTTTGCGTTTTGCCAGCGCCATCGCCTCGCCCGGCTGCTGCCACGGGCGATCGAAGGAGCCGACGCCAAACATATCCGCGCCGTTCCAGCAGAAGGTGTGCCAGTAGCAGGCGGCGAAACGCAGGTGATCTTCCATGCGTTTCCCGAGCACCAGCTCATCCGGGTTGTAGTGACGAAACGCGAGCGGATTCGTACTCTTTGAACCTTCAAAACGAACCCGATCCAGCTGGTCAAAATAAGCGTGCATAATGAGCTCCATTGGCGAGTGAACATATCTGAGTTAATACTGGATTCTCTCTGCGCCTTGCTCAATTACGTTATTTCACACTGCCATTGAGAGAATACGCAAACGTGCGCTGGCTCGCAAAATAACCGCAAAAGTTGCTGCGAGGGACTTTCCTGTTTTTTATGCAACGCCAGTTTTATTTTTTTTAAAATAAGATCGGGGTCATAAATCAGCAAATAAACCAAAAAACGTAACCCGCCTATTAAAATCTGTAATTGCCACTATTCCATTCTGCGTTAAGAATTTGCTCGTTCTAAGCAGTGCACGTTTCTTTTATCTCGCACACCACCCTACGAAAGGTATTCCTATTATGAAGATAAAGAATCTCTGCCTTACACTCTGCGCCACCCTGCTGCTTGCCAGCACGTTCGCTCACGCCAAAACGATAAAAATCGGCATGGCGATTGACGATCTCCGTCTTGAACGCTGGCAAAAAGATCGCGACATTTTTGTTAAGAAAGCCGAATCCCTCGGCGCCGATGTCTTTGTCCAGTCGGCGAACGGTAATGAAGAGACCCAGATGTCGCAAATTGAAAATATGATCAACCGCGGCGTCGACGTGCTGGTTATTATTCCCTACAACGGTCAGGTATTAAGTAACGTTGTGAAAGAAGCCAAACAGGAAGGAATTAAAGTTCTGGCCTATGACCGCATGATTAATAATGCGGATATCGACTTCTATAT